>NZ_LBHW02000066.1:0-20828 GCF_001005835.2 Achromobacter sp. LC458
GGTTCAAAAATCTCTGAACTGCGAAGGAGCGAGACTATAGCACAGGTTTTTGGGCGGGCCGCCCGGGCAGGCAAGAAAGTTGTGTAAATCTAAATACGCATGAAGTGGGCATCGCAACCGGTGATGCCGCCCTCTATATAGATAGTTGGCGCCCGGGCTTGCCTAGGCGTAGGGTACGTTTACTATTCGCTGTACGCCGCACCTACTTGGAGACGAGCACGCTATGCCCCCCGCCATCGCCCAGCGCGAAGATATTCTGATCAATGTGACCCCGTTTGAAACCCGCGTTGCGCTGGTGGAACAAGGGTCAGTGCAGGAGCTGCATGTGGAACGCAGCATCCAGCGTGGCCATGTCGGCAATATCTACCTGGGGCGTGTGGTTCGTGTGTTGCCGGGCATGCAAAGCGCGTTTATCGATATTGGCCTGGAGCGCGCCGCCTTTATTCATATTGCCGACCTACGTGAGAACCGCGGCGAACGTAGCCAGGGTTTGACGCCCACGCCTATCGAAAAGCTGCTCTTCGAGGGACAGACCATCATGGTTCAGGTGGTCAAGGACCCGCTGGGGACCAAGGGCGCGCGTCTGTCGACCCAGATCAGCATGGCGGGACGGATGCTGGTTTATCTGCCCCATGATCCCCATATCGGGATTTCGCAGAAGATCGACGCCGAATCCGAGCGCATTCAGCTGCGTGAGCGGCTGCAGGCGCTGATGCCGGCGGATGAGAAAGGCGGCTTTATCGTGCGGACGCAGGCCGAAGGCGCTAATAATGAAGAACTAACCGCCGACCTGGAATATTTGCGCAAGCTCTGGAGCAGCGTCCAGGCTGCCGCTCGAACCCAGCCCGCCCCCGCGCTTTTGCATCAAGACCTGACGCTGGCACAACGCGTATTGCGAGACATGGTGGGGCCGACGATTGGCGCCATTCTGGTGGATTCGCGCACGACCAGCGCCGCGATGCTGGAATGGGCCCGGGTCTACACCCCGTCTGTCGTCGACCGCATTCAACATTACAGCGGCGACCGCCCCTTGTTCGATACCGCCAACGTCGACGACGAGATCGCGCGGGCGCTGTCTCGCAGGGTGGATCTGAAATCGGGCGGGTATTTGATCATCGACCAGACCGAAGCATTGACGACGGTGGACGTGAATACCGGCGGGTTCGTCGGCGGCCGCAACTTTGACGACACCATATTCAAGACCAACCTGGAGGCGGCCCAGGCAATCGCGCGCCAACTGCGGCTGCGTAACCTGGGCGGCATTGTCATCCTGGACTTCATCGACATGGAAGAGCAGGAACACCGCGACACGGTGCTGGCCGAACTCAAAAAAGCCTTGTCGCGCGACCGCACGCGCATGACGGTTAATGGCTTTACGCAACTGGGGCTGGTGGAAATGACGCGAAAGCGCACGCGGGATTCGCTGGCGCATCAGCTTTGCGAGCCCTGCCCCATGTGCGAATCGCGCGGCAATGTCCGCACGCCGCGTACCGTCTGCTACGAGATTCTGCGTGAAATCCTGCGCGAGGCCCGGCAGTTCAATCCCAAGGAGTTTCGGATCTTGGCGTCGCAGGACGTCGTGGATTTATTTTTGGAAGAAGAAAGCCAGCATTTGGCCATGCTCGGCGATTTCGTCGGCAAACGGGTATCCCTGGAAGTCGAGAGCACTTATACGCAGGAAAAATACGACATCATTCTCGTCTGACCTCGCCTGACACGCGCGTATAGCAAAAACCCATCTGACTTTCACATCAATCTTCGCAAATTATGTGACGTAACGATTCGATTGAAATGAAGTTTGAAACGGATGGCGGCGAGTAGCTTCAGCCGATAAGCTCGCGGGCGCTTTGACAGGGTTTACCCTGCCAAGCGCCCTTTTTCATGCTTTCGGAGGTTATTCAATGAAGTCCCTATTCCGTCCGTTCTTGCTGCTGGTTGCGGCGCTGCCGCTGGTGCTGGCCGCTTGCGGCGACAAGGAGCCCGAGCAGCGTGCCGCGTTCATTCAGTACCTGCAAACTCGCATCGTGGACAAGCCCGGCGTGCGCGTGCCCAAGCTGACGGATGAGGAACAGAAGTCGTTCGGCGACTACGCTGCCCATTACGCCGTGATCACCGATTTCAACGCCGGCATGGACGCGTCCGTAAAGCCGTTGTCGGGAATCATCCAAAAAGGCGCCCTGCGTTCGTTGAACGATATCGTGACGCGCCGCGAAGATATGAAAGCCGCGCAACAGTCCTTGAGCGATATGGGCGTTGCACTGAAAGATCAGCAGACCAAGGCGGACGCGGCGCACGCGCAACTTAAACAGCCGGCGGACTTGAAGACGGTTTACGACAAGGCCTATGAAAAGACCGTGAGCCTGCCCGCCGACACGTTCCGCGACGTGCTGCCGCAATTGAATGCCACCTTCGACAGCGGCTTGAAAATCGCCGACTACGTCGAGGCGCACAAAGCGCAGATCGAGATCTCCGGTCCGATCGTCAAGGTGAACGACCCGGCGGTGCAAACCGAGTTGAACCAGCTGCTGCAAAACCTGAATGAACAGGCCAAGAACCTGCAACAGGCGCATACCCGCATGCAGGCGTTGATGCTGGGCCGATAAGTCAGGGACCATCAAGCCGAGGCGATTCGATTGCGCCCGGCTTTTTTTGCGCGATACACGGCGGCGTCGGCGGCCTCAAGCAACATCGATGCCGGTTTTGCATCGGTAGGTCTGGCAGTTGCCACACCGATGCTGACCGTGACGATGCCGCCCACATTGTCTTCATGCGGAATACCAAAATCCGCAATCGCTCCCCGTATGGATTCGGCAATGGCCGTCGCGTCGCCGCGATCGGTATCGGGCAGCAGCAGCACGAACTCCTCGCCACCATAGCGGGCCGCCAGGTCGCGAGGCCGCCGGGCTTTACTCTCGAGCGCCCGCGCCAGCCGTTTCAACAGCTCGTCGCCCTCTTGATGGCCGTAGCGATCGTTGTAGCGCTTGAAGTGATCCGCATCCAGAAAAAGCAGTGAGATCGGCGTGCCATTGCGGCGGGCCGATGCCCACTCGCGCTCAAGCGTTTCGTCAAACGTGCGTCGGTTGGCGATGCCGGTCAGGCCATCCGTCTGTGCGCGCTCTCGCAATTGCTGTTCGAATGCCTGACGCCACCGCATTTCACGACGGAACAACACAATCTGCGCCATCACCGAGAAAAACAGTGCCAGCGTAACGGGCACGATCAACGCCGCGCGCCGTTCCCAACGCGCCAGGATGTCGTCCACGGATAGCGCCACGTCGATCACCAGCGGCGTCTTGTCGATGGTGTCGAAGGTGTAAAGACGGTTCACGCCATCAGGCGCCCAGTCGCCCACGAAAGTGCTTTCACGCCGGATCAGGAATTGCTGGAACGCCAGCAGCCCGTCCCCGCTACCCGCAACATTCGCAACGGAATAAGGATTGCGCACCAGCACCACGCCGTCGTTGCGGAATATCGTGATGGCGTCGTTGTGGCCGATGGATAGCTCTGCGAATCGATCGCGGAAATACGCCATTCGCAACGAACCGGCAACGACTCCGGCGAAACTGCCATCCGCATTCACCAGGCGACGGCTGATTGCGATGCTTTCATCGCCCTGCCGCAGGCGGCTGATATAAGGGCGGCTGACGTACAAGCCCACATCGTGCGCATCGCGGTGCACGCGAAAGTAGTCGCGGTCGGCAAAATTCAACGGCGGGGGATTAATCGAGGTGGAGTCATAACGGATGTTTCCGTCGCGATCCAGCACCACGATGGCGCCCAGGTATTCGGCGGTGGACGACCGGTCAAACAGAAAGCGCTGTAGCGTAGGACGGCTGACGTCCCTGATACCGGGCTCGCCCAGCCGTTCTACGACGCCTTGCAGGGATAAATCGTAGATTTGAAGCGTGCGGCCAATATCAGCGGCAAGCACCCCGGTGATGTTACGTGCCGACTTGTGCGCGGTAGCCCAGGTGGCCTGACGGTCGATCCACAGCAACGCCACTGCCGCCATGCAGATGCCGATGGCCACCAGTCCGGCCAACGCGTACAAGGCGCGGTGCACAAAACTGCGAGACTTCAAACCGGCGCTCCTTGGCGATGCGTGCGGGTGTCGTGGCTGACGTCCTTGTGATATTCAGCAGGATAATGCCGCCGCCTGGCGCGGCGCGCAAGGCGGCAAACCCGAGCAACGCTCCGGGCGCCGTACGCCCGGCCTTAGCCGTCAAGAAACCGCCGCCGCGCCGATTCGGAACGGAAACGCGCCCGCGCCCCGGACCCGGTCCGTCTCGCGGTGTGCGCTGATCGCCCACGCAGGCGCAGCGCTGCCCCCTGGCGTGAGCAGCTGACGCATCGCGTCAGCCGAAAATCCGCATTGCAACGCCAAAGCCTGGCGTCGGGCAAGCTCAACCCCTACAGCGTGCGGTGTCAAAAAACCCCGGTCCGAATGCAGCATGGCAGCCCCCTGGCAAATGCTCTTCGTAAGTGAAGAGTCAGTGCTGATAAATCTACCGCAGCCGGGCACCGCCGCGCGTGAAATGAACCGAAAAGTTGTGCAACGATGGCGATATACAGCGTTACGCCAGGGGATTGGTAGCCGCCTCGGCGGCTTCTCGGTCCGGCTTGTCGTTTCGCCCGTCGGCAGGCCCGGTCATATTGCCGTACAGCAACGACCGGCCCGCGAACAGGCCGCCCGCCACTTCCAGGTCGAAGCGTTCGGTATCGCGCCGGCGCACGTCCTGCACCACCTCGGCCGCCTCGTCCGCCGGCACCCCGATGGCGCGCAATGCGGCTTCGCCGAATACCAGCGCCGATTCCAGCGTTTCGCGCACCTGGTAGTCGACCCCTTCCTTGGCCAAGGCCAGGGAATGAATGCGGTCATACGCCCGGACCACCACGCGCACCAAGGGGAATTCGGACTTGATCAGCTTGACCATGTGATTCACGGCCTGCGGGTTGTCGATACAAATCAGGATCGCGCAGGCGTTTTCAGCGCCAGCCGTACGCAACATGTCGATGCGGGTACCGTCGCCGTAGTACACCTTCACGCCCCACTTCGCTGCCGCGCGGATGGCGTCGGTGTCCGTATCCAGAATCGACACTTTCAGGTCGCGCGCCAGCATCGCCTGGGTGACGATCTGGCCGAACCGGCCAAAACCCACGATCAGCGCGCAGCCGTCCAGATCTTGCGCAACATCCACTCCGTCCATGGAAGGAACCGGCGCGGGCAGCAGCCACCGCAACGACAGCACACATAATGGGGTCAGAGCCATGGAAATAATGACGACTGCGGTCAGCACCGCACCGGTATGCGCGTCGAAAATGCCGGCAGCCGCAGCCGCCCCATAAAGCACGAACGCGAATTCGCCACCCTGCGCCAGCAACGCCGCCCGCGTCACCGCCTCTGCGTGCGAGGCGCGCAGCAAGCGGGCCACCACGTAGACGCCCAGCGATTTCACGACCATGAACGCGACGACAGCCGCCAGGATCAGCGGCCATTCGCGCACCACGGCCGACAGGTCCAGCGACATGCCGACGCCTAGAAAGAAGAGGCCCAGCAATATGCCCCGGAACGGTTCGACTTCGGCCTCCAGCTGATGTCGAAACGTGGATTCGGACAACAGAACCCCGGCAAGGAACGCGCCCATCGCCATCGACAAGCCGCCAAGTTCCATCAGCAAGGCGGCGCCCAGCACGACGAGCAGGGCCGCGGCGGTCATGACTTCGCGGGCGTGGGCGGCGGCCAACAGCCGGAACAACGGGTTCAGCAACCAGCGCCCGGCCGCCAGCAGCGCCAGGATGCAACCCAGGGCTATCGCGGTCTGCGTCCAGGGGTTGCCGTGATCCGCTGTCGCGCCGCTGGGCGCCAGCAAAGCCACCAAGGCCAGCAGGGGCACGATGGCCAGGTCTTCCAGCAGCAAAATGGAGACGATGCGCTGGCCCTGCGCGCTGGTGCTTTCGTCGCGCTCGCCCAAAATCTGCATCACGATTGCCGTGGACGACAGCACGAACCCCATCGCGGCCATGAAGGCGGCCGCGCCCGACAGGCCCGCCAGCAAGCCCACCACCGTCAGCAGCCCGCCGCAGGCCAGGACCTGCGCCACGCCCAGCCCGAAGATTTCACCCCGCAGCTTCCACAGGCGCGAAGGCTGCATTTCCAGCCCGATGATGAACAGGAACATGACAACGCCCAGTTCCGCCACGTGCAGGATGGACTTGGGGTCGGAAAAGAAACCGATGCCGAAGGGACCGATTGCCAAGCCGGCCGCCAGGTAGCCCAACACGGAACCCAGCCCCAGGCGCTTGAAGATCGGTACGGCGACGACCGCCGCGCCCAGCAGGACGACGACGTTCACAAGTTGATTGCCTTCGATAGGCGAAGCCATAGGGCGCTCCTGGTTATACGATGGGCCCGCCATGCAAGGCAGGGCCCGGCCACAGCAGAGGGGCTTGCGCCATTTTCCGGCTATCCGTCGGATTGGCAATCAGAAACTACGGGGCTTGGGCGGTGGACGGGGCGGCGCCAAGAAGCGCCCGCGCCGTGCCCCGGGCGGCGCAAAAAAAGCCGCCGCGCTGGTTGCGCGGCGGCTCGGGCCGATAAGGGTCGCGTTCAGTCGTCGCGAAATTGCATCTTGTACAGCGACGCGTACAGGCCATTGGCGGCCAGCAGCTCGGCGTGGGGACCCTCTTCGACAATTTTTCCGGCATCCAGCACGATGATCCGGTCGGCGTTCTGAACCGTGGACAGCCGATGCGCGATGACCAGCGTGGTGCGGCCCTTCATCAGGCGTTCCAGCGAGGCCTGCACCTGGCGTTCGGATTCGTTGTCCAGCGCCGAGGTGGCTTCGTCCAGGATCAAAATGGGTGCGTTCTTGATCAGCGCACGCGCAATGGCCAGGCGTTGGCGCTGGCCTCCGGACAGGCGGGCGGCATTCTCGCCGACCTGCGTGTTGATGCCCTGCGGCAGCCCTTCCACGAATTCCAGCAGGTTGGCGGCCGCCAGGGCGTCGCGCACTTTTTGCTCGCTGGACTTGCCCAGCGCGCCGTAACCGACGTTGGCCGCGATGGTGTCGTCAAACAGCACGACATCCTGGCTGACCAGCGACAGATGCGAACGCAGGCTGCGCAGCGTCAGCTCGTTGATGGGGGTGTCATCCACCAAAATCGACCCGGAGTCGGCCAGCACAAAGCGCGGCAGCATGTTGACCAGCGTGGTCTTGCCGCTGCCCGAACGGCCCACCAGCGCGACCGTCTGGCCCGGTTCCACCACGAAGGAAATGTCGTGGACCGTATCGCGGTCGGCATCGGGAAAGCGATGTTTGACATGGCGAAATTCCACCTTGCCGCGCACCGGTTCGGGCAGTTCCTTGGTGCCGGTGTCGATCTCGGGCGTCTGGTCGATCAGCGTGAACACGCTTTCGGCGGACACCAGCATTTTTTGCATGCGGGCGGCCACGTTGGTCAGGCGCTTGATGGGGTCGAAGATCTGCGCCAGCGCCGCCATGAACGACGCAAAACTGCCCACCGTCAGCGAGCCGCTGTTGGCCTGGCTGAGCGCCACGGCAATGACCGCGCCCACCGAAATCGAAATGCAGACCTGGGTCAGGGGCGTCAGCGCGGCGTCCGCCGTGGCGGTGCGCATGGCAAATCGGCGCAGGCGGCGGCTGACGAAATCGAAGCGACCGCGTTCGACTTCATAGCCATCGAACAGCTTGATGACGCGCTGGCCGTCGATGCCTTCACCGACCACCCGGGTCAGTTCGGCGTTCATGTTGACCGTATCGCGGTTGATGCGGCGCAGGCGCTTGATGAAAAAGCGCGAGATCAGCACCGACACCGGCAACATGATCAGGATGATCAGCGTCAGCACCCACGACATGTACAGCAGGACGCAGATCAGCGCGATGACCACCAGCGTTTCGCGCACCAGCACCGTGATGACATCGGTGGCATAGCCGGTGACGTTGCCCGCGTCGATGGTGAAGCGGTTCAGCAGGCGCCCGGTGTCGCCGCGCTTGAAGTCGGCGTCGGGCAGGCCCAGCAGGCGCTCGAACATGTCGCGGCGCATGCCCAGCAGCACGTTGTTGGCCACCCAGGCCAGCAGGTAGTCGCTGAAGAAGTTGCAGATGCCGCGCAGCAGGATCAGGCCCACCACCGCCAACGGCAGTGCCCAGACATAATAGGGTTTGTTGCCGGAAAAGCCGCCGTCCAGCAAGGGCTTCATAATGACGGCCAGAACCGGTTGGGTCGCGGCCGCGCCCGCCATCAGCAGGACGGCCAGCAACAAGCCCTTCCAGTAGGAACCCACCCGGCTGTAGATCCGGCTCCAGAGTTCAGCCTTGACGGGGGTGGAGTCCGCGGGTGTGTTGCGTGCGGGAGAATTCAAAGGGAACACTCGCTTTTATACAATTGTGCCCAGGATTGTACTGGCTACGCGCCGCCGCGCTGAGCCGCCCTACCCCTAATAAGACTAATTTGCCTTCCCACCCATCCATGTCCGATATCAGCTGTTTATACGTGCGCCTGCCCAATTGGGTGGGCGACGTCTGCATGAGCCTGCCCAGCTTGCGCGCATTGCAGGCCAGTGGCCTGCCCCTGGTGATCTGCGCGCGGCCATGGGCCCGCGACCTGCTCGATGGCGTGCCGAAGAAGGATTTTGTTCCCATGCGCGGCAAGGTCGGCCCGGACCGGGCCGCCGTCAGCGCCCACCGCCGCTCGCTGGGCGCCATGGGCCGCCGCGCGCGGGGCCTGCTGCTGCCCGATTCGCTATCCAGCGCCCTGGTGTTCCGGCTGGCCGGCCTGCCGTGCGCCGGCTACCGCGACGATGGCCGCAGCTTTCTGCTGCGTTGGCCGGTGAACAAGCCGGATGAATCTTTGCACGCGGTGCAATCCTGGCACCACCTGACCCGCCAGGCCTTGTCGCTGTGGGGCCTGCCCAGCGGCCCGGCGCAGCCCGGCCCCACGCTGGACCTGCCGCTGACCCCGTCGCACCAGCAGGCCGCCGACCAGGCCATGCAGGCTGCGGGGCTGAGCGCGCAGCGTTTTGTCCTGATTGCTCCCACTGCCACCGGCCTGCACAAGGGCAAGATCAAGGTCTGGCCGGGATTCGATACACTGACGCGCGCCTTACAGGCGCAAGGCCATACCGTGGTAATGTGCCCCCCTCCGGCCGAAACGGACGAGGCACGGCGCAACGCCCCAACGGCGCAATTGCTGCCCGCCTTGCCGCTGGGCGCGTTCGCCGCGTTGACGGCGCGCGCGGCGCTGGTGATCTGCAACGACTCCGGGGTCTCCCACGTTGCCGCCGCCGCGTCCGCCCGGGAACTTGCGCTGTTTGGCGTGACCCGGCCGGGCCGAACCGGTCCGTGGTCGCCTCGGGCGGTATGCGTCGGGTCGGAGCATGCATGGCCGACCGTCGACGAAGTAGAACAGCAGGCGATGTCCCTGCTGGGCGGGACGATGTAATCAGGATTGTTTTGACATGACCTTTTCCAGCTACCTTACGAATCTGATCATTCCCTACAACTTGTGCGTGACGCTGGTCATCATCGGTCTGGCGCTGGGATGGTTCCGGCTGCGCAAGACCGGCGCGGCCATCATCGCCGCGGGCTTGCTGTGGGCGCTGGCCTGGTCCCTGCCCGCGACCTCGCTGTGGCTGGGCGGCGCGCTTGAAAACCGATATCCGCACTTGCCCCCCGCGGACTCCCCCACCGCCGACGCCATCGTCGTGCTGGGCGGCAATACCGCAAATGGCCGCGCCAACTGGTTCCTGCCCTATGACAAAGACACCGCCGTCGTGCGCGTGGACACGGCCGCCCAGCTGTATCTGGCCGGACGCGCGCCCAAGGTCGTATTGTCCGGTGGCGCGCTGGAAGGCGACGTCAGCGAAGCGCGCGGCATGGCGCATGCCATCCGTCAGCAAGGGGTACCGGAATCGGCGTTGATCCTGGAAAACAGCAGCCGCACCACCTACGAAAATGCGGCCTTGACCGAAGACGCGCTGAAATCGCGCGGCATCGCCAAGGTGCTGCTGGTGACGTCCGCGCTGCACATGCCGCGCGCCATGGCGGCGTTTTCCAAGCAAGGCGTGGAAGCCATCGCCGCGCCCGCGCCGCCGCAAATCGTAGCCCCGGCCGACGGTTCGCTGTCGCCGTGGCTGCCCGACCAGCGCACTTTCGACGCCAGCCGTTCCATCATCAAGGAATACGCCGGCCTGTTCGTCTATTGGCTGCGCGGATGGGTATGAGCCTGACGGCTTCCAACCTGGATTGCCGGGCGGGCTGCGGCGCATGCTGCATCGCCCCGTCTATCAATCGGCCGATTCCCGGCATGCCCCAGGGCAAGCCGGCCGGCGTGCCCTGTATTCAGTTGCTGCCGGACATGCGCTGCGCGATTTTCGGCCAGCCATCCCGCCCCGATTTCTGTGGTGGGCTGCAACCCCAGCAAGAGATGTGCGGCCCGGACCGCGAGCACGCGGTGCGATGGCTGGCGGACCTGGAACGCGCCACCGCGCCCGGCCATTGACCGTCAACGGCCGGCGGTCAGTCGCCCGCCGTCAATCGCCGGCCGTCAATCGCAAACTATCGAACGCCGCGCCTGCTTCAAGCCTGTTGCCGCGCTTCAAGCACCTTTTCATATAGCGCCTCGTAGCGCGCAGCCACGGTTTCCCAGCTTTGGTCACGCGCGATCGCCAGGCCGCGCTCGGTCAACGCCGCCCGCAGATCCGGTTCCGAACCCAGCCGTTCCAGCGCCTGTGCAAGCTGTGCGCCGTCGCGCGGGTCTTGCAGGATCAGCGCGTCTTTACCCGCGGACAGGTATTGCGCAAACCCGCAGTAAGCCGGCGAGCTCACCACCACGGGCAAACCGTGCGACATGGCTTCCAACGGCGCCATGCCGTAGCTGTCGTTCAGGGTGGGATGCGCATAGATATCCGCCGCGCTGAAATACTGGGCCACTTCTGGCGTGGGGTCGATCAACGTTACGCGGTGGGCAATGCCGCCCGCTGCGCGCACGCGGTCGCGGGTCGCGTCATCGGCGCCCACCACCAGCAGCTTGTATTGCGCCGGCAGCTGCGCCAGCGCGTCCAGCAGCGCCGGCAGGCCCTTGCGTAGCGGGTTTCTTGCCACCAGCAGGCAGCCGATGGTGTCGGCATCCCAGCCCAGACGGGCGCGGGTCGCTTCACGGCCAAGCGCCAGATCAGGCGATGGCAGCTTGACGCCCGGCGCGATGATCTCCACCTTCACCTGTGGGCCATAACTGCGGTGCAGCTGGTCCATGATCAGCCCGGACACGGCCACCACATGACGCGTGGGCGACTGGCGCACGCGCAGCTTCTCCAGCAGCAGATAGGTGGCCAGGCGCGGGCTGAGCCACGCGCGGAACCCCTGCACCGGGTTGACTCGCGCCACGCGGTTATAACGCACCGGCGTCACGTGCATGACCTGGATTTCGCCTGCCCAGCCGTTCATGTGTGAATGCACGATGTCGAACCGGCCGCGCGTCAGCCGATCGGCGCGCAGGGCAAAATACAGCACCCGCATCCAACTGGGCAGCCACCCGGGAAACCGCACGGGCAGAAACTCGAACGGCAGATCGCTGTCGAAATCGCGCGCAACGACGGACACGTCGTGACGCTCGCCCAGCACCCGCATCAGCTCCACGCCGTAAGCCTCGGCGCCACCGAAGCGGTTACCGAAACGGTCCACCAGCAGCGCGATGCGAAGCCGCCGCTCAACGGCGCCGGCGGGTGTCTTCATACCGGGTCAGGCACTTCTGCAGGAAACGGATGATGTTGGTGGAACGCGCCACCGTCACACGCGGCAAGCCGAAGGGATCATCCGAGGCCGCGGCCAGGCCGCGTTGGGTCAGCGTGGCGTTGTCGTAGCCGGCCTCGCGCGCCATGGCGCGATGCTCGGGGCCGTGGTCGCCATAGGGGTAGCAAAACGCGGTGACCGGCGCGCCCAGCGCTTGTTCCAGTTCATCCTTGGATTCCACGATCTGGCGGCGCGCCTCGTCGGGCGCAAGCTCGGGCAGATGCACATGGTCCAGCGTGTGCGAGCCCACTTCGTTGCCGGCCTGCGCCCATTCGCGCATTTCGTTCACGGTCATCAGGGCCGAAAAAGGAATGCCTTTTTGCAAGTCCCAGACGTTGCCGCCGTCGAATTGGCGCGCAACAAAATAGTTGGTGGCGGTAAAGCCCAGCTCGCTCAAGATCGGCATCGCGTTGTGATGCACGTTGCGGTAGCCGTCGTCGAAGGTAATGCCGAATACCTTGCCTTGCCGTTCACCGCGCACATAGGGCATCACGTCGCGCATCGACAAGCCGCGATAACCCAGCCGACGCATCCAGCGCATCTGGCGGGCGAAGCTGTCGGGGTGCACCGTGAGCCCACGAAA
Source organism: Achromobacter sp. LC458 (assembly GCF_001005835.2). Taxonomy (NCBI): domain Bacteria; kingdom Pseudomonadati; phylum Pseudomonadota; class Betaproteobacteria; order Burkholderiales; family Alcaligenaceae; genus Achromobacter; species Achromobacter sp. LC458. Next base: position 12,394 of record NZ_LBHW02000066.1, read on the forward strand.
CGGCGTGCCCTTGGGATTGGGCTCGCCGATCTGGTGGTACATGAGAATGGGAATAGACATAGGACCGGATTATAGAGCCCGACGTCCATCCAGCGTACGCTGGTAGACGTCCACTGTGGCCGCCGCGAAACGTTGCAGATTGAAGTCGCGCAAGCTGGTTTCGCGCGCCCGCGCGCCCATCTCGCGCACCGTGTCCGGATGGTCCAGCATGAAACGCAGTTTGGCTGTGATGGCGGGCACGTCCCGCACCGGCACGATCCAGCCGTCGACGCCGTCATTCACGTTTTCCGGCAGGCCGCCGGCATCGCTCACCAGCGCGGGCAGGCCCAGCGCCATGATCTCGCGGCAGGCGAAAGACAGGGCTTCGCGATACGACAAGACAAAGCCGGCGTGGCAAGACGCCAGCGACGCGCGCACGTCGTCCAGCAGGCCCGGAAAGCGCACTTGATCGATCATGCCCAGCTCGCGCACCCGAGCCAGCTTGGCTTCGTTGGGCGGGTCGCCCGCCACCATCAGCAGCACGCGCGCTTTGTCTTCGGGCGGCAACGCGGCCACGGCGGCCACCAGGTCCAGCCAGCCCTTATCGTAGTCAGTGCCGCCGGCGCTACCCAGCAGCAGCTTGCCCTGCCAGTCTTCCCCGAAGATCAGCGCACGCAGCTTGTCCAGGCTTTCGGGCGGTGGCGGCGCGAAGAAGTCAGTGTCAACGCCGTGGCGTATCGTGGTGATGGGGCGCTTGCTGTAGGGCGAGCGCTGCATCAGTCCATGCACGTAATCGCTGACGGCGATGCCGTGGTCCGTGGCCAGCGCCACGCGCAACTTGTGGCCAAAGCTGGAAAGCGGGTGGTCATTGTGCTTGGTAAACACGATGCGAGGCCGGCGTGCCATGCCCAGCGTCGCCAGCATGACCTGCTTGTGATCGGCCGAACCGTTGGCGTGAATGATGTCGAAACGCCCGGTCTTGATCAGGCGGCGCAACTTTGCGCGGTCCTTGAACCAGGACGAGGGGCGCGTCGTGTACAGCATGTCCACCACCGTCACGCCGGGAATCGCGCGGGCGTAGCGATACAGCCGGCTGGTGGGCGGCGCCGCCACGGTGATGTCGTGGTCGCGCGCCAACGCCTTTGCCAGATTGATGATGTAGGTGACGTGCCCCCCGCCGTTGTTCGCGTGGAAGTTCGTGTACAGGATCTTCACTTTTGCTTCTCGGCCAGGAACATCAGCTTGGAATAGCGAAAGAAGCTGCCCGCCGCAGCCGTCACCGCCAGCACCAGGCCGTGCCGGCCATCCAGGAAACCGCGCCGGATCAGGTAGATGCGCACGAACGTCCAGAAGCCGTGGCCCAGCGCGCCGAACACCGACGTGCGGCGCCCCTTGGCGTACATCATGGCGGCGGCATCCGACGAATAGCGATTGACCTTGTTGATCAGCGCGTCCAGGTTGTCGTAGGGATAGTGGTTGAAATAGCCCTGCAATTTCAAGGGTTGGCCATTGGCCGGCACCACCCGTTCGTGCACGGCGGCATCGGTGAAGCGCGCCGTGCCGCGTTTGAACAGGCGCAGCACGTAATCCGGCCACCAGCCGCTATGTCGAATGTCCTTGCCGCAAAAATTGGACAGACGGGCAATCTCGTACGCATCGGCGCGCGGGTTGGCCAGCACGTCCTGAATCTCGCGGGCCAGTTCGGGCGTCACGCGTTCATCGGCGTCAATCGACAAGACCCAGTCACCCGTGGCCAGGTCCAGCGCGCGGTTTTTCTGCGGGCCGAAGCCGGGCCAATCAGCCGTGACTTCGACGCGCGCGCCCAGCGCCTGCGCCAGCTCGACGGTGCCGTCGGTGCTGCCCGAGTCAACCACGATGAATTCGTCGGCAAAGGACACGGACTTCAGGCAGGCGGCGATGTTGGCCGCTTCGTTCTTGGTGATGATGATGACTGATAGCTTCATCCGCGATTCCTAAGACGCTTTTTCCAGGCCTTCCAGGCGTGGTAACGCGGGCCCCAAAAAGGGTCGCGCGACAACCAGATGCGCCGGTTTAGCCAGCTTCCGCCCTGATTGCGCACGGCGAAGCGATAGATGTGTTCGGGGTCCGCGCCGGGCGTGTTCTGCCCGAAAGGGTCGGTGGTGTACAGGTGCGCAAAACCCGCCTGGCGCGCGGCGGCGACGTAGTCGGCGTCAAAGTAGCCTTGCGGCCAGCACAAGTGGCTGCTGACCGAGCCCAGACGCTGCACCAGCGTCTGGCGGGAATCGTGCAGCTCGCGGGCGATGTGCTCGCGCTTGGCGTCCACATCGTTGCCGCAGACCTTGTCCCAGCGCGTGTGCGTATGCGTGTGCGAATGGAACTCGAACGTGCCCGCCGCTTGCATCGCTTCGATTTCGCTCCAGCGCAGCATGGCGTCGTCCGTCCGCCCGGCCGCCACCCATTGCTTGCAGGTGTCGTGGTCGGGCGTGGCCGGCAGCACGCCGCCCTGGCCGGCATGCGCGCGCACAGGGCCGTCGCCGATCCAACCCGTGATGGTGAACAGCACGGCGCGCATGCCGTGGCGCGCCAGAACCGGATGCGCGTGTACCCAGTTGTTCAGATAGCCGTCGTCGAAGGTGATCAGCACCGAGCGCTCAGGCGCCGGCTGCCCCGCCAGGTAGGCGGCAAACTGCGCGGCCGTCAGCGATTGATAACCCGCGCGCGCCAGGCGCGACACCTGCGCTTCAAACACGTCGGGCGTCGCCGCGATCATGCCGCCCGCGGGGGTGACATGGTGGTACATCAGCACGGGGACGTTGGGCGCGTTCATGCGGCGCGTTCCGCCAACCATTTCAGGTAGACGGCTTCGGTGGTTTCGGCCAGGCGCACGGGCGAAAACACGGCTTCTTCCCAGACCATCTTGCGGCCGGCGTCGCCCATCTGGCGGCGCAGGGCCGGGTCATCGATCAGGCGCTGCAAGGCGTCGACCAGGGCTTGCGGGTTCTTGGGCGGGACCAGGATGCCGGTTTCGCCATTGCGGAACATTTCGGATACGCCGCCTACATCGGTGCCCACCACCGGCAGGCCGCTGGCCTGGGCTTCGACGTAGACGGTGCCCGAGGCCTCTTGCTGCGTAGCCAGCGCGAACACGTCGAACCCGGCCAGCAGATTGGGCACGTCGCGCCGCATGCCCATCAGGTGGATGCGGTGTTGCAAGCCCAGCTTGGCGACGTATTCCTGCGTTTGCTCAAACACCGGCGAGCCGCCCCCCACAAACACCAGGTGCAGCTTGGGCCGGCTTTGCATCAGCGGCGCCATCGCGTCGATGAGGTCCTTGTGGCCCTTGGTGGCGCGCATGACCGCCACGCAGCCCACGATCACGTCGTCATCGGACAAGCCCAGTTCGTCACGCAACGTGGACCGTTCGACAGGGGCCGGCAGCACGATGGGCGAATAGACGGTGGCGATCTTGTTGGCGGGCACGCCGCGCTGAATCAGGTATTTGCGCACGTGGTCGCTCACGGTCGTCACGCGATGCGGCAGCCACGTGTAGGACCACATCGAACCGACCTTGTTCGACAGGTGCCGCGTGCGCACGATCAGCGGCGTACCGACCAGCCGGCCGGCCATTGCCGCAATGACGGTATCGCGCCGGCTGTGCGTATTGAGCACGTCGAACCGCCCCTCGCGCAGGATACGGCGCACGGCCGCCACGCCCTTGAAGTAATTCACCGGCCCGTCCATATCGACTTTATGCACGGTAAAACCGGCATCCGTCAGACGTTCGACCAGCATTGCCCGCGATTGGACGATGGCTTCAACATGGTGACCACGCGCGCGCATGGCCGTCATTTCCTTGAAGATTCGCCCTTCCTGGCCACCGAAACTGGTAGCCGCTTCCGAATGCACGATACGCAGGCTTCGCATCAATAGGTCACCTCAACTCCATCGGGTTTGGTCCAGGCGTTCAGGTTTTCAAGTAGCGTGTCGGCCATGCGGACGCGCCATTCTTCGCCCAGCCGCACTGTGCATAGAAAATTGTTCTTGGTATAGACGATATCGACGGGCACGCCCGGGATACCGTTTTCCGGTTCGGCGCGGAACGGGTTCAGCATCTGGCGCAAACGCGCCGCGTCCGCCGTGCCGTTCAGCTTGACCCGCAGCGATTTGGCGCGTGCTTCGCGGGCCAGTTGCAAGTCGTACAGTTGTTCGGCAACGATGCGCATGCCGCCTGAGTAATCGTCGTTGCTGACCTTGCCTTGCACGATGACCAGTTGATCTTCGCGCAAGCGGTTGCGATGCTTTTCGTAGAGCTCGTTGAACACCGAGATCTCGACCTGCGCGGTGCCGTCATCCAGCACGGCAAACACCATCTTGCCTCGCCGCGTCATCATGACCCGCACACTGGCCAGCACGCCGCACATCCATTGCAGGTCGCGCTGCGGCTCCACCCGCGCCAGTTGCATCGGCACGATGCGGCGCACTTCGTCGCGCCAGGCGTCGAACAAGTGGCCGCTGTAGTAGTAGCCCAGCGCGGATTTTTCTTCCGTCAGCTTCTTGTGCAGGTCCCACGGCGCGACCTTGGCCAGTTCGCCCGCGACCACGTCGCTGCTGTCGTCGCCGAACAGCGATGCCTGGTTGGCGCTGCGGGCGGCCTGTTCGGCCGCTTCCATCGCCGTAGGCACCGAGGCCAGCATCGCCGCGCGGTTCGGTTCGATGGTGTCGAACGCGCCGGCCTTGATCAGCGCTTCGATGGTGCGGCGGTTGACGGCCTGCTTGCCCACACGGCGGCAGAAATCGAACAGGTTCAGGAACGGGCCGCCTTCCTTGCGCGCGCGCAGGATGTCTTCGACCGCGCCCTGCCCCGTGCCCTTGACGGCGCCCAGGCCGTAGCGCATGGTGCGCGGCGGCTTGCCTTTTTCGGTGTACTTGTCCTTGACGGGTTCGAAGCGGTAGCCCGAAAAATTGACATCGGGCGGCAGCACTTCAACGCCGTTGTCCTGGGCGTCGCGGCAGAAAATCTGGACCTTGTCCGTGTCGTCCATATCGGATGACATGGTGGCGGCCAAAAACTCCGTCGGGTGATAAGCCTTGAGCCACGCGGTCTGGTACGAGATCAGCGCATAGGCTGCCGAGTGCGACTTGTTAAAGCCGTATCCCGCAAACTTTTCCATCAGGTCGAACAGCTTGACGGCCAGGTCCGGGTCGTGGCCCTTTTCCTTGGCGCCTTGCTCGAACAATTCGCGGTGCTTGGCCATTTCCTCGGGCTTTTTCTTGCCCATGGCGCGGCGCAGCAGGTCGGCGCCGCCCAGCGAATAGCCGCCGATGATCTGCGAGATCAGCATCACCTGTTCTTGGTAGACGATGACCCCGTAGGTGCTTTTCAGCGTGCCTTCCAGATCGTTGTGGAAGTAGTCCACCGCGGCACGGCCGTGCTTGCGGTTGACGAAGTCGTCAACCATGCCCGATTCCAGCGGCCCCGGACGATACAGCGCCAGCATGGCGATGATGTCTTCGAACGTGTTCGGCCGCAGCTTCTTCAGCAGCTCTTTCATGCCGCGCGATTCCAGCTGGAACACGGCGGTGGTGTTGGCGTCGCACAGGATCTTGTAGGCGGCCGGGTCGTCCAGTTCCAGCGCCATGACGTCGAAGTCGCGCTTGTCCTCGTTGAACTGGCGCACGTAGCGCACGGCCCAATCCAGGATGGTCAGGTTGCGCAGGCCCAGAAAGTCGAACTTGACCAGGCCGGCGGCTTCGACGTCGTCTTTGTCGAACTGCGAGACGGCGCTGTTTTCCTGCCCCGGCTGGCAATACAGCGGGCAGAAATCCGTGAGCTTGCCCGGCGCGATCAACACGCCGCCCGCGTGCATGCCGATGTTGCGGGTCAGGCCTTCCAGCGGCTTGGCCAGATCGACCAGCGCGCGCACTTCCTCTTCCTGTTCGTAGCGGTCCTTGAAGGCCGGTTCGTCCTTCAGGGTGCGTTCCAGGGACCACGGATCCATCGGGTTGAACGGGATCAGTTTGGACAGCCCGTCGCAGAACATATAGGGCATGTCCAGCACGCGGCCGGCGTCGCGCACCACGGCCTTGGCGCCCAGCGTACCGAACGTGGCGATCTGGCTGACGGCGGCGCGGCCGTATTTTTCCTTGACGTAGTCAATGACGCGTTCGCGGTTGTCCTGGCAGAAGTCGATATCGAAGTCGGGCATGGAGACCCGCTCGGGATTCAGGAAGCGCTCGAACAGCAAGTCATAGCGAATGGGGTCCAGGTCGGTGATGCCCAGCGCGTAGGCCACCAGCGAACCCGCGCCCGAGCCCCGGCCGGGTCCGACGGGCACGCCGTTGTTCTTGCCCCAGTTGATGAAGTCTTGAACGATCAGGAAGTAGCCCGGAAAGCCCATCTGGATGATGGTCTTGCATTCCCAGCGCAGGCGCTCGTAGTACTGCTCGCGCTTGGCTTCGCGTTCGGCTTCGTCGGGAAACAGGAACGCCATGCGCTTTTCCAGGCCCTCTTCCGACAACTGGACCAGGTAGTCGTCCAGCGTCACGCCGTCGGGCGTGGGGAAGTTGGGCAGGCGCGGCTTGCCCAGCACCAGGCTCAGGTTGCAGCGCTTGGCGATTTCAACCGTGTTGGCCAGCGCCGAGGGCACGTCGGCAAAGCGCCGCGCCATTTCTTCCGAACTGAGCAAATATTGCTCTTTGGTGAACCGGCGCACGCGGCGCGGGTTGGCCAGGATTTCGCCTTCGGCGATGCAGACGCGGGCCTCGTGCGCCTGGAATTCATATTCGTCCAGGAATTGCACCGGGTGGGTGGCCACCACGGGCAGCCCGGCTTCGCCCGCCAGGCGCATGGCGGCCTGCGTGTAGGCTTCGTCGCCGTCCATGCCCGCGCGCTGCAATTCAATGTAGTAGCTGCCCGGAAACAGGTGCGCCCACTGGCGCGCCAGCGCCAGCGCCGACACGGCGTTGCCGGCGTCCAGCGCCTGGCCCACGTCGCCCATGCGGCCGCCCGACAGCGCGATCAGGCCCTGCTGGCCTTGCAGCCATTCGCGGCGGATTTCGGCACGCCCCTTGCCCTGGTTCGTCAGAAACGCCTTGGACAGCAGCTCGCAAAGATTCAGGTAACCCTGATGGTTGCGCACCAGCAACAACAGCCGGAATGGCTTGCCCGGGTCATCGTCGTTGCTTAACCAGACGTCACAGCCGGCGATGGGTTTGACCCCCGCGCCGCGCGCGCCTTTATAGAACTTGATCAGGCCAAAAAGGTTGGACAGATCGGTCAGCGCCACGGCGGGCTGGCCCAGCTTGGCCACGCGCTTGATCAGGTCGGGGATGCGCACAATACCGTCCACCACCGAGAACTCGGAGTGGACGCGCAGGTGCACAAAAGGGGTCGGGTTTGTTACGGCTTCGGACATAGCGGGAATTGTACCCAGGGATCACGGTCCAAGCCCTTGCGTCCGGAATTTTGAGCGTGGCGCCGCATGGAAACTGAAGGGACCCGTCAGGCGAACCTCAGGAAGCTTGTGTAACAATACGAGGTCGATCTGACCTATCTGCCGCAGGACGACGTTCAAGTATGAAATGGTTAATCCCCGGGATCTGGCTCGCCGCCATCCTGTTCGCCCACTTCCGAGGCCGAGTCAAACTGCCGCTGGGCCGGCAGCTGCTTGACCACTCGGTGCTGCTCGCCCCCGTCAATGCCTTCATGGTGCTGGCCTCGCGCGTGCCTCCCACCCCGTACCTCACGACCAGCGAAATTGCCGAGCTGAAGGTGCTGGACGACAACTGGGAGACGATACGCGACGAAGCCGTGCAAATGGCGGAAATGCAGCGCATCCGGGCCGCAGACGCCCATAACGACATCGGCTTCAATTCTTTCTTCAAATACGGCTGGAAGCGGTTCTACCTGAAGTGGTATGACGCCCGCCACCCGTCCGCCGAAGAGCTCTGCCCCAAAACCGTTGCCATCCTGAAAACGCTGCCCAAGGTCAAGGCCGCCATGTTCGCCGAGCTGCCCCCGGGCGGCCAGTTGAACCCGCATCGCGATCCGTTCGCCGGCTCGCTGCGCTATCACCTGGGCCTGGTCACCCCAAACGATGACCGCTGCCACATCATCGTCGACGGCGAATCCTATAGCTGGCGCGACGGCGAAAGCGTCGTGTTCGACGAAACCTACGTGCACGAAGCCTACAACCACTCGGAACAAAACCGCATCATTCTGTTCTGCGACGTCGAACGGCCGCTGAAATGGCGCTGGGCCGAAGCGTTCAACCGCTGGTTCGGGCGCGTGGTGATGTCGGCGGCCAGCTCGCCCAACGACGGCGGCGACCAAACCGGCGCCATCAACCGGCTGACGCATGCGCACTGGGTCATCGACCAAAAGCGCAAGGCGTTCAAGAACTGGAACCGCACGGTCTACAAGGCCACCAAGTACGGCTTGATTGCGCTGGTGATCGTGGGCTTTATCGCCCTGT
>NZ_LBHW02000067.1:0-17575 GCF_001005835.2 Achromobacter sp. LC458
TGTCACCCGACCGGCTAAGCGAACAGCCCCAGGCCGTTGCGGACTTTCTTGGCCGCATCGCGCAGTGGCAGGAAAAAGCCCTGCGCGAAGCCAAGCTGCACACCAGTTGGACGGACCCGAACGCCGACTACGAGGGCGCCGCCCGACGATGCATCGAGGCCTTGCAACAGCCCGGCGACGGGCAGGCCTTGCTGCGAGACATCGGCACCTGGGCGCTGAAAATCGCGCCCGCCGGGCTCGTGAACAGCCTGACCCAGACGGTGCTGCGCAACACGGTGCCCGGCGTGCCCGATCTTTACCAGGGCGCGGACCTGTGGGACTTCAGCCTGGTCGACCCCGACAACCGCCGCCCGGTGGACTACGCGGAGCGGGCGGCGCTGCTGGCCGAATCGAATCCGTCCGGCACCTTGGAAGGCGATGCAACGGATGCCACCGCGCCCTTGCAGGAAGACGCGCGCCCGGACGTCCTGGCAGGGCACGTTGACACGCCCATCGCCACCGACGCGCAGACATGGCGCAGTGGCGCCATCAAGCAGTCACTGATCCAGCGCGCGCTGGGGCTGCGGGCGCGTCACCCCGACGTTTTCCGCCTGGGCGACTACACGCCGCTTGCGGCGCACGGCCCGCGCGCCGCGAACGTCATTGCGTACCTGCGCCGCCATGACGGGCGCTGTGTGCTGGTGGTGGCGCCCAGGCTGTGCGCCATGGCGCTGGCCGGCTACGCCCAGGGCAAACCGGCGCAGGCAGCGGCCTACTGGGAGGGCACCCGCGTGGCGCTGCCGGCAGACGTGGACGCGGACATGGACGCCTTGCGCGACGTGCTTTCCGGCCGCCGTCCCAGCGTGAACGGGGCCGGCGAACTTGCGCTGGACCAACTGTTGCGAGACGGGCCGGTGGCGCTGTTGGCGACGGAGTAGCGGGAAGGCAAGCGCGGCGGCAAGTGCGGAGGCGACTCCCCACGGAGCCGCCGCGCTGCGCCCGACCCGGTCACGCTTGGTACGGCTGCCGTTTACTTCTGCTGCCGTTTACTTCTGCTTCCGTTTACTGCTGCTCCCGCTAAGTACGGGTCGCGCTAAGTACTGCTCCCGCCCAGTACCGGTCGCGCTCAGTACTGGTACCGCATCGTCACCATCGCGCTGCGGCCGGCGCCCCACGCGCCCTGGCTGTAGAAGCCGACCTGGCTGTAGTACTTGCGGTCGAACAGGTTGTTCACGTTCAGCTGCGCCGACAGGTTGCGATTGAAGCGGTAGCGGGCCATCAGGTTGGTGATGGCGTAGCTGCCCTGCCCCACGCGTTCGTCGCCATTTGGGCCGCTGGCGATGGTGTAGACGCCGCTTTGCCAGTTCACGCCGCCGCCCACCGTCAGCCGGTTCCAGTCGCCCGGCAGCTGGTAGGTGGTGAAGACGCGCACCAGCGTGCGCGGCTGGTCGGTCTGGATGGCCGCCCCGTCGCCATCACGCGCGGTCCAGTGCGACCAGCCCGCCGCCAGGTTCCAGCCCGGCGTCACTTCTCCGGACACTTCCAGGTCAAAGCCCCGGCTGCGCGTTCCTTGTGCGGCCCGATAAGCCTGGTTGATCGAACCCGGCACCAGGTAACCTGGGTCGGTCTGCGCCACGTTGTCCTGTTCCACCTGGAACACCGCCGCGCTGGCGTTCAAGCGGCCTTCCAGGAATTCGCCCTTGACGCCGGCCTCGTAGGATTTGCCTTCCACCGGGTCCAGCCAGCCGCCGTTGCGGTCCTGGTAGCTTTGCGGGTTGAAGATGCCGGTGTAGCTGACGTAGGCGGTGTAGTTGTCGTTGATGTCGTACAGCAGCCCCGCGTACGGCGTGAACGCGTTCTTGTCGAACGCGGTGTGGTCACCACCACCAAAGCCCACGGAATCCGTCTTCCAGGTGCTGTAACGGCCGCCGACGATCAGCTTGAGCGGGTCGGCCAGGTTCAGGCGCAGCGCGCCGTACCAGCCCGTCTGCTTGGTGGTGTAGCGGCTGGCGGTCACCGCCGTGTCGCTCCAGGCGGGTTCCGGATACGAGCCGTCCCAGTCAAAGAAGTTGCCCACCGGCGCGGCGTTCAAGCCCGCGCGGTAATCAAAGTCGGCGTACTGGCGGGTGAAGCTGGCGCCCACCACGGCTTCGTGGCGGCGGCCAAAGGCGGTGAACGGGCCGGTGGCCTTGACGTCCAGGCTGTTCTGCTTGCGGTCGCCCAGGTACCACGAGGGCGACCCGTTCACGCCCAGGCCGGTCTGGCGGTCGGGCCAGCCGTACAGATAGAGCAGCTTGCCATCCATTTCGTGCTTGGAATGCGAGGCCACCGCCTGCACCCGCCAATCATTGTCAAAGCGATGCTCCAGGCTGGCGAAGCCGCCCGTCGTGGTGCTGGCCCAGGAGCTCCAGTCGGCACCGGTGTTCAGCGACCGCTTCCAGTCGGTGCGCCCGCCGTCGGCGTACCACAGCGGAAAGCCGCCCCAGCTGCTGCCCTTGGGGCTGTTGTCCTGGTAGTTGAAGCCAGCGCTGAAGGTGGTGCGCGACGTAATGTCCGCGTCGACCACGCCGTAGAACACTTTCTTCTGGCTTTTGTAGTCGTCCAGATAAGAGTGGTTGTCCTGGTAGGCGGACACGATGCGACCGCGCACGCTGCCGTCCTTGTTCAGCGGCGTGGACAGGTCCAGCGTGCCGCGATAGGTGTCCCACGAGCCCCCGCTGACGCTGATGTCGGCCTTGAATTCGCGGCTGATGGCATGCTTGCGCACCAGGTTGATGGACGCCGACGGATTGCCGGCGCCGGTCAGCAGGCCGGTGGCGCCGCGCACGACTTCCACGCGGTCATAGATGATGGTGTCCATTGACGACTCGCCCGCCGCATAGCCGCTATCAAAGCCCGTGGGCACGCCGTCGTACAGGTAATTGCTGATGGCGAACCCGCGCGAGCTAAACGAATAGCGCTCGCTGTCGTAGTTCTGCACCGCGATACCGGGGGTATTGGCCATGACGTCGGCCAGCGACCGCATGTCTTCGTCTTCCATGCGCTGACGTGTCACCACCGTGACCGACTGCGGTGTCTCGCGCAGCGTCAAGGCCATGCCCGTGCCGGCCGCCGTGGCGCGGGGCGTGTAGGACCCCGTCCCTTCCGTGGTGGTGGGGTCGCCGTCGCCCACCACCTGCACGCTGGGCAAGGTGGCCACGGCGCCGTCCTGCGCCTGGGCCGCCGCGCCGCTGGACGCCAGCGCCATCAACACCAGCGCCGACGTGCGGCGCAGCCGCCACGCAGGACGATCGGAAGAATGAATACGGGGGCTGCCGCCCAGCGGCCTTTGATCTTGCATGCTGCTTTCCTTTCCCACTTCGGGTTGCGTTGTGGGAAAAGAGTGTAATGCGACTGATTCGCATATACGTTTGCTGTTGTGAATTTACGACGGGGGATGGCAACGGGTGATGGCCACGGGGGATGCCACATAAATCCACGACGCAAATTTGTCCCTACGCGCCGTGGGCATACCCAACACGGCACCCGGCGCATCGGCATAATGTCGCTGGCTTCGGCCCTTATTCCAGTCGCTTTCCGTAGGAATCCCTTCGTGTTCCATGTCTTTACCGGACTGATCAGTCTTTACGTCATCTGGCGTTTCGTCCTGCCCCTGTCGCTATCCCGCCCTGCCAAGGGGGTGTTGTCCCTGTTGTTGCTGGGTGTGGCCGAGCACCATCTGGTGACGCGCAATTTCTTTGGCTCGATGGCCTCGCCCGAGGTGCCCGCCACCTTGCTGATGGCGCTGGGCTGGGCCTTTGGCGCCCTGCTGCTGCTGGCCATGCTGCTGTTGCTGCGCGACGTGGTGGGCGTGGTGGTCTACGTGTTCTCGCGCAAGCAGGGTCGCGGGCTGCTGGCTGCGCGCGGTTGGGCGCAGGGTGCGGCGGTGGCGGCTGCGCTGCTGTCAGTCATTGGCGTGTGGCAGGCCGTGCGCGTGCCCGATGTCAAAACGCTGGAAATCGCCCTGCCCAAGCTGCCGCCCGAACTGGACGGCTTTCGCCTGGTGCAACTGACCGACCTGCACGCCAGCCGCCTTCTGGAAGCGCCGTGGATGGACGCGGTGGTCAAGAAAACCAATGCGCTGAACCCCGACCTGATCGTCATCACGGGGGATCTGGTCGACGGCACGACCGATGCGCGCGCGGCCGATGTGCTGCCGCTGCAAGCCCTGCGCGCGCCACAAGGCGTGTACGCCATCCCCGGCAACCACGAGTACTACGCCGAGTACCAGCGCTGGCTGCCCGCCTTCGAAAAGCTGGGCCTGCGCCTGCTGCTCAATGACCACGTCACGCTGACGCCCAATGGGCAGCGCCTGGTGCTGGCGGGCGTTACCGACAAGATGGCGGCCGCCTACGACCAGCCCGTGCCGGACGTGGCGCGGGCATTGCAGGGCGTGCCCAAGACCGACCCGGTCATTTTGCTGAGCCATCGGCCCCCAGGCGCGGCGCTGAACGCCCAGGCCGGGGCCGGGCTGCAACTGTCCGGCCATACGCATGGTGGCCAGATCCTGGGACCGCACCTGCTGACGCAACTGGCCAACGAGGGCTATGTGTCCGGCCTATATCAGGTGAACGGCATGCAGTTATATGTCAGTAATGGCACCGGGCTGTGGCCGGGCCTTCCGATCCGCCTGGGCCGCCCTTCCGAAATCACGCAGATCGTGCTGCGCGCACCGGCCCGAGTGGCCGCGCCGTAGGCTGCCTACGCCCACCCACGTTCCCATGACCTACCTGCTGTGGTCCCTGCCCGCGCTGACCGTGATCGTTGCCATCGCCAGTGGGCGAGTCAACACAACGATGGCGGCGGTGCTGGGACTGTTCGCCGCCATTGCGGTAGCGCTGAGTACCGCGCCCGGCGCTTTCACCGGCGCGCAACTGGCGGTGACCCTGGAACGCGGCGGGTGGATCGGGTGGATCATCACGCCCTACATCCTGGGCGGCTTGTTGTTCTGGCAGATGGCCTCGCCCACGCAGCCGGCCGCGGCCGGTGGTGGCCCCGCCGGCGTTCATCCTCCGGAACTGAACGACCCGCTGGCGCGTCGGCGGCGCTTGTTCTTTGCCTGTTTCCTGATCGGCCCTTTTGCCGAATCCGCTACGGGTTTTGGCGTGGGCATGCTGGGCACCGTGCTGCTTATCCGCCCTCTGGGGCTCAAGCCCCGCGACATCATGATCTTCGCGCTGTTGAGCCAGACGCTGATCCCGTGGGGCGCGATGGGCAGCGGCACCTTGCTGGCGTCCGCCTACGCGCGCGTTCCAGCCCCGCAGCTGGCGTTGTACAGCATGGTGGCGGTGGCCTTGTTGATGGCCGTGTGGATGGCGCTGTTCTGGCGCACCGCGCGCATTGCGGGCCTTGAAGTCGGCACCGCTAAAGCCGGCACCGCCGAGCACGTCAGGGAAGCTGGCTGGATCGTCACCAGCCTGGCATCGCTTTGCGCCGCCACAGCCCTGTTGGGCCCCGAGACGGCGCTGCTGGCCGCCTACGGCCCCTTGATCGTGCTGCGCTTCTTGCTGGATCGCAGGCCCGATCGCACCCAGGCGCTTGCGGCCGCCCGCCGCGCGTTGCCCTACATCCTGGTGATTGCGTGCCTGGTGGCCACGCGGTTGATCCCTACGCTGAATCGCGCGCTGGGCGCCTGGGCCGATATTCGGCCGTTTGCCGACCTGCCCGCCTGGATGCCGTTTCTGCATGCCGGCAGTTGGCTCGTTGCCGGCGCGCTGGCCATGGCGGTGTGGCGGCGCCAGCCGGGCGCGCTGGCCGTGCAGGCGCGCGCGGCCTGGCGCACCGGCCGCCACGCCGTCATGTCCGTCTTTCTGTTTGCCATGATGGCCGAGGTGCTGGCCGGCGCCGGCATCTCGCAAGCCTATGCCGACGGCCTGTTCGCCGCCTTGCGGGACTGGACCATCCTGATCACGCCGCTGCTTGCCGGCGCCTTCGGCATTCTGGCCAACAGCGGCAACGCGCCGAACAGCCTGTTCATGCCGTCCCAGCTATCATTAGCCCTGCACGCGGGTCTGAATGTGCCGGCAGCGGCAGCGCTGTTACACGTTTCAGGCACGTCGATGGGGTTTTTTTCACCCGTCAGGATGTCAATTGCGGCGGGTTTGGCCCACGGACAAGGGCAAGACCGCAGCGTGTATGTTCTACTACTGCCGTTTGCCCTGGCCGCGTTCGGCATTCTTTTATTCCTGGCACTGCTTGTCGTGCTGTCGGGATAGCCGCCCGAGCGCTGATGCTCACGGCCTCAACCTTTTTTTTGTGTAGCACATGGGACTAGAACAGTTAGCCGCGATCCGGGCCTTGATCACCAAGCAGGCGCCTGAAGAGCCGACCCCCAAGAAAGAATCGCGTCCGCAAGGCGCAGGCAAAGGCCCCCGCCCACCCGGCGGCGGCAAAGGCCCGCGTCCGCAAGGCGATAAGGGCCCGCGCCCGCAAGGCGGTGACAAGAACGCCCGTTCCCAGGGCGGCGACAAGGGCCAGCGGCCGCAACGCGCCGACCGGCGCGAATCGCCCGTGGACCCGGTCGTGGTCGCAATTTCGCGCTTGCAACGCCAGTTTCCCAAGGCCTTCCCCAAGAACCCCGCGCCGAAGCTTCCGCTGAAGCTGGGCGTGCTGGCGGACCTGGTGCAACATGCCCAGACGCTGCAACTGGACGAAGCGCAGATCAAGGAAGCGGTCAAGACCTGGTGTGATGGCCGCCGCTATTGGGCCAGCATGGTCGAGGACGCGCCGCGTGTGGACCTGAACGGCGAACCCTCGGGCGTCGTGACGGCCAACGAAGCCAAGCATGCCAAGCGCATGGCCTCGCGCAGCGCATCCAAGAACGCCGCCGCGCGCAACAAGGCCAAGAAAGCCGAAGCCGCGGCCGCCGCCGGTACCGGTGACGCCGCGGTGACGGCGCCCGTGACGGCGGATGTTGCCGCACCGGTGCAATCGGCCCCGCAAGCGCCGGCCGAGACGGCTGCAACTCCGGCTGCAATTCCTCCTGCAACTCCGGCTGAAAACGCGGCCTCCGCAACGCCCGCCGCCACGCCGGATGCATCCAGCGATGCGTCGACCCCGGCGGCTGATGCACCGTCCGCCGAGCCGACTTCGCCGGCCACGGATTCGTCCACGGATTCGTCCGCCGACAAGCCCGCGCAGTCCTGAGTCATACCGTCATCGGGCTACATCGCCCGATGACGGCAAAAAGCCCGGCCCGCAACGATCCGTCGCGGGCCGGGCTTTTGCATGCGTCCTTGCTTCAGGCCGCCAGCGCCTGCTCCAGATACCGCATCCCTGTCGGGCTGTACGGCAGCGTCAGCGCCCACTGGTGACCCGCCGCGTCCATCTTCTGCAACGACTTCCTCAAGATCTCCACGATCTTCTCCCCATGCGCGGGATGGAACGCTTCGTACTGGTATTGCAAAAACACCAGGCACAAGGCGTTTTCCATGGTCTGCACGTCGGCGTCCTGCTTGATGCCCTGCTTCATCACGATGGTTCTCACGCGGTCGATCACGTCGTCGGCGTAGCCCGCGTCGCGCAGTATGCCTTCCGCGATGGCGGCATGATGCCGCGCCAGCGCCTTGCGCCACGTCAGATAACCCACGCGCCCGTCGGGATAGCTCTTGCGCGTGATTTCCCAGCGCCCGATGTGCTGGCAGCGCGAGGCCAGCACCAGCGGTTCCGACGCGTCCGGCGCCAGCTTCATCACCCATTCATGCAGCTTTTGCGCCAGGAATAGCTCCTGCGGACAGGTCTCGCCCTGCCAGGCGAACAGATTGGGGTCGGTGCCGTTGTACTGGTCAAACCGAAGCAGCGTCTGGTGTAGACGATCATTCATGCGGTGAGTTTCCTGCGTGCGTTGCATTTCCGGGAAGGCGCCGGAGCCGGCCAAAGACGCAACGATCATAGCGCCAAGCCGGCCGCCAGACGCATTCGCGCCGCGCAAACCGCATATCGAAACTCGAAAATCATCGTTCATGTGCGCGCGGTGACTGCTTAGGATCTGGGGTTCTTCCAACGCCGATGGCGCACCGTGCGCCCTGCTATCACCCCATGCCAGATATTTCCCTTCGGGAGCCCCAGGCCCCACCCGTGCGCGTCGCCGTCGACGTGGGCGGCACGTTTACCGACATCGTTCTGGAACGCGACGACCGCCGCTGGTCCGCCAAGCTGCTGACCACGCCCGCCACCCCGGAGACGGCCGTGCTGCAAGGCATTGAAGAACTGCTGGGCGTAGCGGGCCTGCGCTGGCCCGACGTTAGCTTGCTGATCCTGGGCACCACGCTGGCCACCAATGCGCTGATTGAACGCAAGGGCGCGCGCACCGCCCTGCTGACCACGGCGGGCTTTCGGGATCTGGTCGAGATCGGCCTGGAAGACCGCTTCGCGCAATACGACATTTTCCTGGACAAGCCGCAGCCGCTGGTGCCCCGCCCCTGGCGCCATGGCGTCACCGAACGGGTCGACGCGCGCGGCCAGGTGCTGACGCCGCTGGACGAGTCGCAGGTCATCGCGCTGGCGCATGAACTGATCGCCGCGCGTATTGAAAGCGTGGCGGTCTGCCTGCTGCACAGCTACGCCTATCCCGCCCACGAACGCCGCGTCCGCGAGCTGTTGCAGGCCCACGCGCCGGGCCTTTGGGTGTCGCTGTCATCCGACATCTGCGCCGAGATCCGCGAATATCCGCGCCTGTCCACCGTCAGCGCCAACGCCTATGTGCAGCCGCAGGTGTCGGGCTATCTGCGTCGGCTGAACGACGCGGCCCGCGAACGCGGCTTGCGCGACGAACCGTTTCTGATGACCTCGGGCGGGGCCATCGCCACGCTGCAAACCGGGGTGGAAGAACCGGTGCGCCTGGTCGAATCGGGGCCGGCGGGTGGCGCCATCCTGGCGCAGCACATCGCCGAGCAGACCGGCTCCGCGCGCGCGCTATCGTTCGACATGGGCGGCACCACCGCGAAGATCTGCTACATCGACGACTTCGAACCCCAGGTCAGCCGCAGCTTTGAATTCGGCCGCGTGCACCGGCACCTGAAAGGCTCCGGACTGCCTATCCGCATACCGGTCATCGAGATGGTGGAAATCGGCGCCGGTGGCGGCTCCATCGCTCGCGTCAACCACCTGGGCGTGGTGCAGGTGGGCCCCGACAGCGCGGGTTCCGCGCCCGGCCCCGCCGCCTACGGCAACGGCGGTGAACTGCCCACGGTGACCGATGCGCACGCCGTGATCGGCAACGTAACGCCCGAGCGTTTCGCGGTGGGCAAGGTCAAACTGCAACCCGAGTTGGCGCAGCGTGCCGTTCAGGCGCACCTGGCCGCGCCCGCCGAGCTGGATGCGCCGCAGGCCGCGCAGGCCATCATTGATGTCGTCACCGAGAACATGGCCAACGCCGCGCGCGTCCATGCCTCGGAGCTGGGCAAGACGGCCGAAGAACACACCCTTATCGCCTTTGGCGGCGCGGCGCCGCTGCATGCGGCGGCGCTGGCGCGCAAGCTGGGCATCGAGCGCGTCATCATTCCGGAATCGGCCGGCGTGGGATCGGCGGTGGGCTTCCTGTGGGCGCCCATCGCCTATCAGGCCGTTCGCAGCTTTCACCAGCGCGTCGATGGCATCGACCACGCCGCCGTGCAGCGCCTGCTTGACGAGCTGACCGCCGGCGTCGACGCCGTGGTGCGCCGGGCCGCCCCGGACACCGCCTTGACGCACAAACGGGTGGTGTTCATGCGCTACAGCGGCCAGGGACACGAAATTGCGGTCGACCTGCCGGACGGACCGTTCGACGAGTCGGCCAGCGCCCGGCTAGCCGCGGCCTTCGCCCAGCGCTACGCCGAACTGTATGGACGCAGCCTGCCGCACGTGGCGCCCGAAGCCGTGAGCTGGTCCGTAGCCGCGCAAGCCGGCCAGCGCCGCGCACGGCCGCACGACCCCATTGCTGCCGGCCAGGGCACGGCGGCGCGCGTGGCAGGCACGCGCCCGGTGTACGACGCCGCCCAGGGCCGCCGCATCGACATCCCCGTCTACGAACGCCAATCGCTGGACCCCGAACAGACGCTGACCGGCCCCGCGCTGGTCGTGGAAGACGAAACCACCACCTTCGTGCCGCCCGGCTTCGTCGCGCGCCGCAGCCGCCTGGGCTCGCTGGTGCTGGACGATACCCGTGCGGCCCAGCGTCGCCAGGCCGACGCCGCCGACAAGGACTACACATCATGAGCACCCAAGCCGACCGCTTGCACCCGGCCGCCGCCGCCGCGCCCGTGGCACAAGAGCGCATCCGTTTCCAACTGGCATGGAACCGCCTGCTGTCCGTCGTGGAAGAACAGGCGCAGGTATTGATCCGATCCGCCTTCGGCACCGCCACGCGGGAAGCCGGCGACCTGTCCGCCGGCGTGTTCCTGCCCGATGGCCGCATGATCGCGCAAGCCGTCACCGGCACGCCCGGGCACGTCAACGCCATGGCCGAATCCGTCAAACACTTTCTGCGCGTCTTCCCGCCCGAATCGCTAAAGGATGGCGACGTGCTGCTGACCAACGACCCCTGGAAAGGCACCGGCCACCTGTTCGACATGACCATGGTGACGCCGGTGTTTCACGATGGCGCGCTGGTGGCGCTGTTTGCCTCCACCTTGCACGTGATCGATATCGGCGGCATCGGCAGCAGTGCCGATGGTCTGGAGATCTATCACGAAGGCCTGTTCCTGCCCATCCTGCGCTTCTTCCATCAACACGAAGTGGACCCCGGCGTGCTGGCCATTATTCGCGCCAACGTGCGCGAGCCCGAACAGGTGGAAGGCGACCTGTACGCGTTGGTGGCCTGCAACGCGATCGGCGGGCGCCGCCTGAAATCGTTGTTGACGGAGTTTGAGCTGGGCGGACTGGACGCCCTGGGCGGCTACATCATCGAGCAGTCCGAGAACGCCATGCGCCAGGCCATCGCCCAATGGCCACAAGGCACCTGGCATAACACGCTTGTGATCGACGGCTACGACGCGCCGATCACCTTGCAAGCCAGCGTGAGCATCGCGCGCGACAAGATCCGAATCGACTTCGCCGGCACCTCGCACAGCGTGGCGCGCGGCATCAACGTGGTGAAGGCCTACACCGACGCCTATACCTCGTTTGGCGTGCGCTGCCTGATCGGCGCCGACGTGCCCAATAACGCGGGGTCGCTGTCGTGCGTCGAGGTTGCCGCGCCCGAGGGCTCGATCCTGAATGCGCGTTTTCCCGCCGCCGTCACGGCGCGCCACATCATTGGGCAGATGTTGCCCGACGTGGTCTTTGGCGCGCTGCGCCAGGCCCGGGCGGATCAGGTTCCGGCCGAGGGCGCGTCGTCGCTGTGGAACCTGCATCTGGTCGGCGGCGAGCCCCTGGCGGACGCCACGCCCGAACAGCAGGAAGCGCTGCTGGCCGGCCCGCGCTTTAACGCCGTCAGTTTTTCGACCGGCGGCACCGGTGCGCGGCCCGGCAAGGACGGGTTGTCCGTCACGTCCTACCCCAGCGGCGTGCGCAATGTATCGCTTGAGATCCTGGAAAGCGCCAACCCGCTGGTCTTCGAACAAAAGGAATACCGGCCGGACTCGGGCGGCCCCGGCACGCAGCGCGGGGGGCTGGGCCAAACCATCGTGGTGCGCCACGCCGACCCACAAGCCGCCATGATCATTGCCGCCGCGTTTGACCGCGTCGTGCATCCGGCGCGCGGCGCGCTGGGCGGCCACGCCGGCGCGGGCGGCCAACTGGGCCTGGCCGGCGGCGCCACGCTGCGCGCCAAGGGGCGACAGCTGATTCCCCCCGGCGAAAGGCTGGTCGTGCAAACACCCGGCGGCGGCGGACTGGGCGACCCCGCCGGCCGCGACGCCGAGCGCATTGATCGCGATGTGCGCGACGGCCTGGTCAGCGCCGACCAGGCGCGCATGGCCTACCGGGAGCCGCAAGCGTGACATCGACACCGCAACCGAAACAGAACCCGATCCCGACCCAGCACCTGACCTTGAACCAGACCCCGAGCCCGATCT
This sequence comes from Achromobacter sp. LC458, assembly GCF_001005835.2. Lineage (NCBI taxonomy): Bacteria > Pseudomonadati > Pseudomonadota > Betaproteobacteria > Burkholderiales > Alcaligenaceae > Achromobacter > Achromobacter sp. LC458. The sequence goes on from NZ_LBHW02000067.1 coordinate 12,012, forward strand.
TGACCCCAACGTTGACCCAAAGCTCCCCCCGGATCGCGACCCGGATCGCGACCCACATCACCCGCCGCATCGCCACCATGACTCGACGCGCCCGTCTCGGCCTGCTGCTGGCCGGCGCCTTGCTTGCCTTTGCGCCCGCCCTGCACGCCGAGCCCACCCGGGGCGGTACGCTGACCCTGCTATTGCCTTCCGAACCGACCGCGCTGGTGACGGTGGGCAACGTCGCCACGCCCATTCTCAGCGTCAGCGCCAAGGTCACCGAAGGCCTGCTCAAGTACGACTACGACTTGAATCCCCAGCCGCAACTAGCCACCGCCTGGCAGGTCAGCCCCGACGGCACTGTCTACACCTTCACGCTACGCCAAGGCGTGAAATGGCATGACGGCAAGCCGTTCACCGCCGCCGACGTCGCGTTTTCCATCGGGCTGCTCAAGAAGATCCACCCGCGCGGACGCAACACGTTTGCCAACGTCACCGCCATCGAAACGCCGGACGACCACACCGTGGTGCTGCGCCTGGCCAAGCCGGCGCCCTACCTCATCCGCGCCTTCGTCGCCACCGAAACGCCCATCATCCCCAAGCACATCTTTGATGGCCCCGACCCGTTGACCAACCCGGCGATCTCGGCACCCATCGGCACGGGGCCATACAAGTTCAAGGAATGGGTGCGCGGCAGCCACATCGTGTATGAACGCAACCCGGACTACTGGGACAAGCCCAAGCCCTATATCGACCGCCTGATCGTGCGCGTGGTGGCCGACCCCGCCGCCGCCGCCATCGCGTTTGAAACCGGCACCGTGGACCTGGGCTACCGCACGCCCGTGCCACTGGCCGACCTGGCGCGCCTGAAAGCCGTGCCGTCACTGCGGTTCGAAACGCGCGGCAACAGCTATTCGTACAACGTGACGCGGCTGGAATTCAACCTGGACGAGCCGCATTTCAAGAACGAGAAAGTGCGGCAGGCGGTGGCCCACGCCATCGACCGCAACGTCATCCTGAAAGTTGTGAACTATGGCGTGGGCCAGGTGGCGTATTCGCCGATTGCGCCCGGCCTGAAAGCCTATAACGACCCCACGCCGTCGCCTTACGCCTTTGACCTGAAGCGCGCCAACGCGCTGCTGGACGAAGCCGGTTACCCCAAGGGGCCGGACGGCGTGCGCTTTCGGGTGCCGCTGGACTACAACCCGATCGGCTCTGACGGCGCACGGCTGGCCGATTATCTGCGCACGACGCTGGCGCGCACCGGCATCGCCGTGACGGTGCGCTCGCAAGACGCCTCGGCCTTCATCAAGCGCGTCTATACCGATCGCGACTTCGCCTTCACCACCAATGGCGCCAGCAATCTGTTCGACCCCACGGTCGGCGTGCAGCGGCTGTACTGGTCCAGGAACTTCATCCGGGGCGTGCCTTTTTCCAACGGCACGCATTACCAGAACCCGCGGGTCGATGCCTTGCTGGAAGCCGCCGCCGTTGAAAACGACCCCGCGCGGCGCGTCCAGCTGTTCAAGGACTTTCAGCAGATCGTCGCGCGCGAGGTGCCCGACCTGAACCTGTATCAGCCCGAATTCATCACCATCGCCAACCAGCGTGTGCACGACCATTCGCTGACGGCCGACGGCGTGGAATCCAACCTGGCGGACGTCTACCTGCAATGAACCCGCGACGCGCCGCCCGCACGCTGGGCTTGTCCCTGGTCCAGGCGATTCCGACCGTCATCGGGGTCATCCTGCTAAGTTTTTTCCTGCTGCAAGCCGTGCCGGGCGATGCTGCCGACGTGATCGCGGCCGAGTCCGGGTCGGCCACCGAAGCCGGCATGGCGGCCATGCGCAGCCAGTTCGGGCTGGACCGCCCGGTGTTGCAGCAACTTGGCGCCTACCTGGGCAATCTGGCCAGCCTGAACCTGGGGATATCGCCGCGCTACAACCTGCCGGTGTCCGATCTGATCTTCAGCCGCTTGGGCAACACGGTGCTGCTGATGTTCAGCGCGTTGGGATGCGCGCTGGCCGCCGGTATCACGCTGGGCGCGGTCATGGCCACCTTTGTGGGCCGCTGGCCGGACCGCGTGCTGTCGCTGGCGGCGTTGCTGCTGTATTCCACTCCGGGCTTCTGGCTGGGGCTGATGGCCATCATCCTGCTTTCCGTGCAGCTGGGTTGGCTGCCGCCGGGCGGGGTGTCGACGATCGGCTCGCCCGCCACCGGCCTGGCGCACCTGCTGGACGTGGCGCGCCACCTGGTACTGCCGACCTTGGCCTTGGCGGGCTTCTACGTGGCCATCTTCGCGCGGCTGACGCGCGCGGCCATGCTGGAGGTCAGCCGGCAGGACTTCGTGCGCACCGCGCACGCCAAGGGCGTCGCGCCCACGGCCGTGGCGTTGCGGCACGTGCTGCGCAATGCGCTGATTCCGGTCACCACCGTTGCCGGCTTGAACTTCGGCACGCTGCTGGGCGGCGCGGTGGTAGTCGAGACGGTCTTTAGCTGGCCAGGGCTGGGCCGCCTGGCCTACGAGTCGGTCATGGCGCGCGACTATGTCGTGCTGCTGGGCATCCTGGTGCTGTCTTCGCTGCTGGTGATCGTGGCCAACATTCTGGTCGATCTGTTGCAGACGCAGCTGGATCCGCGCATTCGCGTCGGCTGATGACGTTCTGGCGTTCTGGCGTTCTGGCGTTTGGCCGCTTGGCCGCCTGGCCGCTATGCATTGCTTGGCCTTGGGTCCTTGGCCGTGGGTCTTTGGCCTTGGGTCCTTGGCCTTGGGTCTTTGCCCTTGGATCCTTGCCCTTGGGTCCTTGGCCGTGGGTCCTTCGTATTTGGTCCTGGGGCCTTCGCCCACATTCCTTGTTCCCTCTTTCCTTCACTTCATTTCATGCCGCCTGATTTCTCGTCCCCGTCTTTGCCGCCGCCCGCGCCCCAGGTCGTGGCCATGAGCGCCCCACGCCGTGCGCGCACGCTGCGCCGGCTGCTGGCCAACCCTGGCGCGGTGGTCGGCGGCGTGCTGTTGCTGTTGATCCTGTGCGCCGCCATTACCGCGCCCTGGGTGTTTCCGCACGACCCGCTCGACATGGTCGGTCCGCCGATCCAGTGGCCCGGTCAGGACCCGCAGTTCTGGCTGGGCACCGACACGATGGGCCGCGACATCGCGGCCGGCCTGGCGCACGGCGCGCGCGTGTCGTTGACGGTCGGGGTCACGGCCGCGCTGCTCAGTTTGGCGATCGGCATTGCCGTAGGCGCGTCGGCCGGCTACTTCGGCGGCTGGGTGGACGTGGTGCTGATGCGCGTCACCGAACTGCTGCAAACAATTCCTTCGTTCTTGCTGGTGGTGGTGATCGTGGCCATCGGGCGCCCGTCGGTCGGCGTCATCGCGCTATCGATCGGCGCAGCCTCGTGGCCCGTGGTGGCGCGGCTGGTTCGCGCTGAATTTCGGACCCTGCGCGAAACCGAATTCGTGCTGGCCGCGCGCAGCAACGGCTTTGGCCACGCACGCATCGCCCTGCTGGAAATTTTGCCCAACGCGCTGCCGCCCGTCATCGTGACGACCTCGGTGCTGGTGGCCAACGCCATCCTCATGGAATCCGCCCTGTCGTTCATGCACATGGGCGATCCAAACGCCGTGTCCTGGGGCAGCATGATCGGCGACGCGCGCGAGATGCTGCGCACCGCGTGGTACCTGGCCGCCCTGCCCGGCCTGTCCATCGTGCTGACCGTGTTGTCGCTGAACCTGCTGGGCGACGCCTTGAACGATGCCTTTAACCCGAGGCTATCCGCATGACGCGCACGTCCCACCCCCCCGACACCCGTGCGCTCTTAAGCGTGCAAGGCCTGACCGTGTCGTTTCGCGCCGACGACGGGCAGCGCCGCGCCGTCGACGGTTTGAGCTTTGACGTAGCGGCGGGCGAAACGCTGGCGCTGGTCGGTGAATCCGGCTGCGGCAAGTCGACTACCGCACTGGCCGTGCTGCGCCTGCTTGCGCCCGGCAGCCGGGTGCAGGGCCGCATCCTGTTCAACGACGTGGACCTGGCCGCCCTGCCGGACCGGCAACTGCGCCAGGTGCGCGGCCGAGACATCGCCATGATCTTCCAGGAGCCCATGACGTCATTGAACCCGGTGCTGACCATCGGCCGGCAAATCGCCGAAGCCATCCGTTGCCACGAGGACATCGGGCGTACCGCGTTGCGCCACCGCACGCTGGAGCTGCTGGCGCGCGTTCGCATCCCCGACCCCGAACGCCGCATCGACGACTACCCGATGCAGTTGTCGGGCGGCCAACGCCAGCGTGTAATGATCGCCATGGCTATCGCCTGCCGGCCGAAACTGCTGATTGCCGACGAGCCCACCACCGCGCTCGACGTCACCATCCAGGCGCAGATCCTGCAATTGCTGGACGAGCTGCGGCGCGACCTGGGCATGAGCGTGCTGCTGATCACGCACGATCTCGGTGTGGTGCGGCAATGGGCCGATCGTGTCCTCGTCATGCACGGTGGCAAAAAACTGGAAGAAGCGCCGGCCGTCCAACTGTTCGCCGCGCCGTCGCACCCCTATACGCAGGGGCTGCTGGGCGCATCGCTACACGCGCGCGGCGGGCTGCACTACCGTCAGGCACGGCTGCCGGAGATCGTGGTCAGTCATGGACATGGCGATGGCGAACCGCATTTCACATTGCGCACGTCCACGGGCGCTGGCCAAGCGCACGGTGCGACCGGGCAGCACAGCGCCGCGCCGCTGCTCAGCGTGCGGGGCCTGACCACGCGCTATGCGGGACGCCGAGGCGTCGACGTGCTGGCGGTCGATGACGTGTCCTTCGATATCGCTCACGGCGAAACGCTGGGTTTGGTGGGCGAATCAGGTAGCGGCAAATCCAGCCTGTCGCGCACGCTGCTGCGCCTGACGCCCGCGCATACCGGTCAGGCCCTGCTGCGTGGCACCGATCTGCTGGCCCTGTCCCAACGCGCGCTAAAAGCATCGCGGCGGCATATACAGATGGTGTTCCAGGACCCCTACGCCTCATTGAACCCGCGCCATACCGTGCACGACATCCTGGCCGCCGTGTTGAAGGTGCACGGCGTGCGCGACCGCGCCGAACGAGGCCGGCACGTGGCTCGGATGCTTGACAACGTCGGCTTGCCCGCCGACGCGGCCAGACGCTATCCCAACGAGTTCTCGGGCGGGCAGCGCCAACGCATCGGCATCGCCCGCGCGCTGATCACGCGCCCGTCCCTGGTAGTGCTGGACGAACCCGTGTCGGCGCTGGACGTGTCGGTGCAGGCGCAGATACTGAATCTGTTGGTCGACTTGAAGAACGAGCTGGGCCTGTCCTACCTGTTCATCTCCCACGACCTGGCCGTGGTGCGTTATCTGTGCGACCGGGTCATGGTCATGAACCAGGGCCGCATCGTGGAACACGGAACGCCCGAGACCATCTGGCGCCAGCCGGCACACCCTTACACGCGCACGCTATTGGCCGCCGTGCCCGCCGCGCCTGCCCTGCCCGCCGCGACGGCCGCCCACGTCGCGCCGCCCGCCCCAGCTTCGGCCCCCGTTGGCCGCCAAACCGCGTCATACTCGCGGGTTCC
>NZ_LBHW02000068.1:0-16953 GCF_001005835.2 Achromobacter sp. LC458
CCGCTTCAGGCCACCTTCCCCCGCCTCCCCGCCCCCCGCCCCGCCTACCCCGCCCACCCCGACGCTGACCGCGCCGATCGTCCTGTTGATGTCGATCGCGACCGGCCTGGCCGTCGCCAGCAACTACTACGCGCAACCGCTGCTGCATACGATTGGCCAGCAATTCGGGCTGTCCAACGCCGCGGCGGGGGCCATCGTCACCACGGCCCAATTGAGCTACGCGCTGGGTTTGATGCTGCTGGTGCCGCTGGGCGATCTCTTTGAACGCCGCCGTCTGATCGTGCTGATGACCTTGCTGTCAGCGGGCGGCCTGTTGATTTCTTCCTTCGCCACCCACATCGCGGTGCTGCTGCTGGGCACGGCGCTGACGGGGCTGTTGTCCGTAGTGGCCCAGATTCTGGTGCCGTTCGCGGCCACCCTTGCCGCCCCGCACGAGCGCGGCAAGGCGGTGGGCACGGTCATGAGCGGCCTGCTGCTGGGCATTCTGCTGGCTCGCACCGTGGCAGGCGTGCTGGCGGACGTGGGCAGTTGGCGCACCGTGTACTGGGTGGCCGCCGTGCTGATGCTGGGCATGTCCGCCGCCCTGTGGCGTGTGCTGCCGCGCTACCAGAGCCCCACCACGATGAGCTATCCGCGCCTGTTGGGCTCGATCCTGCGCATGTTTGTCCAAGAGCCGCTGTTTCGCGCGCGGTCCCTGCTGGGCTTTTTGCTGTTCGCCGCGTTCAGCATGCTGTGGACGCCGTTGACCTTCCTGCTGGCCAGCCCGCCCTATCAATACAGCAACACCACCATCGGCCTGTTCGGCCTGGCCGGGGCGGCGGGCGCCTATGCCGCGAACCGCTTCGGCCGCCTGGCCGACCGGGGCCTGGGCAACCTGGCCACGCGCGTGGGCCTGTTGCTGCTGCTGGGGTCCTGGGGGCTGATGGCCTTTGGCCAGGTCTCGGTATTTGCCCTGTTGGCGGGCATTCTGGTGCAGGACCTGGCCATCCAGGGCGTTCATGTCACCAATAGCAGTTCGCTCTATCGCCTGCGTCCCGAAGCACGCAGCCGCCTTACCGCGGGCTACATGACCAGCTACTTCCTCGGCGGCGCCTCCGGTTCACTGGTATCGTCCTGGCTTTACGCCCATTTCGGCTGGCCCGGCGTGGTCATCGCGGGCGCTGTTCTGGGCGTGGTTACATTGGCATACGGCGTCTTGGCGCCCAGTGCGCGCATCCCCGAAACAGCCCCGCCCCCTAGCCGCGTCTAGCACCTCCTATAATCAGGGGTTTTGACCGCCACCGCGTCAGGCCGCCCCCGCGTCCACGCGGCAGGGCGGCTAGCCCTTTTTTGCCACCGTGCCCGAGCCCATGCAGGAACGTTACCTCCCCACTACCGTCGAAGCGGCCGCCCATCAAGACTGGCAGGCCCGCGACGCCTATCTGGTCCACGAACACGCGAAGAACGCCGACGGCTCCGAAAAGCCGAAGTTCTACGCCTGCTCGATGCTGCCCTACCCCAGTGGCAAGCTGCATATGGGCCACGTGCGCAACTACACCATCAACGACATGATGGCGCGTCAGTTGCGCATGCGCGGCTATAACGTCCTGATGCCCATGGGCTGGGATGCCTTCGGCATGCCGGCGGAAAATGCCGCCATCAAGTCCAAGGTGCCGCCTGCCAAGTGGACCTACGACAACATCGCCTACATGAAGAAGCAGATGAAGGCGATGGGTCTGGCAATCGACTGGACGCGCGAAATGTGCGCCTGCGATCCGCAATACTACAAATGGAACCAGTGGCTGTTCCTAAAGATGCTGGAAAAGGGCGTGGCCTACCGCAAGACCCAGGTCGTGAACTGGGACCCGGTCGACCAGACCGTGCTGGCCAACGAACAGGTCATCGACGGCCGTGGCTGGCGCTCAGGCGCGCTGGTTGAAAAGCGCGAGATCCCGGGCTACTACCTGCGCATCACCGACTACGCCGACGAACTGTTGGGCGCTGTCCAGAACGACCTGCCCGGCTGGCCCGAGCGCGTTCGCCTGATGCAGGAAAACTGGATCGGCAAGTCCGAAGGCCTGCGCTTTGCCTTCCCGCACAAGATCGCCGGCCAGGACGGCCAGCTAATCCAGGACGGCAAGCTGTACGTTTTCACCACCCGCGCCGACACGATCATGGGCGTGACCTTCTGCGCCGTGGCGCCGGAACACCCGCTGGCCACGCATGCCGCGCAAAACAACCCCGAGCTGGGCGCGTTCATCGAACAGTGCAAGCTGGGCGGCACGACCGAGGCCGAAATGGCCACGCGCGAAAAAGAAGGCATGCGCACGGGCCTGACCGTCACGCACCCTGTCACGGGCGCGGACGTCGAAGTGTGGGTCGGCAACTACGTGCTGATGACCTACGGCGACGGCGCCGTCATGGGCGTGCCCGCCCACGACGAACGCGACTTTGCCTTCGCCAAGAAATACGACTTGCCCATCGTGCAAGTCGTGGACGTGCCCGGCAAGGAATACTCCACCGCTGCCTGGCAGGAATGGTATGGCGACAAGCAGTCTGGCCGCACCATCAATTCCGGCAAGTACGACGGCCTCTCGCACAAGGACGCCGTGGACGCCATCGCGGCCGACCTGGGCGCGCAAGGCCTGGGCGAAAAGCAAACCACGTGGCGCCTGCGCGACTGGGGCATCTCGCGCCAGCGCTACTGGGGCACCCCGATCCCGATCATCCACTGCGCCGACTGCGGCCCGGTGCCGGTTCCCGAAAAAGACCTGCCCGTCGTCCTGCCCGACGACCTGATCCCGGACGGCAGCGGCAACCCGCTGGCCAAGAACGAAGCCTTCCTGTCCTGCGCCTGCCCCAGCTGCGGCAAGCCCGCGCGCCGCGAAACGGACACGATGGACACGTTTGTGGACTCGTCCTGGTACTTCATGCGCTACACCTCGCCGGGCAACGACAACGCCATGGTCGACGCGCGCAATGACTACTGGATGCCGATGGACCAGTACATCGGCGGCATCGAGCACGCCGTGCTGCACTTGCTGTACGCCCGCTTCTGGACCAAGGTCATGCGCGACATGGGCCTGCTCAATTTCGACGAGCCCTTCACCAAGCTGCTGTGCCAGGGCATGGTGCTGAACCATATCTATTCGCGCAAGACGCCCCAGGGCGGCATTGAATACTTCTGGCCCGAAGACGTTGAAAACGTCTACGACGACCGTGGCGCCATCACCGGTGCCAAGCTCAAGTCGGACGGTTCCGCCATCAACTACGGCGGCGTGGGCACGATGTCCAAGTCCAAGAACAACGGTGTCGATCCGCAATCGCTGATCGACACGCTGGGCGCCGACACGGCACGCCTGTTCGTCATGTTCGCCAGCCCGCCCGAGCAGACGCTTGAATGGTCGGATTCGGGCGTGGAAGGTTCCAACCGCTTCCTGCGTCGCCTGTGGTCCATCAGCTACGCGCGCCGCGACGCCGTGGCACGTGGCCTGGCCAATGGCGCTGACTGGGCGCAAGCCACCGCCGCCGTCAAGGATCTGCGCCGCGAGGTCTACACGCTGCTCAAGCAAGCCGACTACGACTACCAGCGCATCCAGTACAACACCGTCGTGTCCGCCTGCATGAAGATGCTGAACGCCATCGACGACGCCAAGCTGCCCGAGGACGCCGCGGCCGATGCCGCCTACGCCGAAACGCTGGGCGTGCTGCTGCGCGTGCTGTACCCGGTGGTCCCGCACATCACCTGGCACCTGTGGCAAGACCTGGGCTACGCGAAAGAGCTGGGCGACCTGCTGGACGCGCCGTGGCCGCATGTGGACGAAGCCGCGCTGATCGCGGACGAAATCGAGCTGATGCTCCAGGTCAACGGCAAGCTGCGCGGCTCGATCCGCGTGGCCGCCGGCGCCGCCAAGGAAGACATCGAAAAGCTCGCTGCCAGCCAGGAAGAGGTCTCGCGCTTCCTGGAAGGCCGCCCGCCCAAGCGCGTCATCGTGGTGCCGGGCAAACTGGTCAACGTCGTAGGCTGATGAGGTCAAGCATGTACTTCGCCGGGCAACTCTCGCACTCCCCCCGCCAATCGTGGCTGCTGCGCGGCGCCTGCCTGGCGCTGTTCATGCTGCTGTCCGCTTGCGGCTTCGCACTGCGCGGCGTTACGCCGATGCCGTTCGACACGCTTTATGTCGGCATGCCCGATACCACTCAGTTTGGCGCGGACGTGCGCCGCGCCCTGCGCGCGGCCTCGCCCAATACCAAGCTGGTGGATTCGCCCAAGGAAGCGCAGGCCATTCTTCAGCAGGTTGGCGATACGCGTACGTTGCGCGAGGTGTCTCTGAACGCCCAGGGCCGGGTCGAGGAATACGAACTGGGTATCAACTACACGTTCCGTCTCATCGACAACAAGGGCCGTGCGTTGATCCCGGACACCACCTTGTCCATCTACCGCGAAATGCCGTACGACGACCAAGTGGTGCAGGCCAAGCAAGGTCAGATCGACACCTTGTATAAAGCCATGCAGCGCGACCTGGTGTCTCGTCTGCTGCGCCGCATGACCGCACCGGACGTGCGCCGCGCATTCGAGCAGGCTGAAGAACGCGGGGAAACCGGCGAGATTCCGCTGTACGACCCGAACGCGCCGCAGCAAAAGAGCACGCCCACGCCGTGGCAGACGCCGCAAACCACCGACCCGGCGATCTTGCGTTAGCCCATGGCACAGCCTTTGGACGCGGATCGGCTTGCCGAACACCTGCAGCGCCCGGGCAATCAGCTCGCGCCGCTATACACGGTGTCCGGCGACGAGCCTTTGCTGGTCACCGAAGCCGTGGATACGTTGCGCGCCTCGGCGCGCAACGCCGGCTACACCGACCGGCTTTCGATGGTGATGGACGCCCGCAGCGACTGGAGCGCCGTCACTGCCGCAACGCAAAGCGTGTCGCTGTTCGGCGACCGCCGCATCCTTGAAATCAAGATCCCCACCGGCAAGCCCGGCAAGTCCGGCGCCGACACGCTGGCCAAGCTGGCCGAGCAGGCCGAAAAGCAGCCTGATGCCGACACGCTGATCCTCATTGCGCTTCCCCGGCTGGACAAAGCCACCCGCGAAAGCCGCTGGGTGCAGGCGCTGAACCGGGGCGGCGTGATGGTCGACATCGCCAACATCGAGCGCGGCCGGCTGCCTGCCTGGGTGGGCATGCGGCTGGCTCGGCAAAACCAGCGTGCCGACGCCGCCACGTTGCAATGGATGGCTGACAAGGTCGAAGGCAACCTGCTGGCTGCGCACCAGGAAATCCAGAAGCTGGGCTTGCTGTATCCCGAAGGCCAACTGGCGGCCGAGGACGTAGAGCGCGCGGTACTGAACGTTGCGCGCTACGATGTTTTCGGCCTGCGCGACGCCATGCTGGCGGGCGACATCGCTCGCACCATCCGCATGATCGACGGCCTGCGCGCCGAAGGCGAAGCGCTGCCGCTGGTGCTCTGGGCGGTCGGCGAAGAAATCCGCCTGCTTGCCCGCATCGCGGAAGCGCGTGCGCTGGGCCAGGACGCCAACGGGCTGATGCGTCGGTTGCGTATATTCGGCGCGCACGAGCGCCTGGCATTACAGGCGCTGAACCGGGTGCAGCCCGCCGTCTGGCCCGCAGCCGTGCAGCACGCCCACGACGTGGATCGCCTGATCAAGGGCTTGTCCGTCGCCGGACGGCTTTCGGACCCCTGGGAAGAAATGACCCGGCTGGCGCTGCGCGTGGCCGCCGCCGGCGGGCGACCGTGAAGGCCGCCCCGCGCACGCCGTCCTTTGTCCGGATATAAACTGAATCTTCAGACGGCGCTTAGGGTTACGCCCACGGGCTCCGCCGTCTCTTCCGTTGCACTCATTCATGATTGACACTGCCATGTCCTCGTCTTCCATCGAACACGCCATGCTGACCTTGGGCGAAAACGCCCGGCGCGCCTCGCGCGCGATGATGCGCGCCAACAGCGCCGCCAAGAACAAGGCGTTGCTGGCCATGGCCGACGCCCTGGCCGCCAGCCACGATGAGCTCAAGGCCGCCAACGAAAAGGATGTGTCCGCCGCCCGCGCCAACGGGCTGGAACCGGCACTGCTGGACCGCCTGACCCTGTCCGACAAAACGTTGGCGCACATGGCCGAGGGCTTGCGCCAGATTGCCGCCCTGCCCGATCCTATCGGCAGCATCACGGCCACCACGGTGCGTCCTAACGGCATGCGCGTGGCGCAAATGCGGGTCCCGCTTGGGGTCATCGGCATCATTTACGAGTCCCGCCCCAACGTCACGATCGACGCGGCCGCGCTGTGCTTGAAGTCCGGCAACGCCGCGATCCTGCGTGGCGGCAGCGAAGCTTTGCACTCCAATATCGCGTTAGGCCGGGTCGTGCAAACCGGTCTGGCCGCGGCCGGCTTGCCGCCGGACGCCGTGCAGGTCGTCGCCACCGCGGACCGGGCTGCCGTGGGCAAACTCATCACCATGACGGAACATATCGACGTCATCGTTCCGCGCGGCGGCAAGGGCTTGATTGCGCGGCTGGCGCAAGAAGCCCGTGTGCCATTGATCAAGCACCTGGACGGCAACTGCCACATCTACATTGACGCGGCGGCCGATCCGGATAAGGCGCACACCATTGCCTTTAACGCCAAGACCTACCGCTATGGCATCTGCGGCGCGATGGAAACGTTGCTGGTCGATGCCGTGGCCTCCGTTTCCATTCTGCCCACCCTGGCGGCAGCCCTGATCGAGCATGGCGTCGAACTGCGCGGCTGCCCGCGCACGATGGCCTTGCTGCCCCACATCACCCCTGCCACGGAAGAAGACTGGGGCACGGAATACCTGGGCCCGATCCTGGCCGTTCGTATCGTTGACACGCTGGATGACGCCATCGAGCACATCGCGCGCTGGGGCTCGGGCCACACCGACGCTATCGTCACCGAAGACCTGTCGGCGGCGCAGCGCTTTCAGCGTGAAGTGGATTCCAGCTCGGTCTACGTCAACCTGCCGACCTGCTTTGCGGACGGTTTCGAATACGGCCTGGGCGCTGAAATCGGCATCTCGACGAACCGTCTGCATGCGCGCGGCCCGGTCGGCCTGGAAGGCCTGACCACGCTGAAATGGGTGTTGAACGGTGAAGGCCAGGTTCGCGGCTGAACCACATCAGCCCTGGGCGGCCTGGCCGCCCGACATCGCTGACGCTGCCCTGAACACGGGGCGGCGCCAAGCCTTCTACAATACGGGCAGATTTTTTCCCCGCTTTCGTTCTGCCCTTTTTTCATCTAACGCGGCACGCCGCGCAATCTTGAGATCCCCATGCATTCACCTGTCATGGCCATGGCCTTCAGCCTTTTCGTGCTTTGCTTCATCACCTGCACGCTGAGCGGCATTGTCCTGTTTTTCCTGAAAAACAAAGAGATCAACGCCGCGTTCAAGCATCCCTATTTGCAACACCGCCCGTGGAAACAGTATCCCCTGTCGATCCAGGCGGCCATCATGCTGGACTATTTTTTCCGCCTGATGTTTCCCGGCACGCGGTTCTGGTTGATCGGCAATGCCAACGATTTGCTGGGTCACGTCGACCCCAAGAAAACGCCGCTTTCGCTGAAATGGCCCATCGTTGGCTTTTGGGGCTCGTGCTGGCTGGGCCTGATCGCCATGATCGTCCTGTGGGTGATGCTGTACCTGGGAGCCTGAGCCCATGCAGATCCGAATCGAAGACTATCCCGGCAGCATCGACGCCGCCCGCACGTTGATCGCCGCGCGCGAATCCGGCGTGGCCGGCCCGCGCTTGCCGGCGGACTGCCGCCCGCAATCAATGGGGCAGGCATTCGCGGTTCAACAGCGCACCGCACAGCTATTGCAGGAAACGCGCCAGGACCGCATTGCGGCCTGGAAAAGCGCGCTACCCTCGCCCGAGAAAATGGTTGTGGCGCCGATTTACGCATCGGGCACCGTCTATGCCGAGGCTGGCCCCGTTGCCACGCGCACGCAAGTGGTGCGCATTGAGCCGGAAATTGCGTTCGAGCTGGCGCAAGACCTGCCCGCCCGCGACACGCCCTACACCGACGCCGAGATTGACGCGGCCGTGGGCGGCGCTCGGCTGGCGCTGGAAGTGCTGGGCTGCCGCTACGCGTCGCCCGAACATGCCAGCCTGCCAGAGCTGCTTGCCGACCACATGTTCAACGAAGGCCTGGTGCTGGGGGCGCGCATCGCCAGCGCCGACGCGGTTCCTTCAAGCATGACGCTGACCTTGTCGGTCGGCGGACGCGAAGTTGAACAACATCCTGGCTTTCACCCTAACGATCGCCCGAAGGCCGGCTTGTACTGGTTGGCCAATTTCCTGCGCGAACAAGGCTTGGGGCTGCATGCCGGGCAGCACGTCATCACCGGTTCTTATGCCGGGTTCCTGGACGTGCCGGCGCATCAAGACATCGAGCTCGTCTACGGCGAGCTCGGCGTGCTGCGCGTGCGGTTTGGCAGCTAGGGCGTCGGGCTAACGCAAGGCCGCACGCCGTCAACGCGGTGCGGGTTTGAAGTCCGGTTCCGCGATAGTGACGGCGGCATCGCCCGCCTCGATAATTTCGGCAGCGGCCAGGCATAGATCTTCGCGATAGCGTCCCGCAACGATCTGCACCCCGACGGGGCTTGGCCCGACGCTGCTCATGGCGTTGCCCATCGCCACCGACAACCCGGGCAAGCCCATGAAGGGCACGCCGATCTGCGTCATCTGCGCACGCCACACGCGCGCGTAAGCCGCGTCGCCCTGCAAATCCAGATTGTCGGGAAAGGGCAATTCCGCGGATACCGGCAGCAACAGCACCGGATATTCGGAAAGGAAGATTTCCCACAAGCGGGTCAACGTAGCCCGACGCGTCAGCACCGCGGAAAAATTGTTCAGGTTTGCGTCGGCGGCCTTGTCGCGCTGGCCGCGCAGGGCCACCAAAGCCCCTGGGTCGCCTTCCTTTTCGGCCGCCGCCAACATGGCCTCATAGCCGTCCGCCATCCACATGCGGATCTGCAAGTCGGCCGCCTCTTGCATGGGCGGCACGGCATCCAGTGTGTCTACCGTCCAGCCCGCGTCGCTAAGCCTGCGGGCGGCTTCCTGCAATGCCTTGACGACAGCGGGCTCGGGGTTCATGCCATCCGGGTTCACGCACAGCGCGGCGCGGCGGGGAACGTCGGGGCCCACAAGCGGCGCCGGCACCCACCAAGGGTCGCGAGGGTCACGCGCGGACATGGCCGCCAGCCCCAAGCGCACGTCGGCAATGGTGCGCCCCAATGGCCCCGACACGGCCGTCAATTGGCCGCCGATGGAACGTTCCGGCAAGGCCCCGTTGTACGCGGGCACGCGGCCCAGCGATGGCCGCAACCCGTGCACGCCGCAGGCGTAGGCCGGGTAGCGGATGGACCCAGCGATATCGGTGCCATGGGCCAGATGGCCGATGCCCGCCGCCACCGCCGATGCCGCGCCACCCGACGAGCCACCTGGCGTCAATGCCTTGTTGCGCGGGTTGCGCGTGTCCCCGTGCAGGCCGTTACCCGTGAACCAGCGCAACGAAAACGCGGGCGTGTTCGTGCGGCCAAGAATCACCGCGCCGGCGCGCAGCAGGTTGTCAACGACGGGGCTGTTCTGCGCGGCGATCACGTCCTTTTGCAGGCTGACGCCGTTGGTCGTGGCGTAGCCTGCCTGGTCGACGTTGACCTTGACCGTAACGGGCACACCGGCCAGCACGCCGGGATCTTCGCCGCGTGCCAGCTGCGCATCGACCTCGCGTGCGCGGGCCAGGACCTCGTCAGGGCGATGATCGACCACGGCATTAAGCGCGGGGTTGACGGCATCGAGCCGGTCCAATGCGCTTTGCGCGGCCTGGACAGCCGATACGTCGCGCTGTCGGATTAGAGAGGCAAGCTCAACTGCGGATAAACGCCAAAGATCGGACACGCGTCACTCCTGATTCGTGGTTTTCCTGCGGGGCACGCAAACCTTAGCGCCTGTCGCGCGGCTCGACAAGCCACGGCTTACCGCAGTTGCGCGGCTATTTATCTTCTTCGAACACCTGAACGATGGCGTCGGCCACGGCGCGCACGCGCGCGGTGCGGTTCAGGTCCCCGTGCATGACCAGCCACAAATCATACGGTTCGCTGCGACCCGGCCAGATACGGACCAGGTCGGGATAATCCGGCGCCATGTGGGTGGGCAGCTCGCCGATGCCCAGGCCGGCCACCACGGCGGCAAGTATCATCATCCCGGAATTGAGCTCGATCGCGATGCGCCCGTTGCCCGTCGGCTCGCCGCAAAACGTGTCCGACCAGCCGGGCAAGACCGCCTGCTGGTACGTCACCAAGGTATGCCCGGCGAAGGCCGTACCCGGTTTGGGCTCACCGTGCGCGGCAAGATATTCGCGCGAGGCATACAGACCGACTTCCTTGCGGGCCAGGTGGCGCTGGATCAAATCGGGGCTGTCAGGCTTGACGTTGCGGATGGCCAGATCCGCCTCGCGACGGGTCAAGTTGCTGATCTGTATCGACGCCGACAGCACCACGCGTATGTCCGGATGCTGGACATGCACGCGGCGCACCGCCTCCATGATGAAGTAGCTGGCCACGGTTTCGGATGCCGCCACGCGCACCACGCCCGACAGGCGATGGTCCAGCCCCTGCATCTGCCGCTGCAGCTGGTCGGCGGCCGACTCCATGCGCTCCGCCGCGGCAAACGCCAATTCGCCCGCCGGCGTGGGCACGTACCCGCCAGGGGTGCGCAGAAACAGGCGCGCGTCCAGCGATGACTCCAGCGCGGCCAGGCGGCGGCCCGCCGTTGCCTGGTCGATCTGCAGCAATGCCGCCGCCCCGCGCAGCGTTCCCACGCGATAAATCGCCAGGAAGATCCTGGCATTGTCCCAATCCATAGCGCTGACCCTCGCTTCAGTCCATTGGCATCCCGAACGCGTTTCAGCCCTGCCACCCAGGGGACCGCGATGCATTTATGCATCACTATAAAGCAGTATTTCGGCTTTTTTGCATACCCGAAAACTTCTAAGCTTCAGTCCTTGGAATCCCGCCGTCTGCCTCTCATGAACACCGCCTGCCCATCACACCCCGTGCCCTCCCTCGACGCCAAGCCGGCCACTGCCTGGCTGCCGCTAGTCACCCTGGCCATCGGTTTCGTCATGGCCATGCTGGACGTGACCGTGGTCAACGTGGCGCTGCCCAGCATTGCCGTGCAGTTTGTCGTTCCCTTGACGGATCTGGTCTGGATCGTCGACGGTTACACGCTGACGTTTGCCGCGCTGCTGTTGGTGGCCGGCGCGCTGGCCGACCGCTATGGGGCCAAAACGGTTTATCTTGCCGGCCTGGCCGTGTTTACGTTTGCCTCATTGCTGTGCGGCCTGGCGCCCGACGCCAACACATTGATCGCGGCCCGCATGCTGCAAGGCCTGGGCGCCGCGCTGTTCATGCCCAGCTCGCTAAGCTTGCTGACGCACGCCTACGACGACGACCACGTGCGCAACCGCATGCTGGCCGCCTGGTCGGCGATCGTCGCGGTGGCGGGCGCCACCGGCCCCTTGCTGGGCGGTGTGTTGATCCATCAATTCGGTTGGCGCGGCATCTTTCTCATCAACCTGCCGTTGGGCGTGGTCGGGCTGTGGCTTGCCCGCCGCCGCATCCAGGCGGCCCCTCGCCGGCCGCGCGCGCTGAACCCGATCAGCCACCTGCTGGGCGTAATCGCGTTGTCGTCGTTGTGCTTCGTGCTGATCCAGGGCAACGCCTACGGCTGGACGTCGCCGCGCATTGCCGGCGTCACCGGCTTGTGCGCCCTGGCCATCGTATTGCTGGTGCGGCGCGAACGGCGCCACGCCGAACCGATACTGCCCCGCGTCCTGTTCCAGACGCCGCACTTTGCCGCGGCCAACGCGGTGGGCTTCCTGATCAATCTGGCTTCGTACGGGCAGTTGTTCCTGCTTAGCTTGTTCCTGCAACATGCGCGCGGCGCCGACGCCCTTCAGACCGGTATCCAGCTGGTGCCGATGCTGGCGGTTTTTTCAATCGGCAATTTGATTTCGGGGCGTGTATCCGCGCGCTGGAATGTGTCGGCAGCGCTATTGGGGGGCATGTCGCTGGCCGCCACCATGAGCGCCTTGGGGATCGTCGCCTTCACGCCCACGATCGCCTACTGGCCCTTCGCCATCCTGGTTGCGCTGGGCAATCTGGGCGTGGGAATCGCCGTGCCAGCGATGACCGGCATTGTGATGCAGAGTTCGGGCAAGCACCACGCCAACAGCGCGGCGGCGGCATTGAACGCGAATCGGCAGTCCGGCGCATTGGTCGGGGTGGCATTGATGGGCACCATCATGCATGTGCTGCCCGACTGGAACGCGACCCTGCCCGTCGCCTACGGCGTGATCGCCGCAAGCTACGCGGCGGGGGTCGGGCTGGTCTGGCGTCACTTGGGTCGCGCGCATAACGCATAAGGCGGGCATGCAAGCGCGGGGCGTTTGCATCACAATATGGGCCGATCCCTGCCACTCGGAGAGCCCTATGCCGCACCCTGCCACGCCCACGCCAGCCATCCGCCGCATCGCCATCGTTGGCGCCGGCACCATCGGGGCCAGTTGGGCAGCACTGTTCCTGGCGCATGGGCTGACGGTGGTGGTCAGCGACCCCGCCGCCGATGCCGAAGCACAAACCCGCGCGCGCGTTCAGGCCGCCTGGCCGGTGCTGAAGGAATTAGGCCGCGTCGTGGAAGGCGCGTCGCCGGACGCCCTGCTGTTCGAGCCGGACTTGGCGACGGCCTTGGTGGATGTGGACTTCGTGCAGGAAAACGCGCCCGAACGCGAGGACTTCAAGATCGAACTCTTTGCGCGGATGGACGCCCTACTGCCGCCTCGCGTGATCGTGGCCTCAAGTTCGTCGGGCCTGATCATGAGCCGCCTGCAATCGCGCTGCCAACATCCGGAGCGCTTCGTCATCGGGCATCCGTTCAATCCGCCGCATCTGATTCCGCTTGTGGAAGTGGTGGGGGGCGACAAGACGTCGGTTGAAGTCATCGAGCAAAGCATCGCGTTCTACCGGGCCATGGGCAAATACCCGATCCGACTGAACAAGGAAGTGCCGGGTCATATCGCCAACCGTCTGCAAGCGGCCGTTTGGCGCGAGGCCATCCATCTGGCCGCCGAAAACGTCGCCAGCGTGGCCGATATCGACGCCGCGGTGTCGCAAGGGCCGGGGTTGCGCTGGGCATTGTTCGGACCCCACATGACGTTCAACCTGGGCGGTGGCGCGGGCGGCCTGGCGCATTTCATGGACCACCTGCTGGGCCCGGTGCAAACCTGGTGGGACGACCTGGGCACACCCGAGGTCACTCCGGAACTACAGCGCAAACTTATCGAAGGCGTCAACGCCGAGGCGGGCCGGCGCAGCATCGCCGACATGGTGCAAACGCGCGACGCCCAACTGACGGCGTTGATCAAGGTGTTGCACCGATAAGTCGACGGGGCAGCCCTCTGCCCCCGAGCGCTGACGCGTTAAGCTGTTTGCTTACGACTACCGATTACCGATTACCGATTACCGATTACCGATCATCGGATGAATGCCGGCTGACCCACCGGTGCATCCAAGGAGCCTTCGAATGACTGTTGTCACCCAGGACCCCCGTCAATCCCGCTTCACCGCCACCGTCGACGGCGTGCTTTGCGTGTTGGACTACCAGTTGCAAGGCGACACGATGGCCATCGTTCATACCGGCGTCCCCAGCCAGGTCGGCGGGCGCGGCATCGCTGCGGAACTGACCCGGTCAGCGCTGGATACCGCGCGCGCCAATGGCTGGAAGGTCCGCCCATTGTGCTCGTATGCCGAGGTCTACATGCGCCGCCATCCCGAATACAACGACCTGCGAGCCTGATACGCGCCGCTGCCAAACCGTGACTAAGAAATCTGCTTCCCTGGCCGCTCCGTGCCCTTGCGGCGGCGCGGCCTACGACCGCTGCTGCGGCCGCTGGCATGAAGGCCCCCTGGCCATGCAGGCGCCCACCGCCGAGGCGCTGATGCGATCGCGATACAGCGCTTTCGTCCTGGACAAACTGCCTTACCTGCTAGCCAGTTGGCATCCCAGGACGCGGCCCGCAACGCTGGACCCGAATCCGCCGGACTTGAAATGGCTGGGGCTGTCCATCAAACAAGCGCGCGAACAGGACGCCGGTCACGCCACCGTGGAATTCGTGGCCCGCAGCCGCCAGGCAGGCCGCGCGCATCGCATGCACGAAGTCAGTCGCTTCGTGCGTGAAGACGGCCAGTGGTACTACGTGGACGGCGATGTGACTTGAACGCCGGCGTTCACGCCATCGCCGGGTCGCGCGTGTCGGCTTCTATGGCCTGCTGCAACGCGTACACGAGTTGTTGCTCGATGCTGCCTGGCACGCGGCGATTGCTGACGATGGCCAACTCGGTCGACGGCACCGGATCGAACCCGTCGCGTGCCACCAGCACCTGATGCGATTCCAGGGTGGCGAACGCAGGCAGCAAGCTCACGCCCAGCCCCGCCGCCACGGCCGCCTGCACGCCAGCAAGGCTATGGCTGTGATAAGCGCCGTACCAGGCGCGACCGGCGCTCTCCAACGCGTAAATCATCCGCTTGCGATAGATGCAGCCGTGCGGAAACATCACCAACGGCACGGGGCAATGTGGCGCCAGCGCAGCGTGTCGCTTGGCGCCGATCCAGACCAGACGCTCGGGCCATGCCGCCAGGCATGGGCCGTCGTCGGGCTCGCGTTTGATCAGGGCCAGGTCCAAGTCGCCGGAACCCAGTTTGGCGCGTAGCTCGGTGCTCATACCACTCGCGGTTTCCAGCCGGACGCCGGGATGGCTGGCCGCGAATCGCGCCAACAGCAACGTCAGCCGCGCCACGTCGAAGTCTTCAGGAATGCCCAGGCGTAAAACACGCGCTGCCTGGGGCGCCATCAAGGCATGTTCGGCCTCGTCGGCAATGGCTAACAGGCGGCGGGCGTACGCAAGCATCACTTCGCCATCCTCGGTCGCAGACACATTGCTGCCGGTTCGGTCGCGCAGCAGCAATGCCTTGCCCACCGTCTGCTCCAACTTGCGAACCTGCTGGCTGACGGTGGATTGTGTGCGATGCACGCGCTGGGCAGCGCGCGTGAAACTGCCTTCATCGGCAACGCAAACCAGCGTTCTCAAAAGTTCCAAGTCAAGCATGGCGGCCTTGATATTCGTTTATCAACTGAGAGGAGTTCGATTATTAATTTTACGACTTGATGCGGGACGTCCTACGCTGAGGATTCTTCTATTTTTCTTAGGGATCCACCATGCCGTTGAATTCGCTTCCCCGCCCGCAGTGGCTGACGTTTGACTGTTACGGCACGCTGATTCAGTGGGACGAAGGGCTACAGGCGGCGGTTGCCCGCATCCTGACTGGCAAGCCGCCGGCGCATTCAGCGCCCACAGCCGATGAGTTCCTGCACGCGTACGACCAACACGAGCATCGCCTGGAACGCACTCCGCCCCATCGCAGCTTTGCCGACATCTCGCGCGAGTCGCTACGGTTGACGATGCAGGACTTTGACCTGCCATATCGACCAGAAGATGCCGACATACTGATAGGCAGCATATCCGCCATGCCACCGTTTCCGGAAGTCGTGGACACGTTGGCCACGCTGAAACAGGCGGGCTTCCGCCTTTGCATCATTTCGAATACCGATGAAGACATCATTGCCGGCAACGTCGCGCAGCTGGGCGGGCATATCGACCGGGTGATCACGGCCGAATCCGCGGGCGCCTATAAGCCGTCTCGCAAAATCTTCGCGCATGCTCACCAGAGCCTTGGCGTCACGCCAGACGACATCGTGCATATTTGCGCCAGTCCACATCTTGACCATGCCGCTGCCCGCGACATCGGCTTCCGATGCGTCTGGATCGATCGGGGAACAGGCCGTCAGCTATTGCCTGACTATCGTCCGGACGCTACCGTACCGACATTGGACCGGGTGCCAGGAGTTTTTCGCAGCGCCGGTTGGTTATAACGCCGCAGCCTGGCCCTCTATAGTCGGATCAGGCGCGTTCCCTTACCCCTCCCTAAGCCTTAAGGCAGACATGAATCAAGAACCCCATTTCGCAGACGCCCTATATCACGCGGAACCCGTGACTGCGCTTCGCGCCGACTTGGCTTTGGCCTTGCGGGCGGCTGCGGCTCATGGCCTGGGCGAAGGCGTCTGCAATCACTTCAGCGTGGCGTTGCCCGGTGACCCCGACCACTTTCTGCTGAATCCCCGCGGTCTCATGTGGAATGAAGTTCAAGCCGATGACATCGTCCTGATCGATGCGCAAGGAAACAAACTGGCCGGTCGACATGCCGTTGAACCCACGGCGATGTTTATTCACGCTGCCATCCACCGTATCGCGGGCAAGGCCTGTGTCCTGCACACGCATATGCCATATGCCACGGCACTGACGCTTACCGCAGATCGAGGTCTGGACACAACGCTGTCTCAAAACGCAATGCGGTTCCACGGCAGGCTTGCCATCGACGAAAACTACAACGGCCTGGCCCTGGACGTCACCGAGGGCGAACGCATTGCGCATGCCATGCAAGGCGCGGACATCGTCTTCCTTGGCAATCACGGCGTTGTGGTTTGCGGCGAACGGCTGGACTACGCTTACGACGAATTGTTTTTCCTGGAACGCGCTTGCGCAGCGCAGGTCCTTGCGCAATCTACTGGCCGTCCGCTCAAACCGGTCAACGCTGACATCGCCACCAAAGTCGCCGCGCAGATTCAAAGCGAACGTCTTCAGTCAGAATTGTTCTTCGAAGCATTGCGCCGCCAGCTGCCATAAGCAGTCGTCGTCTGGTTCGCGCAAAATAAAAAACAAAACCCCCTCGCAGCGCGAGCTACGAGGGGGTTTAAATGATCTGTACTTGCAACGTCTGGGACGCGCAAAAAACAAAACCCCACAGGATTACCTGTGGGGT
>NZ_LBHW02000069.1:0-16866 GCF_001005835.2 Achromobacter sp. LC458
CGCTTGGGCTGGAACCGGAGCCTGTGCCTGTGCCTGTGCCTGTGCCTGTGCCTGTGCCTGTGCCTGTGCCTGTGCCTGTGCCTGTGCCGGGGCCTTTGCCTGCCCCCGCCCCCGCTTCCGACGTCGGCGTAATACGCCAGATCACATTTGCCAGGTCGTCCGCCACGATCAGCGCGCCCTTCGGGTCTACCGTCACGCCTACCGGGCGGCCGCGCGTGGTGCCGTCGCTATCCCGAAAGCCTGCCACAAAGTCCTGCGGCGGACCGGACGGGCGCCCGTCGCGGAACGGCACAAAGACGACCTTGTAGCCGACCGGGTCGCTACGGTTCCAGCTGCCGTGCTCGCCGACGAACACGCCATTGGCGAATTTCGCGCCCATCGCCTCGGACGAAAAATCAACGCCCAGGGCCGCCACGTGCGCGCCCAGGCTGTAGTCCGGTTTGATGGCGGCCGCCACCTTGTCCGGGTTTTGCGGGCGCACGCGGTCATCGATATTCTGCCCCCAGTAGCTATACGGCCAACCGTAGAAGGCACCCGCCTGCACGGCGGTCAAATAGTCGGGAACCAGGTTCGGACCCAGCTCGTCGCGCTCGTTCACCACGGCCCACAGCTGCCCGGAGCCCGGTTCAATCGTCAACGCGGTGGGATTGCGCAGCCCCGTGGCGTAGACCTTGTGTTCGCCCGTGCGGGCGTTGATCTGCCAGATTCGCGCGCGGTCCGCCTCCACGTCCATGCCGCGTTCCGTGATGTTGCTGTTAGAGCCGATGCCCACATACAGATGACCGTCCGCGCTGGCGGCCAGCGCTTTGGTCCAGTGGTGATTGATCTCGGACGGCAACTCGGTCACGGTTTCAGGCGGGCCGCTGGCCCGTGTCTGGCCCGGTTGGTAGTCAAAGCGAACCAAGGCGCCCTGGTTGGCGACATAGAGCTTGTTGTCTATCAATGCCAGGCCATAGGGCGCATCCAGATTTTCCGCGAAGGTCGAGGCCGAGTACGTGCCGTCACCATCGGCATCGCGCAGCAAGGTCAGGCGGTTGCCGCCTTTTACCGAACTGGTGCCGCGCGCCTTGATGATGCCGGCAATGACGTCCTTGGGCTTGAGCTTGGGCGCATTGCCGCCCCTGCCCTCTGCCACCAGGATGTCGCCATTGGGCAATACCAGCGTCTGGCGCGGTATTTTCAGGTCCTTGGCGATGGCGGTGATCTTGTAGCCCTCTGGCACCGTGGGCATCTTGTCGCCCCAGTCCGCGGGTTTGGCGATGACCATGTCAGGCAGCAGCCCCTGCTCGGGCTTGGGTAGTTCCGGCGTGGGTCCGACCTGAGACGGCTGGCCCTGGGCCAGGCAAATTCCGGCTGCGGCGGCAAGCGGGATAACGGCAAGCAAGCTGGCGTGTTTCATTTGGCCCCTCTGATGTACGGCGTGCGAAAGCCCAGCCAGATCGCGGCGCACGCAAGCACCGCCACGATCACCGACAGGATCAAGCCCAGCGGCATGCTCGCCCAGGCATCGCGCGCGTGGATCAAGGCGTTGATAATGCCCAACACCCAGGTGGCCAACAGCACCACCGTGTACGGAACGATGCCGCGTGCGCGCTGATAGGCCCGGAAAAGATCCACGATGGCGAACAGCAGCGCGATGCCGCCGAACACCAGGCCGCCGATGATCAGCCACGACGCGAAATTATTCCACTGGATGTGAAAAGACTGCGCATAGGCGGCATCGGCCAGCGCGGCGCCTAGAAACCACGGGAACATCCCCGCCAGGAAGACTGCCGGCACGGGGTGCACGGTCAGGGCATATCTGTTTTCGATAAGTTGGGTCACGTCTGATCGCCTCTTAAAGTAGCGGACTCGCGCGCGGAAACATCGACGTCGGCAGCAATTGCCGTTCCCGGCTCCACAACAAAAAAGCCCAGCATCGGCTGGGCGTTTTCAGAAATCGGTGTGCGGCGCCGCGTGTCGTGGCGGCGCTGGGTCGATCAGTTGCTGTTGACCCAGTCCTGCGTATCCTGGATGAACCAAGGTAGATTCAACCTTTCGCCTTCACCGGACTGTATGGTCAGGCGCTGGCCTGATGAACCCGGGTTACCGGTTGCGGACTGCGTCGTGGAAGACGGCCGGCTGTGATAGTCCATATCGGTTTGCCGCGCGGGCTGACTTGTGCAAGCGGCCATTGCCGCGAAACAAAGCGGGGCAATGACGCACCGCACTGCTGAACGAAGAATCTGCATGATGATCGGTTTCCTGCTGGCGGCACAGGCCGATGTGCCGGGCAATCAGGCCTTAAGCGTGTAAACCGCTACCTTACTCGCAATGCCGGGCTGCGTCAGCGCGCAGAGGCCGCCAACGGCCGCCCGCAACGCGCAATCATTTAGCGATAATGTTCCACCGTTGCCTCCAATCCGCCCAAAGAAAAAGCCATGCAGCCCTTCGTTTTCCAAGGCCTATTGTTCCGTGAATTCCGCGATACCGACGCCCAAGATTTCGCGAATGCCGCACGGGAATCCGTCGATACCGTCGGCCGCTGGATGCCGTGGTGCACGGCTTCGTTTTCCGAGCAAAACGCGCTGGACTGGTTTGCGATGTGCCGCGCCAGCCGCGATGCGCAGACGGGCCATGAGTTCGGCGTGTTCTCGGAAGACGCTGGCCGGCTGCTGGGTGGCGTGGGGCTGAACGCGATCAATCAGCAGAACCTGTTCTGTAATCTGGGCTACTGGGTAAGGCAGTCGGCCCAACGGCAAGGCGTCGCGCATCGCACGGTGCGGGCGATGCTGCCCTACGCCTTTAACACCCTGGGCATGCACCGCGTCGAGATCGTGATTGCCCAGGGCAACGTGGCAAGCGAGGCGGTGGCGCGCAAGGCAGGCGCGCAATTTGAATGCACCGCGCGCAATCGGCTGCAACTGCACGGAGGCCCGGTGCCGGCGTCCATCTACTCGGTCATCCCCTAGCCCGCGCGTTGCGATCCGGGGCGGCGGGCCGCATGGGTCTCCAACAGATGCGCCTGGAAAGCCGCCACGCTACGGTTGCGCGGTTCGGTACGGCTGACCAGGCCCAACGGCGGCAAGGTGTCGGCCAGCGTGCAATCCAGCCGCGCCAGCGCGCCGGAATCCAGGCCTTCGCGCACGAAGCTCAAGGGGCCCATCATCAGGGCCTGGCTGGCGCGCAGGTAATGCACCATGGTGGCAAATGAGCGCGTGCTGAGCGGTTGCTGGGGCGGCAGTTCCCCGCATTCGGCGAACAGCGCCTCGAACGCGCGATAGGTCTGGCTATCCAGCGGTGGGCTGGCCCAGGGGTAGGCCAGCAGATCGGCGGGTTGCAGATTGCGGCGGCCCAGCAGCGGGTGCCCGGGCCCCGAGGCCACCACGCAGATATCGGCCAGCAATGCCTGGAATTGGGAATCGGGCGCCAGCTGCGCGGGTTCGCGCGCAACCAGAAAATCCAGTTCGCCATCCGCATAACGACCCAGCAATACCGGCAACGCGTCTTCGAACAATTCCAGACGAACCTGCGGCTGCCGGGCAAAGAACTCGGGCAGCGCGGGGTTGATGACGCCGCTGACGCCAGCCGTGATCGCGCCCACGCGCACCGTGCCTTCAAAGCCCGCGCCCGCCGCCGCCAGAGACTCCGCGCAACCGGTCAGGCTGTTCATCACATTGCGCAGCAACGGCAGCAAATCCCGGCAGGCAAAGGTGGGCCGCATGCCACGCGCGTGTCGTTCGAACAAGCGCGCTTCCAGCACGCGCTCTACTTCCAGCACCATCTTGGTGGCGGCCGACTGGGTCAGGCCGATCTGCGCGGCTGCGTGCTGCACGCTGCCCAATTCGGCCACCAGCACGATCAGCTGCAAATGCCGCAGCCGGGTGCGCGCAATCAGGCGGTTAAAGAGCGTGGCGGCAGAAGACGGGCTGCCGGGGGTGGGGGTGGCGGTGGCGGTGGCGTTACGCATGGATTCAGCTATTCCGAAACGGCATATCTTTTATTGATATTTCACTTTTCAAGTATAGCTATTCAAGGCGCAATAGCGGCCTGACACCAACAAAACAAGGGGTTTGAAATGCTGCACTTTTTCCGTCGCGCGCGGGTTCGCGCCGCGCTGTCCGCAGCGCTGATCGCGGGGGCCTGGTTGGCGCCCGTGCAAGCGCAAACCTGGCCCGACAAGCCGGTCACCATCATCATCCCCTTCCCAGCCGGCGGATCGATCGACGCCGTGATGCGGGCGATTTCCCCGCAACTGAGCGAACGCCTGGGCCAAACCGTAGTCATCGAGAACGTGGGCGGCGCCAGCGGCGCTATCGGCGCGGGCCGCGTGGCGCAGGCCAAGCCCGACGGCACGACGCTGCTGGCCGGCAGCATCAACGACGTGGTCTTGCAGCCGCTGGTCAATCGCAACCTGCGGTATGCCACGGACAGTTTCGACCCGGTGTCGCTGGTGTTCACGTCGCCGCTGATTCTGGTGGCCCGCAAGGATCTTCCCCAATCGAATATCGATCAGGTCGTGCAGGCGCTGCGCGCCGCCCCGGAAAGCCTGAGCTATGGCAGCCCGGGCCAAGGCACGTTTCAGCAGGTGGTGGTTGAAGACCTGCAACGCCGCACCGACACCAAGATGCTGCACGTGCCGTACAAGGGCGCATCGCCGCTGGTCAATGACCTGCTGGGCGGGCAGATCGACATGGCCGTCATGGCGCCGCCCACCGCGCTGCCGCATCTGCAACAAGGCCGCATCAAATCGCTGGGCGTGATCAGCCGCCAGCGCCTGGCGGCCTACCCCGACCTGGCCACCATCAACGAGAGCCAGACGGTCAAAGGCATGGAGATGGTCGGCTGGGTGGGCGTGCTGGCCCCCAAGGGCGTGCCGCCCGAGCGCCTGCAACGCGTGCGCGACGCGCTTGCCGCCGTGATGGACAAGCCCGAGGTGCGCGAACGCGTACTGGCCATGGGCATGGAGTCGGCAACCGCCTACGACAAAGCCAGCTTCGATGCCCGCATCCGTGACGACGTCACCGCGTTGCGCGCCTTGAACCTTCCGACGCAGCCTTGAGGAACCGCATGACGACCCACCAAGACCCCGACGCCGGCCGCGACAACCTCGGCATTGCCCCCGCCGACGCCGCCGACGCCGCCGACATACTTGCCACCATCAGCGCCAACCCGGCGTTTCGGGCCATCCGCCGCGATGTGCACGCGCATCCGGAAATCGGCTTTGAAGAACACCGCACCGCATCGCTCGTCGCCCGCGAACTGGCCGCCTGGGGCTGGCAAGTATCGACCGGCATCGGGGGCACCGGCGTGGTCGGCACGCTGACGCGCGGCACGGGCGCGCGCCGCATCGGCCTGCGCGCCGACATGGACGCCCTGGCGATGCCCGAAGCCAACGCCTTTGCGCACAAGTCGCAACACGAGAACCGCATGCACGCCTGCGGTCACGACGGCCATACCGCCATCCTGCTGGCCACGGCCTGGTACCTGGCGCGGCACGCGCAGTTCGACGGCACCATCCACTGCATCTTCCAGCCCGCCGAAGAAGGCGGCCAGGCCGGTGCGCGCGCCATGATCCAGGACGGCTTGTTCGACCGCTTCCCCTGCGATGCGGTGTTCGCGCTGCATAACTGGCCGGACCTGCCCGTGGGCAGCTTCGGCGTGCGGGCCGGGCCTTTCATGGGGTCCAGCAACCGCTTTCGCATCGACATCACGGGCAAGGGCGCGCACGCCTCGCAGCCGGAACTGGGCGTCGACCCGTTGGTCTGCGTCGGCCACATCCTGCTGGCGCTGCAAACCGTGATCTCGCGCAACCGCGCGCCCGACGAACCGGCGGTGCTGTCCGTCACGCAGATCCACGGCGGCGACGCGGTCAACGTCATCCCGCAAGCGGCGTGGCTGGGCGGCACGGTGCGCACGCACCGCGACGACACGCTGGACATGATCCAGCGGCGCATCGAAGAAATCACCAACGGTGCCGCCACCACGTTCGGCTGCACGGCCACGCTGACCTTCGAACGCTGCTATCCGTCGCTGGTGAACGACCCGGAACAGACGCGCTTTGCGGTCGAGGTCATGCGTGAAGTCGCGGGCCAAGAGCGCGTGTCGGATGACCTTGCCCGGCTGATGGGGTCCGAGGACTTCTCTTTCATGCTGGCCGAACGACCGGGCTGCTACGTGCTGCTGGGCAACGGCGCGGGCGCGCATCGGGACGCGGGGCACGGGCCCGGGCCTTGCCGCTTGCACAACCCGTCGTATGACTTCAACGATGAAGCAATCCCGCTGGGGGCCGCGTATTTCGTGCGCCTGGCGCAGCGGTTCCTGGGTAATGCAGACGCGCGGGCCTAGCGCGCGCCCCCTTTCACTGGCGCGGTTCCGGCGCGATGGCATCCAGCGCCTGGATGTCATCGTCGCTCAAGCGCAACGCGGCGGCATCGACGTTTTCGCGCAGGTGCTTCACCGACGAGGTACCCGGAATCAACAGGATGTTGGGCGAACGCTGTAGCAACCAGGCCAGCGCCACCTGCATCGGCGTGGCTTGCACCTTGTTCGCCACGTCCGACAACACCGCCGACTGTAGCGGCGAGAAACCACCCAGCGGGAAGAACGGCACGTAGGCAATGCCGTCGCGGGCCAGTGCATCGATCAGCGCGCCGTCGCCGCGATGGGCCAGGTTGTATTGGTTCTGCACGCAAACGATGTCGGCAATGCCGCGCGCCTGCTCCACTTGCCGCGCGGTGGCGTTGCTAAGGCCGATGTGACGCACCAGGCCCTTGCGTTGCAGTTCGGCCATCGTGGTCATGGATGCTTCGATGTCGCCTTCCGCCGGGCCGGCCACGTCGAACATCAAGCGCAGGTTGACGACGTCCATCACGTCGCGCCCCAGATTACGCAGGTTGTCGTGCACGGCCGACTCCAGTTCAGCGGCAGAGAAGGCGGGTATCCAGGACGCATCGGCGCCGCGTCGCGCCCCCACTTTCGTCACGATGACCAGGTCGTCGCGATACGGATGCAGCGCTTCGCGGATCAGTTGGTTGGTGATGTGCGGCCCGTAGAAATCGCTGGTGTCCAGGTGGTTGATGCCCAGTTCCACGGTCTCCTTCAGGACGGCGATAGCCTGCTGTTTGTCCTTGGGCGGACCGTACACGTGTGGGCCGGCCAGTTGCATGGCGCCGTAGCCAAGGCGGTTGACGTTGAATTCGGCCAGGCGGTAGGTGCCGGCTTGTTGGGCTTGGGTCATGGGGTATTCCTTGAACGGGGGTGAATGCCTGGCAGTCTAGGCCTGGATTGGCCGTGCGACAATCTGGCACAATCGCACAGCTTGTGCGGAAATCCGAACAATCGAGAAACGCCGTGGTCGACCTTCAAGACATCAGCGCCTTTGTTGCCGTTGCCACGCATGGCGGCTTTCGTGGCGCTGCGCGCATGACCGGGGCCAGCGCATCGCAATTGAGCGAAGCGGTGCGCCGGTTGGAAACGCGGCTGGGTTTGCGGCTGCTTAACCGAACGACGCGCAGCGTCGCGCTGACGGTTGCCGGACAGCGCTTGCTGGAACAGCTGACGCCCGCGCTTAACGCGGTGGAATCGGCGCTGGACGTGGCCAATCACTTTCGTGATCGGCCGGCGGGCAGGCTGCGGCTGAATGTGCCGCTGGCGGCATCCAAGCTGGTGCTGCCGCGCATCGTCCCCCCGTTTCTGGCCGCCTACCCGGAGATCTGCCTTGAGGTCGTTGTCGAGGACCGCTTTGTGGACCTGCTGCAATCGGATTGCGATGCGGGCATTCGCTACGAAGAAAGCATGGACCAGGACATGGTGGCGATTCCGATCGGCCCCAAGCGCCAGCGCATGGCCGTCGCGGCGTCGCCCGCGTATCTGGCCAAGCATGGGCGCCCGCGTCGCCCTGAAGATCTGCGCAAGCACATCTGCCTGCGCGGCCGCTTTTCCAGCGGCGCCATGCCCTCGTGGGACTTCGAGCAACAGGGCAAAACCGTCACGGTGGACGTGACGGGCCCCTTGATCGTGGGCCTGGGCGCGGCGGCCGACCTTGCCGTGGATGCGGCCGTTGCGGGCACCGGCGTGGTTTACCTTTTTGAGGAATGGCTGCAACCCTACATCGATCGTGGCGAGCTCGCGCCCGTGCTGGAACGCTGGTGGCCCGGCTTCAACGGCCCGTCGCTCTACTTCCCCGGGCGCCGCTATCTGCCGGCGCCGCTGCGCGCTTTCGTCGACTTTGTCCAAACAGTGCGCTGGTAGCGCAAACCTGAAATGACCACTCTTGAAGAACTTGGTCCACGCATCTGCCTGATGGGCCCATCAAACAGCGGAAAGTCCACGCTTGCCGAGGCGATGTCGCGCAAGCTGGGGTTACCCGCCATACATCTGGACCAGCTTTTTCACCAGCCGAATACCGATTGGGAGCCGCGCCCCCAGGCAGAATTTCTGCACTTGCACGGGCAGGCGATCTTGCAAGACCGCTGGATCATGGAAGGCAATTACACGGGCAGTCTTGCCTTGCGGCTGGAACGCGCCACGGGCTTTATCCTGTTGGAAGTACCGACCATGACGAGCCTTATCCGATACCTGCGCCGATCGTGGCTCGAACGTGATCGGCGCGGCGCGCTGGAAGGCGGAAAGGATTCGGTGAAGTGGGGAATGATCCGCCATATCACCGTGGTGACGCCGGCCAACCGCAAGCGATATGCCGAAATGTACGAGCGCATTGAGCTGCCGAAGATCAAGCTTGCATCGACCGATGCGTTGAATCGGTTTTACAAGATGGAAGGGCTTTCGGGTCGGGCGTAGCGCCGTGTTGCGGTAGCACCCGTAGTGCACGGGGGGCACGGGGCACGGGGCCCACGTAATGGTGCCCGTCCGGCGCAATATCCGACCCGCCGCCCTACCCGCCCGACCGTTGCCGACCACGGCGATGCGGGTCGGCGCCGAACGTGTCGTCGGTACTGTGGCGCGGTTTTGCGGCGGTACCGACCGGCCCGACCCTCAACGGCGGCATGCCCGCGGCGGCCGTAAAAGGCGGCGGCAGCACGGCCGCCACGCCAGCGGAAAATCGATAGGCCTGGTACGGCAGCAGGCCTTGGATCGTGCCCAGGTCATGCGCCGCGTCGGCCCGCGCTTGCAAGGCGGTTTGCTCGTCGCGCAGCTGGCGATTGGCCGCGACGGAACGCGCATCCAGCCGGGCTTGCTGATCGTGGTAGGCCTGGATGGCGTTTTTAAGGCAATGGGCCGTGTATTGATCCCGCATCGCGTCGACGGACGCGGGGGGCTGAGCAGCATCAACGCCGGCGGGTCGATGGGCGGCGGGCGCGAGGGGCGCCCCAGCCGCCATCGCGACCGATCCCTGCGCGGCTTGGATCCGCGCGTAGGAGGTCGGAGGCGGTTGCGTCGAAGAGGCGGCACGCGTTGGCGCCCGCAGGCGTTCGCTGCGGTAAGGGTCATGAATGTAGCGGTCTTGAACGTATGGACGCTGAATATCGGCGATACGGACCTGGCCGGTCGGATCAATAGCGCGGGCAGTCATGGCGGCCTCCTTGGTGATGCGTGGGCGACGGGTCGTGCCCCGGAAATGTCGGCTTCGGTTGCAGCGCTACGGTCGCCCGGCGGCTTTGGCGGGCATGCGGCGTTGGGCTGCCATCCACAACAACTGCGCCGCCGACCCCACCACGAAAATCGCCAACCACACCCCTAGCGCGCCGCGCACCAGAGGCGATTGCGGGCCATCGGCAAGCGGATGGGAAACGGGCAGGCGCGTCAGCGTTTCGGCAATGCCGGGCACCCACATCAAGAAAAAGCTGAACGAAAATCCCAGCTGCGACAGATAGGGACGCGACCGCGCCAACCAGGACAGGCGCGGCGCCAGCAACGCCCCCGACACCGCCAGCAACGCCAGGATTCCCAACGCATGCCCGGCATTGAAGCCACCAGAGCTGGACAGCCCGAACGACGTCAGCACGGCCAATAGCAGCCCGCCCAGATACAGCTTGCCCGTGCGCGTTGCGGGGTCGATGCCTCGATACCGCGCAAAGCTGTACAGGCCGACAACGGCGGGGACAAGGCTGATGAGGGTGTGGGCGGCGCCCAAGGTGGAAATAGGATGTGGCATGGCAAGGACTCCAGACAGGGAACAAACCGACTAGTTGGTCGGCCATCAGGGCAAAAAAAAGCGGAATAAAGCGGCACTGCAAATGCGGGGGTGTTAACGGTCAACGGCGCGCACCCCGAGGTGCGCGCATTCCACTGTCAGCCCGCCGCGCTCAACTGCTTGATGGCGGCGCGTGAAATCGATTCGAATACCTTGGGGTCGCCAAACGCGCGCGCGGTCAACATCGCGCCGTGCACCATCGACATGAACGCCTGCGCTTCGGCCTCGACCTTGTCGCGCAATTGGAACTGGCCCTTGGCCGCCCCGCTGGCCAGCACGGAACCGATCCACGCTACCAGCTCGGCAAAATAGGCGCGGACCTCAGCGGCGACGGCGCTGGGAATCAAGGGCGCCTCGGCAGCCAGCATGGCGCATATGCACATGGGCATGGTGCCCTCGCGGATGCACGTGGCCCAGTATTCCGTGTAGGCGGTCAAGCGGGCTTGCGGATCTTCAACGTGCTGGTCAAGCTTGGCCAGCCCCTGGCGCGCCTGTTCACGGTGCACGGTCACCACACTCAGGACCAGGTCTTCCTTGGTGGGGAAATGATGGTGGATGCTGGGTTTGCCGATGTGAACCTTTTCGGACACATCGGCATAGCTGAACCCGTGATAGCCACCGGCGGCAAGCAGCAATCGCGTCTGCTCGACAATTTCAAGGGCTCTGGGCGAGAGTTCCAAACTCATGGATTTCCAGTTCGGTTTACGAGTAGGCCCCTACTGGAATATTCGGCAGGGGCGCGCATGGAAGCCAATCTACTAGTTGGTCGGTTGCGAGTCAACAATTTCGTGCCGATGGATTCATGTCAGCAAGCGACTGGGCACCGCGCGCCTTCCTTGCCCGGGGTGCTTCAAACATCCCACCCGGCAGGACCGCGCGGGTTCGTTAGGCTACAGTGCCGGGGGGCCGACAAAATTTTGGACGTCGAGCCCCGAAATCCTGGAGAAACACCGCAGTGAACGACACCCGCCTACCCGATCCTGACAGCCCCGAAGCCCGCAAGGAACAGGAGCCCAGGCTTTGGCGCGATGACGGCTGGACCGCCCGGATCATCAAGAACGAGGAAGACGACGGCTGGGCCGTCGAAATGACGATGGACGGGCAATCCGAGCCGGCCTTGGTCGGGCCCTGGACCATGGGCCGCGACAAGAAAAACCCCAAGCCGCTTGATTCGCCCGCCTTCATCACCCTGGTAAAGACCGCCAACGAAGTGCTGCGCCGCCACGAACAGCAGCTGCATGCCACGCTGCACAAAAGCGTGAAGATCGACGCCGAGGCGGGCCGCTTGACGGTCAAGCTGGACATCGTGCCCGACGAAGACGAGCCTTACGCCGTGCTAAGCGCGTACGATGAATCCGGCGAACAACTGGCCCAGGTCAACGTGCCGCCGACGTACAAGCTGACCGTGCAGCGCGCATCGGAATGGGCCAGCGGCGGTTTCGGCAAACAGGGCTGAAGGGTCGTTCCGGCGATCCGGCGTTCCGGCGTTCCGGCGTATCGGCGTACCCGCGCTTCGGCGATTAGCGGTTCGGCGTCTCGTCCCCCCTCTGCAAAGGACTTCTCATGCCTAAATTCGTGACGATAGGATATGGCGACCAGGCAGGTTACGACCGCACCCCGGTCGCCCTGCGAGACGCCGCGCACGCGCACGACGCGCAATTGCAGAAAGAAGGCGTGCTGATGGGCATTGCGGGCACGCCGGTGCAAGTGCGCAACACCGGCGCGGCCGGGGTGGAAACCACGGACGGCCCCTACTTGCAGTCGCCCTTGCCCGTGGCCGGCTTTGCCATCATCGAAGCCGCTGACCTGGCCCAGGCCATCGCCATCGTGTCGCAAACGCCATGCGCGGTGGCGCACGGCGTGGTCGAAGTCTGGCCGCTGGAACAAACCTAGCGCATCGCCCGCCGGGTGGGGCTTGTTCACGGCAACGGCCTCTTGCCGGCAGCCGCGGACCAGACCGGATGACGTCAAGCCTTGCGGCCTGGCGCTGCGTTCGCGCCCAGGGCGATCGTTTCGGCCAGGGCCGCCACCGCCCCAATCGCCCAGATGGCGCCGGCGCCCAACACCGCCGCGCCTAAAGCGCTGCCCACCGAAAACCCGAAGTACATGGTCGAAGTGTTAAGCGCCAACGCGACAGGCGCTTGCGACGGCGTGCCCGCCCCGATCAGCCTTGCCATCTGCGCCGGAAAGAACGACCACACGGTGAAGCCCCACAAAGCGACGGCAAGCAGCACCAGGCCCAGCAAGACGCCCCTGGACAACGCCGTCGCCATCGGCAACGCCGCAATCGCCAGCACCACAAACGCCAGCCCCAGCAACATCAGCGATGCGCGCACCACGCGGTCAGGTCCGAAGCGGTCGTTCAGGACCCCGCCCGTCATGACACCGGCCGCCGCCGACAGCCCCCACAACGACACCGACGCGGTGATCTCCAACGGCCCGAAGCCCAACACGGCGTTCAAGTATTCGGCGAGGTACGGATAGGCGGTAAACGCGCCGATGGACCAGAACAAGCTCACCGCCAGCAAACGCAGCACGGCGGGTTGGCGCACCACGGACACGCGCTGGCGCAGGCTTGCGACCGCGATGCCCTGCCCCGCGTCGCGCTCGATGCCGGTCAGGATGCCCGCGATTGCCACGACGCTCATCGCGCCCACCAGCAAGAAGGTGGCGCGCCAGCCGAAGGCATGCCCGATCAGCCCACCCAGCGGCAGACCCAGCGCAATGGCCAGCGTCTGCCCTGCACTGACGATGGCAAGGGCGCGCCCGCGCATCGCCACCGGCACGATGACGCCGGCCAGCCCGTTGGCGGCCGGCACATACAGCCCCGCCGCAATCGCCATCAGCACGCGCGCCAGCATCAGCACGGCGAACGACGACGACAGCGCGGCCACAACGTTGCCAATGGCGAACAAGCTCATGGCGGCCAGCAGCACCTGCTTGCGCGCCATACGCCCGGTTGCCACCGTGGCCACGGGCGATGACAAGGCCAGCACCAATGTGAAGATGATGACCAGCAAGGCGACGGTGGGCACGGGCAGCGCAAAGTCCTGCGCCATGACCGGCAGCAGCGGCGCGATCATGAAGCCTTCGGTGCCGATGGCGAATGTGCCCAGGGCCAGGAAGCCGGCGGGCAGCAAGACGGCGCGCGAGTCTTGCGCAAGTGACGCGGACATAACGCGGTGCTCCTGATAGGCGCTGCCGCCGGCGTCGCGCAAACGCGGCCCCGGCGGCAGACATGCCTTGCCTTAGACGGGAATGGGATTGGCGGCGATTTCGGCGTTGAAGCCGTGCACCAACGCGTGTTCGCCCAGGCCGGGGTTGTCGCGCAAGGCGCGGATTGCCTCGACGAACACTTCCGGCGCATCCGTTGCCAGCCCGGTCATCGTCTCGGCGATAAAGGCGTCCAGCGGCATGGCGCGCGGGTCGCCGCTCTTTTTGATCAGGTCGGTATCGACCCACGGCGGCGCAATTTCCTGCACGGTGACGCTGGTGTCGCGCAGCATGAAGCGTTGCGACAGCGCGTACGAATGCAACGCCGCCTTGGACGCCGAGTAGACCGCGTTGGTGGCGATGGGCACGTAGGCCAGCACCGAGGTGTTGTGGATGATGGTGGCGCGCGGCTGGGCCTTCAGATGCTCGACCAGTGCCGAGGTCAGTCGGACGGGCCCAAGCAGGTTCGTGTCCAGGATCTGGCGCGAGACGGCGTCGTCGATCCGGCCCGAGGGATCGTCAAACGGCATGATGCCCGCGTTGTTGATCACGACGTTCAGCGTGGGATAGTCGCGGATCAGTTGCGCGGCCACGCGTTCGATATCGGCAGCGTCTGAAATGTCCAGCGCCACGCCATCGATCCCGGGGTTGGCGGCGGCCACTTCGTCAAGCAGCGCTTGGCGCCGCCCGGCGACGATGACCTTATTGCCCAGCGAATGAAACTGTTCCGCCAGCGCGCGGCCAATGCCCGAGGTGCCGCCGGTGATGAAGATCGTATTGCCCGTCATTTGCATGATTTGTCCTTGAGTGGCACCTGAATGGCGCCTTCCATGGACGAACTATGCGCGGTTCGGATGAAGTCTTAAATGTCGTAGATCCGGCATTTACGGACATGACGACCGCAGCCCGCCCCCACGCGCTGATGCGCTCGGGCGGTCAGGCGGCATCCTGCATCAGCGCCAGGCCGCGCTTGACGCTGGCCGGTGGCTGGCCCAGGTTGCGCAGGAACGCGCGCCGCATCCGGTCGCGGTCAGCAAACCCGGTGTCGCGCGCGACGACTTCCAGCGGGTACCGCCCGTCTTCCAGCATGACGCGCGCGGCCTCCAGCCGCAGCATCTCCACCGCTTTGGCCGGCGACCGCCCCGTCTCTTCCCGAAATACGCGGCTGAACTGACGCGGCGACAAGCTGGCCGCTTCGGCCAGTTCCTCGACAGACAGGGCGTTGCGCAGGTTTTCGCGGGCATAGGCCAGCGCGCGCTTGACCCGATC
The DNA here is from genome assembly GCF_001005835.2 of Achromobacter sp. LC458. Lineage (NCBI taxonomy): Bacteria > Pseudomonadati > Pseudomonadota > Betaproteobacteria > Burkholderiales > Alcaligenaceae > Achromobacter > Achromobacter sp. LC458. The sequence continues at coordinate 14,618 of NZ_LBHW02000069.1, forward strand.
AGAGCGAGGCTCCAGCGCCAGCAGCGCCGAAAATTGCGACTGACCGCCGTGGCGGCGGTGGTACACGACCAGCTTGCGAGCCAGCAGGCGGGACAGGGTCGACCCGTGGTCCTCTTCGATCAACGCCAGCGTCAGGTCGATGGCCGACGACATGCCCGCCGATGTCCAGACGTTGCCATCACGAACGAAGATGCGATCTTCATCCACCCGCACCTTTGGAAAGCGCGCCTGTAGCGTGCGCGCGTGAGCCCAATGGGTGGTGGCGGCGCGGCCATCCAGCAAGCCGGCTTGCGCCAGCACAAACGCGCCCGTGCAGACCCCGGCAACCCGCCGGGCGTCTATGCCCGCCCGCGCCACATACGCGCGCACGCCGGGCGAAATTTCCTGAGGCACCAGTTGCCCCGCCACCATCAGCGTGTCCGGTATGACCCCGAACGGCGTCGTTTCAATACCCGCATTCATCGACGACCGAATGGTGCCGCCCTGCTCGGACAACACCGTCAACCGGTATCCGTCATCGCCCAACTCGGCATTGGCCAGTTCAAACGCCGACAGCGCCGCCAGGCCCATCAGCTGGAAGCCGTCTTCAAGGATCAAACCCACCTGCCGCATGATGCTTCCCTTCAAAAAAACGCGTCGCGTATCCGCCTGTAGCGCCGCGACCGGACACATTCCGAAAGGAGTATCCTACGCCGCTTCTCCCCGCCAGATTCACCCATCGCTATGCGCGGCAATCCCGACGCCAGACAAGGCGCCATCGCGTTGCACGGATTCTATTTCCTGTATTACGGCTTGCAGGGCGTCAGCATCCCCTTTCTTCCTCTTTGGCTGGCCAGCCGTGGCCTGGACCCGGCGATGATCGGGCTGATCGTCGCCACGTCGTTCCTGCCGAAGATCCTGTCCACACCGGTTGTCGCGCACGTGGCCGACCAGACCGGCCGCGCGCACGCCTTGATTGCGTCCGCGCTGGCGGCCTCGCTGGTGTTGTTCATCTGCTATCCGTTCATGCACGCGCCGGGCTGGTTGCTGGGCGTCACCTTGGTATTGAACGCGGTGTTTCCCGCGGTGCTGCCGTTAATGGACCGCATGGCCATTGCCAGCGGCCGCGCGCAGGGCAATTCGTACACCGTCATGCGGGCATGCGGGTCGCTGGGTTTTGCGACGGTGACGGTGGCAGGCGGCTATCTGATCAAGACTTTCGATGCCAACTGGGTGATGTGGCTGTCGATGCTGCTGATCGTGGCGTGCCTGGCATGTGTTCGGCTGCTGCCGCAGGCGGCGCAGCCCGGTTCCGGGACGCCGACGCAGGCCATGGCCGCACCCCGCGCGCGCCTGCCCATGCTGGAGGTCGTGCGTGATCGGCCGTTGCTGATGTGTATCGGCGCTGCCTCGCTGGTGCAGGCCAGCAATGGTTTCCTGTATTCCTATTCCACGCTCTACTGGACGGCCAGCGGCCTGTCGACCGCATTGATCTCATTGCTTTGGGTCGTTGGCGTGGGCAGCGAAGTGCTGTTCTTCTTCCTGGCGCCCAAGATCCTGGCGCGCAGCGGCGCCCAGTGGCTGATCCTGGCGTCGGCGTTCATGTCGGCCATCCGCTGGGCGGGCTTGTCCGTCACCACGGACCCGACGCTGATCGGCGCCTTGCAGCTGTTGCAGTGCTTCACGCTGGCCGGCAACAACGCAGCCATCATGTGGTACATCACGCGACACGTGCCCGCCGCGCACAAGACGTCGGCAATCGCCCTGTACGCGCTGTTGTCCGGCGGAGTGTTCATGTTTGCCAGCATCCAATTGGGCGGCGCGCTGTATCGCAGTTATGCGCCGGGCGGCTTCCTGGTCATGGCGGCCTGCGCGGCCTGCGCAATTCCGCTGGTCGTGTATGCGGAGCGCTTGCGGCGAAACCTGCAACCGGGCCAGATCTGACCCAATCGGGCCAAATCTGGCCCGCTATAAGTCGTTGATAAAACGCAGGTTATTTTTAATCGAGTCATATCTGGCTCGATTTCTCGTGAAAAACGGGCGTTTTCCGGGCATGGCACCGACCGCATGCCACTACAAGTCCGCCAATTTCGCCGCAAGCCATTGATATCGCGCGTCTATTTTTAAGATTCGGTTTCATGGCACGGTTATTGCATTACCCCGATATTGACCGAGCCCGGCGCATGGCTTCATGAACAATCGCCGGCAGCCGGTGCGGGCGTTTGACGGCAGCACCGACCGACGCCCCGGTATTCGCGTTAGGCCAACCA
>NZ_LBHW02000007.1:0-218180 GCF_001005835.2 Achromobacter sp. LC458
GGATGTGTCGGAATGGTGGGACGTGTCGGACGTGTCGGGCGTATCGGAACTGTCGGGCGTGGCAGGGGCGCGCATGAACCACAGTACGTCCATGCCCAGCACGCCGTGTTCTTCCAGCAGCGCGTCAAAGCCTTCCGGCACCGTGCCCAGGTTTTCACCCACGATCAGCGCGCGATGCAGCCACGCTTCCAGGGCAGTCAGGCGCAGCAATTCGCGCAGCGGATAGCGCACATAGCCGCCGTCTTGGGGACCGGCGCCATCAGGGATCAGCCACATCCGCGCCATGCCCAGGATGTGGTCGATACGCAGGCCGCCCGCGTGGGCCAGGCAGGCTCGCAGCATGGCCAGAAACGCCGAATAGCCCGACTTCTGCAAGGCGGCGGGCGACAGCGCGGTCAGCCCCCAGCCCTGGCCCAGCGGGTTGTAGATATCCGGCGGCGCGCCCACGCTGGCGCGCTTGACCAGGTCGGCCTGGCGGCTCCATGCGTGGCTGCCCAGCGGGCTTGCGCCCACCGCCAGGTCCGCCACGATGCCCACGCGCATGCCCGCATCGCGGCCGGCACGCTGCGCCTGCTTCAGGCTGGCCGAGGCCAGCCACTGGGCAAACGCATGCGCGTCCACCTCTTGGGCATGCTGCGCGGCGAACTGCTGCGCGGCGGATGAGCGCGGGTCGCGCAGATCGGCCGGCCATTGCGTCCACGGCACGGGCGTGCCCGCCTCCAGGCTGTGCGCCGCGTGCAGCGCTTCAAACAGCGCGTGGTCACGCAGGTCTTGCCCGCCCGCGTTGCGGAAGGCGTCGTAGGCGCGGCGCTGTTCATCGCCGGCGGCAGTGGTGAAACGTCCATGCAGACGCCGCAGCAGCTGGTGCCGGAACCCGGCGGCCGCGGGCCAATCGATCAACGGCTGGGCATCCAGCGAGCGCAAGCGCGTGTGGGTCATCCCTGCCAGGGCATCGCGCACGGCGTCGGCGCCCAGGACGGCGGCGGGATCGGCGTACAAGGTGTTCAAGAACAGCCGGCTGGACGGCGAATACGGGCTGCACTGCGCCGCGTCGGCGGCAAACATGGCGTGCACGGGGCTGATCGCCAGCGCGTCCGCGCCGGCATTGCCGGCTGCCTGGGCCAGGTCGCGCAGCGCGCCAAAGTCGCCAAAGCCATGCGTGGCCTGCGTGGGATCGGGGTGGGGCCGGCGCAGGCTGTAGACCTGCACGGCCAGGCCCCAGGCGCGCGCGTCCCGCTCTTGCAGCAGCTCGTCCACGGAAGGCGCGCGGGCGGGCGCAACGGCAAGCGTCGTCACGCCGCCGGCCGTGTGCAGCGTGTAGTAGCCCGGCGTGGACGGGGCGCGCAACATTGGCGCGGTGCCGCCCGCCTGCGTGGGTCGGCCGGTACGTTGGTCTGCGCGTTGGCCTGTGCGTTGACCTGCACCTTGGCCTGCGCCTTGGCCTGTGCGCTGGCCTGCGCCTTGGCCGGCAGGCTGGTCCTCGGGCCGGTCAATGTTCTGGTCCGTGGTTTGGCCGGTGATGGCGGGCCCGGCCGGCGGTTCGATGCGATAAGCGCCGGCGCAGTTGCGTGGCAGAAACACGGCTTCACCGGTGACGGCCACCAGCATCGCGGGCAGGTGCGACCGCGATTGCATGTCGGCCAGTCTTTGTCGGCTGTCGCGAATATCCGCCTCGGACCCGGCGGGCAGGTCCATCGCGGCGAGCAGGGCGCGCAGCGTGTCGGGTGATACGCGTTGCGGGCGCTTGTCCGCGTCCGTCCAGTGTTCCGCGATACCGGCGTCGGCCGCCAACTCCGATAGCCCGGCGGGGGCCTCGGCGCTCATGCGGGTTCCTCCAGCAGCCATACCGTGCTTTCCGAGCACAGGTTGCCCTGGCACAACGCGTCGAACGCACCGGCGCGCGACTCAAACAGCAGCGCCGAAAACAAGGGCGCGGCCGACGCTTGTTGACGCGGCAGTGCCTCCGGCACGGGGCCCAGGTTGACGTACGCGGACAGCAGCGCGCCGTCCGCCAAACGCCACCTGGCATGCACGCTGTGTGCACCGACGGCACGCGCGAACACGGTCTTGGCGCCGTCCAGCCGCGGGGCGATGACGCGCTGGCGCATGTCCAGCAGCGCGCGGTAAAGGTCGCGCCACTGCTGCGCGTCGGGGCTGGCCTCGGGCGTCCAGGGGTTGCTCTGGTCCCAGGTGGTTTCGGCGTTGGGGTCGGGTACGGCCTCGCTGTTTGCGCCCGAAAACTCGGGGAAGGCGGCGAATTCGCGCTGACGACCCTCGCGTACCGCCGTGGCCAAGGCCGGGTCGGTATGGCTGGTGAAGTACAGGAACGGCGCGCGGCTGCCGGCTTCTTCGCCCATGAACACCAACGGAATCTGCGGGGCCAGCAGTTGCAGCACGACGCCGGCGCGCAGCCGTTCCGTGGTCTCGGTCAGCAGGGTCAGCCGTTCGCCGCGCGCGCGGTTGCCGGTCTGATCATGATTTTGCAGGAACAGCACAAACGACGTGGGCGACAGGTGCGCGCTGGGCTCGCCACGGGCGGCGCCCTGGCGGTAGGGCGACGGCTGGCCTTGGTAGACCCAGCCTTCGCCCAGGCAGCGCGCCAGGGCCTGGGCGGGGCGGTCTGCGTAGTCGGCGTAATAGCCGCGCGATTCCCCCGTCAACAGGTGGTGCAGCACGTGGTGCGCGTCGTCGTTCCATTGGGCGTCGTAGCCATCGGTCAGCAGGCTGGCGCGGTTGTCATCGTTTTCCAGTACCAGATGGATATGGCGCTGCGCCGGAATCTGCCCGCGCACAAATTGCGCCAGCTCTACCAGCCATTCCGGGTCAGGGATAGCGTGCACCGCATCCAGGCGCAGGCCGTCAAAGCGGTATTCCGTGAGCCAGTACAACGCGTTCTCTTCGAAGTAGCGGCGCACGGGGGGCTGGCGAAAATCGATGGCCGACCCCCACGGGGTGGCCACGTCATCCCGAAAGAACGGGGCCGCGTACTGCGACAGGTAGTTGCCGTCCGGGCCAAAGTGGTTATAGACCACGTCCAGCATCACGCACAGGCCCAGCCCGTGCGCCGTGTCGATCAGGTTTTTCAGATCATCGGGCGTGCCATAAGCCGTGTCCGGCGCATAGGGCAGCACGCCGTCATAGCCCCAGTTGCGCGGTCCGGGAAAGTCGGCAATCGGCATCAGCTCAATCACCGTAAAGCCCATGTCGGCCAGCTCGGGCAGCTTTTGCGTCAGGCCCGCAAAGCCGCCCGCCAGGCCGGCGTGCGCTTCGTAGATGACCGCTTCGCGCCACGGCCGGCCCATCCAGGACGGGTGCCGCCACGGATAGCTGTCCGCGCCCACCACCACGCTGGCGTCGTGCACGTCGCCATCTTGCAGGCGCGAGGCCGGGTCGGGTGCCAGCAGGCCTGCGCCCAGGCGGTATTGATAACGCGTGCCCGCCGTGCAATCGACGTCCACCTGCACAAAGCCATCGGCCTCGGGATGCAGGGGGATGGGATCACGGCCGGGAATAACCAGCGCAAGGTCGGGCGGAGCGGAGGGAGCCCACAGGCGAAAACGCGTGCGGCCATCGGGCAGCGGCAGCGCGCCGTGGGTATACGGTTCGGGCAACACGGTCATGATCCATTTCCGGAGATGCAGGTAGCAGACAGCAGGACAAGGCTGTGCGCCTGTACGGTGATTTCGTTTTCGGTGACGGGCGCGGCGGGCACCTGCGTCGCGGAATCCAGCTCGCGCAGCCAAGCCTGGCCGGGCTCGGGCAGGGCGAACGTGGCGGGTTCGGCGCCCGGGTTCATCAGCAGCAAAGTGATGTCCGCGCTGCCGTCCTCGCGCAGCGCCGCGCGCCGCAGCGCCATCGTGCGTTGTTGCGGGTCATCCCACGCGCCCTGGTCGATGGGGCCGCCGTGCGTGTCGAACCAGCCGATCGCGCTGACGCCTGGGCACACTTCCTGCGCCGCGTCGCCAAAGCGGGCGGCGCGCAGGCTGGGGTGGTCGCGCCGCAGCGCCACCGCACGCGCGACAAACGTGCTCAGTGCGCGGCCTTCGTCGCTTTGCGCCTGCGTCCAGTCCAGCCACGACACGGGGCCGTCCTGGCAATAGGCGTTGTTGTTGCCGTCCTGGCTGTTGCCGAATTCGTCGCCCGCCAACATCATCGGCGTGCCGTCCGACATGAACAGGGTTGCCAGCAGCGCCCGCTGCACGCGGCCGCGCGTTTCCAGGATGGCGGCGTCGTCGGTCGGGCCTTCGACGCCCCAGTTGTGGCTGTAGTTTTCCGAATGACCGTCGTTGCCGCCTTCGCCGTTGGCTTCGTTGTGGCTGCCGTCGTAGCTGACCACGTCCTGCGTGGTGAAGCCGTCGTGCGACGCGATGAAGTTGACGCTGGCCCAAGGGCGGCGGTGGCGGCGGTCGAAAACATCGCGCGACCCGCACAGCCGCGCCGCCATGTCGCCGCGCATGCCTTCGTCGCCGCGCCAGTAGCGGCGCACCGTGTCGCGGTAGCGGTCGTTCCATTCCGCCATGCCGGGCGGGTGGCTACCCAGTTGGTAGCCGTCCGGGCCGATGTCCCAGGGTTCCGAAATGAGCTTCACGCCGGCCAGCACCGGGTCCTGCAACAAGGCGTCGAAAAAGCCGGAGCCCGGGTCAAAGCCCGTGCCCTCGCGGCCCAGCGTCACGCCCAGGTCGAAGCGAAAGCCGTCCACGCCATACGACTGCGTCCAGTAGCGCAGTGAATCCGTCACCATCTGAAGCACGCGCGGGTGCGACAGGTTGACGGTGTTGCCGCAACCAGTGTCGTTGATGTAGTAGCGTTCTTCGCCCGGCATCAGGCGGTAGTAGCTGGCGTTGTCCAGGCCGCGCCACGACAGGGTGGGGCCCAGTTCGCTGCCTTCGCAGGTGTGGTTGTAGACCACGTCCAGTATCACTTCCAGCCCGGCGGCGTGCAGGCGGCGCACGGCCTGGCGCAGGTCGTTGGGGCCGCGTTGCAGGTAGGTCGGTTCGGGCGCGAAGAACGACAGCGTGTTGTAGCCCCAGTAGTTGCGCAGGCCGCGTTCCAACAGGAAGCGGTCTTGCAGGAAGGCGTGCACGGGCAGCAGTTCGACGGCGGTGACGCCCAGGCGATGCAGGTGTTCGATAAAGCGCGGGTCCGCCAGCGCGGCGCAGGTGCCGCGCAGCGGCGGGCGCAGGTCTTCGCGCTGCATCGACACGCCGCGCAGGTGCACTTCGTAGATCGTGGTGTCCGTCCACGGCGTGTCGGGCGCCTTGCTGTTGCCCCAGTTAAAGGGCACGTCTTCGGTCACCACCGCCTTGGCCATGGCCGGCGCGCTGTCGCGGCGGTCCATCGACAAATCGCCGCGCGCATGGTTCAGGCGGTACCCGAACAGCGCATCGCTCCAGCTGACCGGGCCGGTCAGCTGGCGGGCGTAGGGGTCCAGCAGCAGCTTGTGCGGGTTGAAGCGGTGGCCGTTGCGCGGGTCGTAAGGCCCATGGGCGCGATAGCCGTAGATCAAACCGGGCTGGGCATCGGGCAGGTAGCCGTGCCAGATTTCGTCGGTGCATTCCGGCAGGTCGAAGCGTCGTAGTTCTTTGCGGCCGCGCGCATCGAACACGCACAGTTCGATCCGGGTGGCGTTCGCCGAGAACACGGCGAAATTCACGCCCAAGCCGTCACTGACGGCGCCCAGCGGATACGGCTTGCCGGAGGTAAGGCGGGTGAACTGAGTGGGGTCCATGGATTCAGCCTTCGTGCGTGAAGAACAAGGTGGCAAGAGGAGGTAGCGTCAGCGACAAGGATTGCGCGTGGCCGTGAGCGGGTTGGTCGGCGGACTGCGCCGCGCCCTGGTTGCCTTGGCCCGAGCCGCCGTACCAACCGGCGTCGGTGTTCAGCGTTTCGGCCCAGCGCCCCGCCAGCGGCACGCCGACGCGGTAGCCGTGGCGGGTAACGGGGGTGAAGTTGCAGATGGCCAGCATGGTCGATGCGCCGCTGCGGCGCAGGAACGCGGCCACGCTGTTGTCGGCGTCGTCCATGACCAGCCACGCGAAGCCTTCGGGCTGGGCGTCCATTTCGTGCAGCGCGGGCGAATCGCGATAGACACGGTTCAGGTCCGCGACCAGGCGCTGCACGCCTTTATGGCCCGCGTCGTCCAGCAGGCTCCAGTTGATGGTGGCGTCGTGATTCCATTCGGCCGGCTGCGCCAGCTCGCCGCCCATGAACAGCAGCTTCTTGCCGGGATGCGCCCACATGAAGCCCAGGTAGGCGCGCAGGTTCGCCAGCTTGGTGCCGTGGTCGCCCGGCATCTTGTTCAGCAGCGAGCCCTTGCCGTGCACCACTTCGTCATGCGATAGCGGCAGGATGAAGCGTTCGGAATAGGCGTAGGCCATGCCGAAGGTGATGTCGTGATGGTGATACTTGCGATACACGGGGTCTTCCTCCATGTAGCGCAGCGTGTCGTGCATCCACCCCATGTTCCATTTGTAGTGAAAGCCCAGGCCGCCCTCGGACACCGGCGCCGTCACGCCCGGCCATGCGGTGGATTCTTCGGCCACCACGATGGCGTCCGGCGCTTCGTGGCGTACGGTGCTGTTCAGGTCGCGCAGGAACGCCACGGCTTCCAGGTTCTCGCGGCCGCCGTACACGTTGGGAATCCACTCGCCGGCCTTGCGGCTGTAGTCGCGATAAAGCATCGAGGCCACCGCGTCCACGCGCAGGCCGTCGATATGGAATTGGCGCAGCCAGTGCACCGCGCTGGCGATCATGAACGCTTTGACTTCGGTGCGGCCCAGGTTGTAGACCAGCGTGTTCCAGTCGGGGTGATAGCCTTCGCGCGGATCGGCGTATTCATACAACGGCGTGCCGTCAAAGCGCGCCAGCCCATGCGCGTCGTTCGGAAAGTGCGCGGGCACCCAGTCCAGGATCACGCCCACGCCCATGGCGTGGCAGCGGTCCACGAAGCGGGCGAATGCCGCCGGCGGGCCAAAGCGCGCCGACGGGGCAAACATGCCCAGCGGCTGGTAGCCCCAGGACCCGCCGAACGGGTATTCCATGATGGGCATCAATTCCACATGGGTGAAGCCCATGGCGTGCGCATAGGCCGGCAGCTTGTCGGCCAGCTGGTCCCAGACGCAGCGTTCGTTGTCGGCGGCCACCCACGAGCCGGCCTGCACTTCGTAAATCGAAATGGGTGCGTCGGGCTGTTGGCGCGCGCCGCGCGATTGCATCCAGTCTTCGTCCGTCCAGACGTGGGGCGTGGGGTCGTCGACCACCGACGCGGTCGCGGGTGCGGCCTGCGCGCGCCGTGCCATGGGGTCGGCCTTGAACACGATGGCGCCCGCGCTATCGGTGATGGCGAACTTGTAGCAATCGCCGGCGCATACGCCGGGGATGAACAATTCCCACACGCCGGCGGCGTGGCGCAGGCGCATGGGATGCCGGCGGCTGTCCCAGCTGTTGAAGTCGCCCACCACCGCGACGCGGCGCGCATTGGGCGCCCAGACCGCGCAACGCAGCCCGGACACGCCGTTCATTTCCACCAGGCGCGCGCCCAGCAAGTCCAGCGCAGCGCGCCAGTCCCCGCTGGACAAGGCGCCCAGGTCCGCGTCCGACAACACCGGCCCGAAGGCATACGGGTCCGCCGTCACCTGCTCCGTGCCGGGCCATTGGATGGCCAGTTGATAAGAGGCCGGGTCGCCGGGGCGGGCGCCGGGTGCGGCGCCGGTGTACAGGCCGTGTGCTTGTTCATGCAGGGGCGTCCGGGTGCCATCCGCGCTGATCACCGCCACCGCGTTGGCGCCGGGCAGCAGCGCGCGAACGGCGCCGTCATGCGGTCCCAGCACGGCGAAGGGGTCGGCGTGCTGGCCCCCGGCCAGGGCTTGCAGCGTGGCCGCGTCAACCTGGCCGGCGGGGGTGGAGGACGGCGGCAAGCCACCGTTATCAGGAAGGCTCATCGTGTTTTTTCCTCGGCGCTGATCGCCGCATCTTGCAAGAGTTCTCGTGCCAGTCCGGTCAGGGCGCACAGCGGAATAGAAATCCAGTCCGGCCGGTGCGCCGCTTCGTAGCTGACTTCGTAAGCGGCTTTTTCCAGTTGGGCCAGCTTGAGCAGGGTGTCTTCCTGCGCGCCCGGCAGCGCAATAGCCGTGGACGCCGCTTCCTGGTAGCCCTGCAAGAAGGCCTCGACCGCGCGCGACCCAAAGCGCGCCAGCAGCGTGTCACGCAGATCCTGCGGCACGCCCGGCGCGGCGGCCGAGTCGGCGGCCCCCGCGTTGGCGTCGGTGGGCGCACCGCCCATCGGGTCCGATCGCGCCACCGACGCGGCGGCGTAATCGAACGAGCGCAGCATGCCCGCCACGTCCTTGTACGGCGTGGTGATGTTGCGCCGGGCCTCCAGCGTCTGGATTGGTTCGCCTTCGAAGTCGATCAGGTAGGCGTCGGTCTGCGCCACCAGCACCTGGCCCAGGTGGAAGTCGCCATGCACGCGGATCAGCGGCGCGCCCACCAACGCCTGCGCCATCGTGTCCACCTGCTTGCGCAGCCGGTCGCGATGTTCAAACAGCCACTGCGCGCAAGCGTGCGACGGCGCTTCCAGGCGGTCCATTACCGCGCGCAGGTCCTCGTCGGCGCGGTCCAGTTGCCCGGCGATGCGCGTGGCGTGTGCCTGGGCATCCTCGGCGGTGGCCGTCTGCACCGGAAAGGCCGGGTCGTCCGTGGCTTGCGCCAGCGCGTTGTGCAGCTCGGCCAGACGGCGGCCGATGGTGCCGGCCATCACCGTGTAGCCTTCCAGGCTGGCCTCGAATTCCTCGGGGCTGTTGCCGCCCAGCAGGGCCGCGCCCAGCGTGCGTTTCAGGTAGTCCAGGGTCCACGTCCACGCATCGCCTTCGTTGCTGACGAAGGCGTGCATGACCGCCAGCGTGTGCGGCACCCCTTCGGCGTCCACGCGCACCACCTCGCCCAGCAGCGCGGGAATGTTGGCGTAGCCGGCGCGCGTCAGATGGCGCGACACCTCGACTTCCGGCGACACGCCGGGCTTCACATTGCGGATCAGCTTCAGGATGGCCTGGCTGCCCACAATCACCGAGCTATTCGATTGTTCGGCCCGAATCCACTGCAATTCGGGTTCCGTGCCAAAGTCCACGTCGGCCAGGCCGGGTTCAGGCAGGTAGCGGATGACGCCGGGTTTGTCGCCCGGCTTGCCGCCGTCGCGCCCGTCCAGTTCCTGCTTGGCGCGCAGCGCGTCGATCACGCCCAGCACAAAGCCGGGTTGCAGGAAGGCGTCGGCCAGCGTGCCCACTTCCGGGCCACGCCGCACCCGCGCGATGGGGTATTGCACCTGCGCGGTTTCGTCCCACACCAACACGAACGGGGCTTGCACGCGCAGGCCGTCGTCTATGCCGTCTTCGGGTTCGACTTCGGCCCAGTAGAACTCGCCACCGGCGCTGCGGCCGCCGCCCATGCCCGCGCTGCTGGCGGCAAAGGGCGTGGCGTAGGCCAGGCGCGCGCGAGACGGCGCCTTCGACCCCGGGAACCAGCGCTGGCGCGCCAGGTACTCGGGCAGCACTTCGTTTTCCAGCACATTGCGCGACGAGTCCGTCAGCGCGGCGCCACCGCGCGACTTCAACACCAGCGTTGTCAGCTCGGGCATCTGGGCGGGGCCGCTGGCATGCCATCCCGGCGGCGCGGCGTCCATGCTCAGGTCCATCCAGTAAAAGCCGTAGGGCGGCAAGGTCAGCAGATAGGGCAGTTCACCGATGGCCGGAAACGGCGTGCCGCCCAGCATTTCCACCGGCACGCGGCCGTTGAATTCCTGCATGGGCAGTTCCACGGGTTGCGCCGCGTTCGACAGGTTAGCCACGCACAGGATGGTAGTGTCGTTCCACTGCCGCAAGTAAGCCAGGATCTTGCGATTGCCGGCCTGGATGAAGCGCAGCGTGCCCCGGCCAAACGCATGCGTCTGGCGGCGCTGCGCCAACATGCGGCGCGTCCAGTTCAGCAGCGAATGCGGGTCGCGTTGCTGGGCTTCGACGTTGACCGCCTCGTAGCCGTACAACGGCCCCATCAATACCGGCAGCGGCAGGCGCTCGGGGTCAGCGCGCGAAAACCCGCCGTTGCGGTCCGGCGACCACTGCATCGGCGTGCGCACGCCGTCGCGGTCGCCCAGATGCACGTTGTCGCCCATGCCCAGTTCGTCGCCGTAGTACAGCACCGGCGTGCCGGGCATGGACAAGAGCAGGCTGTTCATCAGTTCGACGCGGCGGCGGTCGCGCTCCAGCAAGGGCGCCAGCCGGCGGCGGATACCCAGGTTGATGCGCGCGCGCGGATCGGCGGCGTACACGCTCCACAGGTAATCGCGTTCGCGGCTGGTCACCATTTCCAGCGTCAGCTCGTCGTGGTTGCGCAGGAAAATAGCCCACTGGCAGGTGTCCGGAATATCCGGCGTCTGGCGGATGATGTCGGTAATCGGAAAGCGGTCTTCCTGCGCGATGGCCATGTACATGCGCGGCATCAGCGGAAAGTGGAACGACATATGGCATTCGTCGCCCGCGCCGAAATACTCCTGCGCATCCTCGGGCCACTGGTTCGCTTCGGCCAACAACAGCCGGCCCGGGTATTCCTGGTCGATCACCGCGCGGATCTGCTTGAGCACCTGATGCGTTTCGGGCAGGTTTTCGTTGTTGGTGCCTTCGCGTTCCACCAGGTACGGCACGGCGTCCAGCCGCAGCCCGTCCACGCCCATGTCCAGCCAATAGCGCATGACGGACAGCACTTCCTTGAGCACCTGCGGGTTGTCGTAGTTCAGGTCGGGCTGATGGGAATAGAAGCGATGCCAGAAGTAGGCGTTGGCCTCGGGGTCCCACGTCCAGTTGGACTTTTCCGTGTCGCAAAAGATGATGCGCGTGCCGGCGTAGGCCTTGTCGTTGTCGGACCACACGTAGAAGTTGCGCGCCGCCGATCCCGGGCGCGAGGTGCGCGCCCGCTGAAACCAGCGGTGCTGGTCCGACGTGTGGTTGACCACCAGTTCGGTAATGACGCGCAGCCCGCGGGCGTGGGCTTCGCGGATCAGCTTGCGCACGTCGGCCACCGTGCCGTAGTCGGGATGCACCCCGCGATAGTCCGCGATGTCGTAGCCATCGTCGCGCCGGGGCGACGGGTAGAACGGCAGCAGCCAGATCGTGTTCACGCCCAGGCTGGCGATGTAATCCAACTTCATGATCAGGCCGGGCACGTCTCCCACCCCGTCGTCGTTCGAGTCGAAGAACGACTTCACATGCAGCTGATAGATAACGGCGTCCTTGTACCAAAGGCCGTCATCCTTGATGGGATTGGTTTCACTGATCATCGTGGGCTCCGGGCGTCAACCATGCAGGGACAGCCGCCAGACGCGATAGGGTTGGTCGGGGGACAGCGTCACGGTGCGCGTCGCGTCGCGCCAGGTCTCGTGGCTGTCCGTCAACAGGTCTTCGACTTCAAGATGAGCGGGCCTGGCGTCGCCGAACAACCAGAACGGCACCTCCAGATATGCGGTTTGCGGTTGAAAGGGGTCCAGGCTGATGACGGTAAGCACCACGTTGCCCAGACCCGGCGTGGCTTTGACAAAGGCCAGGACGCGGTCGTTGCCACTGCGCAGCGCGGTCAGCCCGCGATGCGTCTGCAAGGCCGGGTTGGCGCGGCGGATCTGGTTCAGCCGCGCGATCTCGGCGCGGATGTTGCCGGGCTGGCGCCAGTCGCGCGGGCGCAGTTCGTACTTTTCGGAATCCAGATATTCCTCTTTGCCCGGCACCGGCGCGGACTCGCACAGCTCGAAGCCGCTGTACACGCCCCACAGGCCCGAGCCCATGGCGGCCAGCGCGGCGCGGATCAAGAATCCCGGCCGCCCCGACGTCTGCAAGAACACCGGGTTGATATCCGGCGTGTTCACAAAGAAGTGCGGGCGGAAAAAATCGGCCGGCGGCGGGTTCGAGATTTCTTCCAGATACGCCTGCAACTCGGCGCGTTCGTTGCGCCACGTGAAGTACGTGTACGACTGCGTGAAGCCCACCTTGGCCAGGCGGTACATCATCTTGGGCCGGGTAAAGGCTTCAGACAGGAACAGCACATCGGGGTGCTGCCCGTGCACCTCGGCAATCAGCCATTGCCAGAAGGGCAGCGGCTTGGTGTGCGGGTTGTCCACGCGAAAGATCCGCACGCCCTTGTCCACCCAGAACAGCACCACGTCGCGCAGCGCGCGCCACAGCGCCAGCTTGCGCGCGCGGCGGGGCGGCGAGCCGTAGAACGACACGTTGACGATGTCCTGGTACTTCTTGGGCGGGTTCTCGGCGTAGCGGATGGAACCGTCGGGGCGCCATGAGAACCAATCGGGATGCGACTTCAGCCAGGGATGGTCGGGCGAACACTGGATGGCAAAGTCCAGCGCCATTTCCATGCCGTGCTCGCGCGCGGCGCTGACCAGTCGCAGAAAATCATCCAGCGATCCCAGCTTGGGCTCGATGGCGTCGTGGCCGCCGTCGGCCGACCCGATGGCGTACGGGCTGCCCACGTCGTCCGGCCCGGCGATCAGGCTGTTGTTCGGCCCCTTGCGATTGCGCAGGCCGATGGGGTGTATCGGCGGCAGGTACAGCACGTCGAAGCCCATTTCCTGAATGTCGGGCAGGCGCGCGATGACGTCGTCAAACGTGCCATGGCGGCCGGGCTCGCGGGCTTGCGACCGAGGAAACAATTCATACCAGGCGCTGTGGCAGGCTTGCGGGCGGTCGACCCAGACGGGATACGGGTCGGGCGTGACGGTTTCAAACGGGCGCGCGTCCAGTTCCCGCATCGCCTGCGCCAGCTCGGCGCCCAGCAGCAGCGCAATGTGCGCGTCGGTGGGTGCGATGTCGGCTTTGGCGCCGGGCAGGGCTTTCAACGCGGCCTTCACCACGGCCACGCTGTTGGCCGGATACGCGTGCTGGCTGGCGCGCTTGTCGGCTTCGCGTAGCAGCAAGACGCCTTCGGACACTTCCAGGTGCACGTCCACTCCGGCCGCGTGCTTGACCTCAAGGTCATGGCGGTAGGTTTCCCAGACGTCGAACCACGCCGCCACCTGAAACTCGTGCGGCCCGATGCGGCGCGGTCGGAAGCTGGCTTGCCAGCGGTCGTTGGACAGCAGCTTGAGCGGCGTGCGCCGCCAGTTGGCTTCATCGGCGGCGCGCCAGCGGACTTCGCCCGCGATGCGGTCGTGGCCGTCCATCAGCAAGTCGGCCTGGACGGTGATGCGTTCGTGCACCGTGCACTTGATGGGGTGCGCGCCGTCGTCAACGGCGGGCGATACGCTTTCGATGGCGATGCGCAGGCCCGCGCCGCCTTCCGTGCGCGGCCCGGGATGGCGCGAGGCTTCGCGCACGGGCGGCATCGGCGTCACGGCCATCAGGGCGCAACCGCCCGCGGGCAGGGTGTCACCCGCCAGCAGGGGCGCGTCGGTCATGCGTTGGGGCAGGATGTCGCCAGGCGGCAGGCTGGACGCCACGGCGTCCCAATCGATGCGCGCCGGGGCGGCTACGTTCGGGTTCAATGCCAGCACCGCCGTGGCGCCGTCGGGCTCATCGCGCAGCACCAGCGTGGCGCGGCCGTCGCGGCCGCCCAGCACACGCGGCGGGCCGGCAGGCGCGTCGCGCAGGCTGAGCCACTGGTTGATGTCCTGCAATTGGGGCGACGCGTCGATGTCGGCTTCCGCCGCCATCCACCCGTTGGCGGTAAAGGCAGCGGCCCACGCCAGCCGCGCATCGGCATGCGGCTTGTTCGGGGCGTCGCCGTGCAGCGGCGTCGTGCTGGCCAGCACCGGGGCCACGCGTTGCAGGCGCGAGGCTTCTTCGGCCAGCCAGGCGGATTTGTAATCCCACCACGGCAGGGAAGAAAACACGCCGTCGAAACCGGCGTCGCGCAGCGTGTCCAGCTGATGCGCCGTCAGCCCCGGCGTCCAGGCCAGGCAATGCGGGGCGGTGGCGTGTTGGCGCAGCGGGTCCAGCACGCCGCGCCAGCTGGTGGCGGGCAGGCGCTGGGGGGCTTCGAATACAAAGCCGGCCACGCCGGCTTGCATCCAGCGCGCCAGCCGCGCCGACCAGGCCTGCGCGAACTCCGGCGGCGGCTCGCCGGCCAGGGCCATGACGCCCCACGTGCTAACAGGCAGGCGGGGGTCGCGCGCCGGGTCGTCGGGCGGCGGCTGATACCAGCCGGGCGGCGCGGTGGTGGGCGTGGCGTCCACCGACACGCGGTCCAGCACCACGTGCAGCATCAAGGTCAGCCCTTGTGCGGCGGTGGCGCGCGACAGGCGGGCGAGCCGTTCGGTAATGGGTTCGGTGCCGTCGCCGGTCGGGCTGGCGTCCGCGTCAATGGGCGCCAAGGTGTGCGCATCGGCCGACCGGACCCAGGGCGGCGGAATCAACACGGCGTTGAATCCGGCGCGCTGGATACGGGCCAGCCGGGCATCCAGCGCGGCGTCGGCCGTTGCCGCCGGGGCGCCGTCCGGCAAACCCTGTGGCGCGTGGCAGATGCGCAACGCGGTGGGCGGGGAGGGGACGGGCTTGGGGGCAGCGGCCATGCGTGTGCGCCTTGTGATCAGATGGGCATCGGCATGGAGCCACGGGCTTGCCGGGTCCGCCGTTGGCGAGTGTCGGCCGACCGGGCCGGCGCGGGTTCCGCAACCGCTTGCTCTTGAACTTGCGAGCGGCCGGTCAGGGATTGCAGCAATTCTTCGTACGCACCCACGGCACGCTGCCAGCTGAAGTCGGTGCCCATGGCATTGCGCTGCATGGCGCGCCACAGCATCGGGTGCTGGCGCAAGTGCATCGCGCGCGCCAGCGCAGCGGCCATGGCGTCGGGGTGGTCGCCGTCGAACAGCAGGCCGTTGGCGAACGCCATCGCCGTCAAGGGCGAATCCGAGCCGGGGTCTTCAATGGTGTCGGCCATCCCGCCCACGCGCGAGCCGATCGGCACGGTGCCGTAACGCATGGCGTACAGCGGCGTCAGGCCGAAGGGTTCGAAACGGCTGCCGTGCAGCAGGACGTCGCCACCGGCGTGCAGGCGATGCGCGCCCGCTTCGTTGTAGCCAATGCGCGTGGCGCAACGTTGGGGGTAGCGGTCGGCCAGCGCCTTCAAGGCGGTTTCCAGGCGACGGTCGCCTTGACCCAGGATGGCCACCTGCATTTCGGGGTGGGCATCCAGGGCGCGCGGCAAGGCTTCGGCCGCGACGTCGGCCATCTTCTGGTCGGTCAGGCGGCTGCCCATGACGACCAGCGTGGCTTGCGCATCCGGCGTCAGCCCGAACTCGCGTTGCAGCACGGTCTTGCACAGGCGCTTGTTGGCCAGATCGCCCGCGGTGTAGCGCAACGGGCCCAGATGCGGGTCGCGCGACGGGTCCCACAGGGCGGTGTCGATGCCGTTCGGAATGGCGATCAGGTCGCTCGCGCGTTCACGCAGCAAGCCGTCCAGGCCGCAGCCGAATGCCGGCGTCAGGATTTCACGCGCGTAGGTGTGGCTGACGGTGGTGACGCGGTCGGCATGGGCGATGCCGGCCTTCATGAAGTTCAGCTTGTTCCAGGCAACGGCGGCGTGCTCGCCACGGTAGGCGGGCGGGATTCCATAGGCGGCGGCATCCTCTAGCGGGAACTGGCCTTGGAAAGCCATGTTGTGGATGGTCAAGACGGTTTTTACGTCCTGGATGCCGGCCTCGCGCATCAGCATCGGCGTCAAGGCCGCGTGCCAATCGTGCGCGTGCACCACATCGGGGCGCGCCAGCCCCGGCAGGCCGCGCGCGATACGCACGGCGGCGTGCGACAAGGCGGCGTAGCGCAGGCCGTTGTCGGGATGCTCCTGCCCGTCCTCATCTACATACAGGCCGGCGCGGTCGTACAGCGCATCGTTCTCAAGCAGCAGGAAAGACAGCTCGGACGTGGGGCACACGCCGGCCAGCAGGCGCGCGTCGCCGCCCGGCAGGTCTTCCAGCCGCGCCACTTCGCGCAAGCCGTCCAACTGCTTGGCCGCGCCTCGGTAGGCGGGCAGCAGGACGGTGGCGGGGATGCCTCGCTGGATCATCGCCCGCGTCATGCCGGTGATTGCATCGCCCAAGCCGCCCGTCTTTGCGAGCGGGAATGCTTCGGCAGCCACTATGAGAATTGTCGTCGCCATGCTTGTTGCTCCGGGGAAAGTCGGAGGGCCGCTGAAAAAGTGGGCCCGGTTCCGTAAGGCCGTCATATGCGCAAGTGGCGTGCCCAAGGGTGGGCCGCATAGGGAAAAGGCGGGCTTACCCTGGGGTGCGAGTCGTTGTTGCTGACGTTTGTAAATTTGGGAGCGGCGCAACAAACGCCGTCTTTACAGTCGTGGGGAACGGCGGTCGGGGACGGAGCCAGCGGGCCAGCCAGGCATGGCGATTGCGGCGCGCGCAGGTTCTGGTTTTTGCTGAACCGATTGAACCGATTGAAGCAATAGAACCGACTGAACCGACCATAAGGAGCGTCAACTTGAAAACCGTTTCCGATTTTGTCCTCGCCCGCCTGGGCGAATGGGGCGTACAGCGCGTGTTCGGATATCCCGGCGATGGGATCAACGGCCTGATTGGCGCGTTTGGAAGAAACAGCGAACTGGAATTCATCCAGGCGCGCCACGAGGAAGGGGCCGCGTTCATGGCCTGCGCCCATGCCAAGTTCACCGGGCAGGTGGGGGTGTGCATGGCCACCTCGGGCCCCGGCGCCATCCACCTGCTTAACGGCCTGTACGACGCCAAGATGGACCACCAGCCGGTGGTGGCCATCGTTGGCCAGCAAGCCCGCAGCTCGCTGGGTGGCGATTACCAACAAGAGGTGGATCTGGTCAGCCTGTACAAGGACGTGGCGCACGACTTCGTGCACATGGTGACCTCGCCCGTGCAGGCGCGGCACATGATCGACCGCGCCATGCGTATCGCCATGGAGCGGCGCGGCGTGACCTGCCTGATCTTTCCCAATGATGTGCAAGACCTGGAAGCCGTGGAAACGCCGCCGCGCGAGCACGGCACCGTGCATACCGGCATTGGCCTGACCGCGCACGCCGCCGTGGCGCCCGAGGCGGCGCTGGATAACGCCGCGTCCATCCTGAACAGTGGCGAACGCGTGGCGATGCTGGTGGGCGCCGGCGCGCTGGACGCGGGCGACGAGGTGCGCGCCGTGGCCGAGCGGCTGGGCGCGGGCGTGGCCAAGGCGTTGCTGGGCAAGGCGGTGGTGCCGGACGAGCTGCCGTACGTGACGGGCGCCATCGGCCTGCTGGGCACGCAGCCCAGCTGGGAAATG
This sequence comes from Achromobacter sp. LC458, assembly GCF_001005835.2. Taxonomy (NCBI): domain Bacteria; kingdom Pseudomonadati; phylum Pseudomonadota; class Betaproteobacteria; order Burkholderiales; family Alcaligenaceae; genus Achromobacter; species Achromobacter sp. LC458. Next base: position 17,283 of record NZ_LBHW02000007.1, read on the forward strand.
ATGAACGAATGCGACACCCTGTTGATGGTGGGCACGTCGTTTCCCTATGCCGAATTCCTGCCCAAGGAAGGGCAGGCGCGCGCGGTGCAGATCGACCTGGACGGGCGCAAGCTCAGCCTGCGGTATCCGGTGGAAGTGGGGCTGGTGGGCGATGCCCGCCTGACCTTGCAGGCGCTGTTGCCCAAGTTGCAACCCAAGGCGTCGGACCGGTGGACCAAGAGCATTGAAAAGAAGGTGGCGCGGTGGCGCGAAACGGTGGTGTCGCGCGCCATGGTCGACGCCAAGGGCGTGAATCCGCAGCGCCCGTTCCTGGAGCTGTCCAGCCGGCTGCCGCCGCGTTGCATCGTCACCTGCGATTCAGGTTCGGCGGCCAACTGGTACGCGCGTGACGTGCATCTGCGCGAAGGCATGATGGGTTCGGTGTCGGGCGGCCTGGCCAGCATGGGTAGCGGCGTGCCTTACGCGGTGGCCGCCAAGCTGGCCCACCCCGGCCGGCCGGTGGTGGCGCTGGTGGGCGACGGCGCGATGCAGATGCTGGGCATCAATGAACTGATCACCATCGCGCACCGCTGGAAGGACTGGTCGGACCCGACGCTGGTCGTGCTGGTGTTGAACAACGGCGACCTGAACCTGGTGACGTGGGAACAACGCGTCATGGGCGCCGACCCGCGCTTTGGCGATTCGCAATGGCTGCCGCACTTCTCCTATGCGGATTACGGCCGCATGCTGGGGCTGGAGGGCATACGCGTGACGGACCCGGAGGAAGTCGGCCCCGCCTGGGACCGCGCGCTGTCGGCCGGCCGCCCGACGGTGCTGGAGGTGGTGACCGACCCCGAGGTGCCGCCGATGCCGCCGCACATTTCGGCCAAGCAGTTCAAGGCGTACATGACGGCGCTGCGCAAGGAAGACGCCGCCACGGGCGCCGCCGCGCTGCGCGCCACGATCAAGCAGTGGTGGGCGAGCTGAACGCGGCGTCGCGTATCGAGCATCGCGCAATGGATGTCGTCGCCGTGTCCGGGCAGCTGGGCACGGCGCTTGCGGAGTTGCCTGTCCCTACCACCAGTACGCAGGGCGCAAGCCCCGCAAAGGAGATAGAACATGGAACAACATCAAACCAATATCGTCGGCGGCCCCAAGAGCAGCCCTGGCGGCCCCGGCCCCGAAGTCATGGCCGCCGGCACGCTGGAAGGCAATGACGTCTACAACTCGGCCGGCGAAGATCTGGGGTCCATCAAGGACATCATGATTGACGTGCCGCGTGGTCGGGTCGCTTACGCGGTGCTGTCGCGCGGTGGCGTGCTGGGCATCGGCGACAAGCTGTTTGCCATTCCCTGGGCGGCCTTGACGCTGGATACCGACCGCAAGTGCTTCGTGCTGGACATCGACGAAGAAACCTTGAAGAACGCCCCGGGCTTTGACAAGGACAACTGGCCCAGCATGGCCGACGAAACGTGGGCGCGCAATCTGCACACATACTACAAGCAGGACATCTACTGGTAAGGCGTCTGGCCGGGCCTGGGTGCCCGGCCGTCGTGCATCACGGCACTGGCCGCGGATCTCCCATCCGCGCGCCGGTGACCATTTCAGTAACCCAGTTCACCAGGATCGCCGTGTAGGCGCGTTGCGCGGATTTTTCCGTCAGCGCGTGGTCGGCGCCGTCAATGATGCGATGCGTCAGCGAATGCGAGCGCCGGAACGCCGACCGGTAACTCATGATGGTGGAGTGCGGGATGAACGTGTCGTGTTCGGCTTCGACGATCAGCACGTCGCCGGCAAATTCGGTGCAGGCCTTCAGCGCCCGGTTCGATTCGGGCGCGACATAGCTATTGCGATAGGCGCGCAGCGTTTCCCGGTTCAACTGGTTTTTTGGCAGCAGCCATTCTTCGTCGCGATACAGCGCCGGCACGTGCAGCGCCAGCCAGCGCACGCGGCGCAGGCCGCTGAGCAGCGCCGCCAGGTAGCCGCCATAGCTGCTGCCCACCACCGCCACTGACCCCGAATCCAGAGACGGGTGCGACGCCAGCCGATCGTAGGCCGCCATGACGTCGCGCAGATTATCCTCGCGCGTCACTTGCAGCTGCTGTTCACGCGTGGCGGCATGGCCGCGCAGGTCGAACGTCAGGCAGACGCAACCCAGCGCGGCGATGCCCTTGGCGCGCGCCAGGTCAAACTGCTGGCTGCCGCCCCAACCGTGGATGAACAACACGCCCGGCACCTTGTCTTCCGGTGTCAGAAACGTGCCGTCCAGTTGCTGCCCGTCGACCGACAAGGCGATGGGATCACTATGCGCCGCCATCGGCGTCCTCCTCCAGCACGCCCGCCCACTTGCTGATGTGGCCCACGGCCGAATCCACGCCGTGATACACCAGGTGCTGCGGGATGGGGCGAGGTTCTTGTTCGCCATAACGCTCGCGGGTGGCGGCGCGCACCGACATCAGCGACGGCGACAACGCAAACGCCTGCATGGCCGCCAGTTCGGCCAGGCTGGCGCCACCCGCGCGCCAGGATTGTTCCAGCACGCCCGCGCGTGGCTGCCCGGACGCGCTTTGCCCAAACGCCACGTCGTAGTTGCGACGCGACGCCAGCAATTGCGGGTAGGCGGTAGACACGGCGGTGTCGTACTGGCAGGCCAGGGCCACGGCTTGGCGCTCGTGTTCGTTCAGGTCCAGCGCGCGCAGGTCGTCGAACCCGCCGCGCGCCACGCGCAGCACCGAGCCGCCGTAGACCGGTATGCCCTGGTTGTCGGGCGTGAGCGACTGCGTGCCCACGTACGAAATTTCCATCTTGCCCACGCGCGCCCAACCCACGCTGTAGGTGGACACGTCTTGCAGGTCTTCTTCCAGCACCAGCCCCAGCCGGCGCATGACAAGCGGCTCTTGCTCGGCCAGCGCCGCGCGCAGTTCGTCGGCGTTGCGCACGACCACCTGGCCGCGCCCCGCCGTGGCATCGACGGGTTTAAGGCGTAGCGGCCCCTGGCGCAGCAGCTGCAAGCCCGCGGCTTCGGCATCGGCCACGGTGAACGCGGTGTAGCCGTTCAACACCACGTCGCGCAGGGCGTCGCCCAGCTCGTGCGCCCAGGCTTTGGGGGCACGGGCCTGGGCGGTGACCAGGCCGTGGGTGATGGCCTTGCCCGCCACGAAGGAATGCGGAGCCACGCCGCCGTACAGGTCGGCAGGGCGCGTGATGCCCAGGCGCGCCGCGCGTATCGCGCCGATGATGGTGCGGTCGGGCACGTAGTACGGAGGCGGCTCGTCGCGGTGCCGGGTGGGCCGGAAGTGGGGGTCGAAACGCCTGCCCAGCAAGGCCGCCAGGCGGGCGGCCATGGCCTCTTGTGAAGCAATCTCGTGTTCGGACGCAGTGGCGCGGCGCGGGTACGCCACCACCAGATCGGACGCTATCAGGGGCGGATTTTTCTTCATGGCCGGGGGTGCAGCAAGTCTTGTTCCCGCCCGGCCGGCGCGTGCTTCTTGCGCCACGCGATGCGCGCTTCGAACAAGGGAAAGGCGGCCAGCGCCAGGCACATCGGCGCCAGTGCGTAGCAGGCGCGGTAAGCCAGCGCCGCGCCCAGCACTTCGGAATACGGCAGCCCGGGCGCCAGCACCGCCACGAAGATGGCCTCGGTGGTGCCCAGCCCACCCGGCACCCGGGTCAGCACTGCGGCGAAGCTTGAGCACAGCAGAATGCCCAGCACCACGGGGTAGGGCGCCTTGCCCTGCAACAGCACATAGGCGACGGCGCCCATGAACATCCATGACAGCCCGGCGAACACGCATTGCATAATCGCCATGCGCGCGCGTGGCAGCGTCACGCGCTGGCCCATCCACGTGGCCGACCGGCGCCGCGCGCGGGCGCATGCCCACAGGTAGGCGGCCGCGCCCACCAGCATCACCGCGCCCAGCAGGCGCAGCACGCCGCTGCCCACGTCCCACCCTTGGGGCACCGGCAAGGCGCCGCTGACGAACACCGCGCCGGCCACCCAGGCATACCCGATCCAGTTCGATGCAGCCGAAAACACCGCCACGCGCGTGGCTACCGCCTTGCGGCAGCCCAGCCGCGCGTACAGGCGCAGGCGCGCGCCCAGGCCGCCCACCAGCACGCCCAGGCTGAGGTTCAGCGCGTAGCTGACCATGGCCACGGCCAGCACCGTGGGCCAGCCTAGTTTGTGCCCGGTGTAGCGCTTGCCCAGCAGGTCCAGCGCGGCGTAGCTCAGATAGCCCAGCACGACCAGGCCGCTGGCCATCAGGATGGCGTCGCGCGGTATGCGGCGCATGGCCTGCCACACTTGCGGCCAGTCCACCGACCGGCCGAAATAAAACAGCAGCGCGGCGACCACCGCCAGGATCAGCCATGGCAGCACTTTCTTGATGCGCGGCCAGCGGTGGCGCAAGGTGCGCATGAATGTCGTTCGATATACCCTCATGCGGTCTCACCTTCGTCGGGGGTGGGCGGCTTGATGGTTTGCAGGCGCGGCTTGTGGGCCGGCAGCGAACCCGCCCACGCCGGAAAACGCCGCAAGAAGTGAAACACCACCACGCCCACCCAGAAGCGGCGCAGCGCCCGGGTGGACTTGGGGCCGCTGGGCACGGGCTTGCAGTCCTGGGCGATCAGGCGGTCCAGGCTTTCGCGCAGCGCGGCGTTCAGCGAGCGGTCGCGCACCACGACGTTGGCTTCCAGATTCAAGGCCAGGCTTAGCGGGTCCAGGTTGCTGGAGCCCACGGTGGACCAGTCGTCGTCCACGCAGGCCACCTTGCCATGCAGCGGGCGCTTGCAATATTCGTAGATTTCAACGCCCGCGTTCTTCAGGTAGTCGTACAGCATGGTCGCCGCCAGCCGCGCCACCAGCATGTCGGGTTCGCCTTGCAGCAGCAGGCGCACGCGCACGCCACGGCGAGCGGCCTTGGTCAGGTCGCGCAGCAGGTGGTAGCCAGGAAAGAAGTAGGCGTTGGCAATCAGCACGTCGCGCTTGGCGGCGCGCAGGCCGGCGCGGTAGTAGCGTTCGATGTCGGTGGTGTGGCCGTCGTTGTCGCGCACGACCAGGCGGCCGCCGCCGTCGCCCTCGGGCACCGACGCCGCGGCCGCGCGGCGCCAGCGACGGGGCCGCTTGCGGTTCAGCGCCGAGCGGGCGTAATCGGCAATGTCCGCCGCCAGGGGCCCGTCAATGCGCACGGCATAGTCCTGCTTCGCCTCGGGGCCGAAGTCGGCCAGGTGGTCGGCCGAAAAATTAATGCCCCCGATCATCGCGCACGCGCCATCGATCGCTACGATCTTGCGGTGCATGCGACGGAACACGTTGGTGCGGATGCCCAGCAGGCGAGGGCGCGGGTCGAAGATATGTAGGCGCACCCCGGCTTCGGTCATTTCGCCGATGAATTCGGGCGTCAGCACATCGGAGCCATAGCCGTCCACCAGCAGGTCCACGCTGACGCCGCGCTTGGCGGCCGCGATCAGGGTCTGCTGCAATTGTCGCCCCACCTTGTCTTCAAACAAGATGAAGGTTTCGACCAGGACTTCGCGCTGGGCGGCGTCAATGGCCTCGAACGCGGCCGGAAAATAAGCCTCGCCGTTCTCAAGCAAGGTGTAGCGGTTGCCTTCCCGCCATCCCAATTCACCGGCACTCATAATGCAATCTCCGCGGATAGGGGTACGTGGTCGGACAGGCGCGACCACACGCGCGAGGCCAGCGGCATCGGCCGCCAGTCGCGCACATTTCGAACATAGATGCGGTCAAGCCGCAGCAGCGGCCAACGTGCGGGAAAGGTGCGGGCCGGGCGGCCAAGGCGGCTGGTGAACACTTCCTCGGTGCCGCAGCCGGCCATCTGGCGGTTCGCCTTGCCGCGCCAATCGTTGAAGTCGCCGGCGATCAACAGCGGTTCGCCTTCGGGCACGTCGCGCGCCACCAGCTCGCACAGGCGGTTCATTTGCTGGCCGCGATGCTTTTCCAGCAGGCCCAGATGTACGCAGATGGCATGCACCGGCGCATCGCCCGGCACGCGCAGCACGCAGTGCAGCAGGCCACGGCCTTCATGGCCGTCCACGCTGACGTCATGATTCTCGTAGCGCTCGATGGGGTAGCGCGACAGGATCGCGTTGCCATGGTGGCCGGCCGGGTAGACGGCGTTGCGGCCGTAGGCGTAGTCCGACCACAGCGTGTCGGCCAGGAACTCGTACTGGGACAATGCCGGCCAGGCCTCTTGGTGCCGCTCGGCGTGCACCTGGTGTTCGCCCAGGACTTCCTGCAAGAACACCACATCAGGCGCGGCCAGGCGTAAGGCCTCGCGCAGGTCGTGCAGCATGAAACGCCGGTTGAAACTGGTGAATCCTTTATGGGTATTGACGGTCAGGACCGTCAGGCTCCGGCGGGATTCGTCGGTCGGGGCGGGCATGGACTCTCCGGAGGTGGTAGATCCGCACCCTGCGCAAGTTTCGTGCCTGAGCCCCTGCGCAGGCGGATTTTCATAGGGGAATCCTGTCCGGCGGGGCTCCCTCCTGGTAGCTTGCCGGACACGGAATTGCCCGCGCCGGTCAAAATTCCCCTGGCCCGCAGGGAGCGAACCGTGGCGGAAAAGCGGTGCCAGAGCCTGGCCGGGCAGGCATAAAAAGCGGATTCAGAATCTGTAAAAACAGGGTTGTGCACCGTTTTGGCCGGCGTCACAATCGACAACCTCAACCTGTATATCCGCCCAGTCGGCGCAAGGAGACCCCGCACTATGACGATTGCCCCTCAGCCCTTGGACGCGCGCGTCGTCACGGCCCTGTCGCGCATCACGACGGCCACGCTGACTACCGTGCTGTTGAAGAAAGGCCTGCGCAACGTATGGGTGCGCGGTGCGCGGCCGCTGGCGCCGGGCGCCACCCGTATCGTGGGACGCGCCTTCACGCTGCGCTTTGTGCCCGCGCGCGAAGACCTGGCGACCCCGGCATCGTGGGCCTCGCCCATTTCGACGCGCGCCGCCATTGAAGATATGCCCGAAGGTTGCATCGCCGTGGTCGATGCCATGGGGGTCACGGACGCCGGCATTTTTGGCGATATCCTGTGCGCCCGCATGCACAAGCGCGGCGTGGCGGCCTTGGTGACGGACGGCGTGGTGCGCGACCTGGAAGGCGTTGAAGGCACCGGGCTGCCGGTCTGGTGCGCCGGCGCGGCGGCGCCGCCTTCGGTGGCAGGGCTGACGTTTGTCGGCTGGCAGGAACCGGTGGGCTGCGGCGGCGTGGCGGTGTTTCCCAACGACGTTATCGTGCTGGACCGCGACGGCGCGGTGCTGATTCCGGCCGCGTTGCTGGACGAGGTGGTCGACATAGCCATCGAGCAGGAACGGCTGGAAGGCTGGATCATGCAGCAGGTCGAGGCGGGCGAAAAGTTGCCCGGCCTGTATCCGCCCAATCAAGAAAACCAGGCGAAGTACCAGGCTTGGCGGGAGCAGCAGGGCGGCAAGTAGCCGGCAGCGGAGTGCTACGGCGCTTCACGTTCCGGGGAGCGCCCGGCGAGGTTCAAGCCGGCTTCGGTTTCACCTCGGTCCAGGTTCAGGCGACTTCAGCCTGAGCAAAAAAGCCCGGAACGCGGCGGCTCTCGCCGTGCGTTCCGGGCCTGACGTGATGGTGTGCAAGCAGTGGCGGCGTACTAATTGCTGCCGCGGATGTTGCCCGCGACGCCACCGGCTATGCCGCCGATGGCGGCCCCGGTCCAGGCGCTGCCGCCCGCGATGGCGGCAATGCCCGCGCCCGCCGCCGCGCCTATCGCCGCGCCGGACATGGTCCCTTGCTGCTTGGACGACATATTCGTGCAGGCCGCCAGCGCGCTGATCGCGACGCACACAAGAATCGATCGGATGACTTTCATGACGGCTCCTTCAAGGCTTGCGCTTGGCGCCAGGAATGACGATCTCAAACCACAGGGTTTCGATCACCGGCCGGTCCAGCCGCGACGGGTTCGCGGCGTACCAGCTGTCCAGCCCCTCGCGCACGGAATCCAGCGTGTGCGTTTGCAGCCCCTTGGCAAAACGGGGCACCAGCGTTTGGTTGTCGGGTGGCGCACGGCGTTCCTGGTACGCGCGTTCCACTTGCAGCAGGTTGGCGATCCCCAATAGGTAGGCCTTCTTGATGTTGGGGTCGGACTCCGACCAGTGCTTGCCGGTGACCATCGGGGCGGGGTCGGCGGATTGCGCCATGCTGGGCGCGGTGCACAGCGTAGACAGCGCGAAGGCTGCCGGACCTAACAGGTGTTTCACTTTCATCGCATCGCTCCTCGCGGGCTTAAAAGATCAAAAACAACCTTTGGACGCCGTCCGCAAGACAGAGCCACAGCGGGCCTTGAGCGGAAATCGGCAACATCGAATTTATGCCCGAAGACGGACGGCGGCAAGCAACGTTTGCAGGCGGGCCGGCGGGGCGGGTGTCGCGCAAACCCAAGACGGCGCGTAAAATTCCGCCAAGACGCCGGCGCCCGCCGGCGTTGTGGATTGGACGCATGCGCACCGGATCGCCCCGTCGTTTACCCCATTACCCGCGTTTTGCCACGGCCGCCGATTTCGGGCGGCTGTTGCTGCTGCTGTTGCTGGTGGCGCGGGCGTGGGTGCCGACCGGGTACATGCCGGACGCGCAGGCGCTGCGCCAAGGCCGTCTGACCTTGGGCTTTTGCACGGCGGGCGGCAACGCGCTGGCGGCGTTGCAGGCGATGTCGTTACGGCAGGCGTCCACCGGTGGCCATCACGAGATGCACGGCCATCACGATCACCACGGTTCAGGGCAGGGCGATGATCGCGGCGCGGGCCAGGAATGTCCGTTTGGCCTGAGCGCGCATCAAATCCTGAACCTGCCGCCCTTGGCGGCGTTGGCGCCGGTGCTGCTGCACTGGCTGGCGCAGCCCCCGCTGAAGGTGGACGGCCCGCGCCCGCCCATGCCCGCCACGGGCCCCCCGCTGGGCCCCCGGGCACCACCCTCGATAGACGGTTGACCCTGCACGCATGCGCCTAGTGCGCATGACCTTGGCCGCACTTTCGATTCGATTTTTGCGGCCGGATCTTTGCGGCCCGATCTTTGCGGCTAGTCTTGGCCCCCCGCCTGGGGCGGCCCCGTTTCCTATTCGAGAGTTCTCATGTCCACACAAACCCTGGATACCGCCGCCGCGCCCGCGCGCACGCGAACCGCGGCCCCCAGCGCTTTCCTGGCGCTGATCACGCGCCTGCATTTCTATATCGGCCTGTTCGTCGGCCCCTTCATCCTGGTGGCGGCTGTTACCGGCACGTTGTTCGTGCTGACCCCGCAGATCGAAAACCTGCTGTACGCGGACCAACTGCGCACCGCCTCCACCGGCCCCGCGCAACCCTTGGCCAAACAGGTTGAAGCGGCGCAGGCCCACCTGGGCGCGGGCGGCCCTCGCTTGTTCGCCGTGCGCCCCGCGCCCACGCCGGGGGAAACCACCCGCGTCATGTTCACGCAGGCCGGTATGGGCGATTCGGAGAGCCGGGCGGTGTTCGTCGACCCCGTCACGTTGGCCATCAAGGGCGACATGATGGTCTACGGCACCAGCGGCACGCTGCCGTTTCGCACCACGCTGGATTATCTGCACCGCAATCTGATGCTGGGCGAACTGGGGCGCAATTACAGCGAACTGGCCGCGTCCTGGATGTGGCTGGCCACGCTGGGCGGTCTGGTGTTGTGGTGGACGGGGCGCCGCCGCGCGGCGGCGACCCGCGCGCGCAGCCCGCGTCTGCGGGCGCGCCGTTGGCACACCTTGCTGGGCTTGTGGCTGGCGCTGGGGCTGATATTTTTGTCCGCCACGGGCTTGACGTGGTCGAACTGGGCGGGCGGCCGCGTGGATCAGCTGCGCGCGCAATTGGGATGGATCACGCCGGCGATTTCGCTGAAGCTGCCGACGGCAGGGCAGGGAGCCGGGACGGGGGCAGAGGCCGCCTCCGGGCAGGCGTCCGGCGGGGATGAGCACGCGCATCATCATGGCGGCATGCAGATGGCAGGGGCGATGTCGCCTACCGGTGCGTCCACCGAGGCGGCCGCGCCGATGAATGCGCCGATGAATGCGCCGATGAATGCATCCACGCATGCATCCACGCATGCGCCCATGAATGCCCCCTCAGACGTCGTCGCGCAGTTCGACCGCATCCTGCAAACGGCCCGGCAGGGTGGCATCGACAGCACGCAGCTGGAGATTCGTCCACCGCGTGGCGCCGGCCAGGCGTGGATGGTGCGTGAAGTCGACCGGTCCTGGCCGACCCAAGTCGACACCATCGCCATCGACCCCACCACCTACGCCATCACCAGCCGTGCCGACTTCGACACCTTTCCGCTGATCGCCAAGCTGATCCGCTGGGGCGTGGACATGCACATGGGCATCCTGTTCGGCTGGCCCAACCAGTTGTTGATGGGCGCCATCGGCCTGGCGCTATCGACCATGATCGTGCTGGGTTATCGCATGTGGTGGCTGCGCCGGCCGGCAGCGGGCGCGAATGGCCAGACGCTGACGCAGGCGTGGGCCGCGTTGGGCTGGCCGGCGCGGCTGGGCGCGCTGGCGGCGGCCGCCGTGCTGGGCTGGTGCCTGCCGGTAATGGGCGTCAGCCTGCTGGTGTTCCTGGTGATTGACGCGCTACGGTCGTGGCGCTTTCAATTGGCCACGCGGCGCGCGTAACTGGCCAGGACGATGCGCTCGGACTGCGCCAGGTAGTCCTTCAGCGCATCGGCCGCCTTGCCAAAATCTCCCGCTTCGACGCGTTGCAGAATCTGCTCGTTCATGTCGGCATACGGGGCGTGCAGGAATTCCGGGTCTTGCAGCAGGCCGAATACCAAGCGCAATTCGGCCAGCAGCAAGGCGAACATCGCGTTCAGGCGTTCGCTGTCGGCCAGTTCGACGATGGCCATGTGAAAGGCCATGTTGGCCGTACCCACGCCCGCCCAATCCTGCCGCTCGCGACACGCCAGCGCGTCGTCCACCGCCTGCCGCATGCGTTGGCGGGCGGGGTGGTGCGGGTAGGCCTGGGCCAGCGCCTGGCATTCAATCATGCGCCGCACCCGGTAGATGTCGATAATGGACGCCATGCTGGGCACCGCCACCGCCACGCCACGGTTGGGCGCATAAGTCAGCAAGCCTTCCTTGGTCAGGTTGCGAAAGGCCTCGCGCAAAGTGTTGCGCGACACATCCAGCGATTGCGTCAGGGTTGCTTCCGATAGCCGCTGGCCCGGCATGAATTCACCATTGATCAAGCGGCGGCGAATCTGTTCAGTGACCTTATCGGTCAGGGTCTGGTGCGCGTCGGAGGTGGTCATAGGCGGTTGGGGCAATTACCGATAGCCGCTTGGGCAAGTTTGATCTACCATACTAACCAATTTGTAGAACAATTGTGTAACTATCGTTCCACACTACAAGCGGGGCACCGTGCGGAAATCCGCCTGCCCGGCGTCCGTGGACTAAGGATAAGACATGGCTGGGATCGATTTGAACAGCGACCTGGGCGAAAGCCTGGGCGCATGGCGCATGGGCGACGACGCCGCGATGTTGGCGGTGGTGTCCAGCGCAAACGTGGCGTGCGGTTTTCATGCGGGCGACCCCGCGGGCATTCTGGCCACCCTGAAGTCCGCGCACGATAACGGCGTGACGGTTGGGGCGCACGTGTCCTATCCCGATCTGTCCGGCTTTGGCCGCCGCAATATGGACGTGGCCAGCACCGACCTGATCGCCGATGTCATCTACCAGATCGGCGCCTTGAAGGGGCTGGCCGCCGCCGCCGGCACCGACGTGCGCTACGTCAAGCCGCATGGTGCGCTTTACAACACCATCGCGCACGATGCGCGCCAGGGTGACGACGTAATTGCCGCCATTCTGGAAATCGACCCCACGTTGGTCCTGGTGGGTCTGGCCAGCTCGCCCCTGCTGACGCGCGCCCGTGAACGCGGGTTGCGCGTGGTGGCCGAAGCCTTTGCCGATCGCGCCTACACGCCCAAGGGCGAGCTGGTATCGCGCCGCGAAAAGGGCGCTGTGCTGCATGACCCGCAGGCCGTGGCCGCGCGCATGCTGCGCCTGGTGCAAGAGGGCGTCATCGAAGCCATCGACGGCAGCCTGACGCGCGTGCAAGCCGATTCCATTTGCGTGCATGGCGACAGCCCCGGCGCGGTGGACATGGCGCGCGAACTGCGGCGCCAGCTTGAACAGTCGGGTGTCGCCATCCGGTCTTTCATTGACGCTGCCCCGGCACAATCCGCCTAGGAGGCCGTGTGCGTTTTCTGCCTGTAAACACCGACGCGCTACTGGTCGAACTGGACGATCTTGAACAGACGCTGGCGCTGTTCGCCGCGCTGCAAAACCGGCCCATTGCTGGCGTCACCGAAATGGTTCCCGCCGCGCGCACGGTGCTGGTCATCTTTCAACCCAGCCTGGTGTCGCGCGATGCGCTGATTGCCGACATCGGCTCCCGCGACACCACGGCCCACGTGGCGCGCGATGGCAAGCTGATCGAAATCCCCGTCCATTACAACGGCGAAGACTTGGACGAAGTCGCGCAGTTGCTGGGCATCACGCCGGACGAAGTCGTGCGCCGTCACACCGGCGGCACGTACAGCGTGGCCTTCACCGGCTTCGCACCCGGCTTCGCGTATCTCAGCGGCGGCGACCCCACGCTGGACGTGCCGCGCCGCAAGACCCCGCGCACCCGCATCCCCGCGGGCGCCGTCGCATTGGCCGGCACATTCAGCGGCGTCTACCCGCAAGCCAGCCCCGGCGGCTGGCAGATCCTGGGCGTGACCCCGGTCCCCATGTGGGACTTATCGCGCGAGACGCCGGCGTTGCTGCAACCGGGGTATCGGGTGCGGTTCATTGATGCCGGGGCTTCAGCCGGGGCTTCGACCGGAACTTCGACCGGAACTTTGACCGGGACTTCGACCGGAACCTCCGCCCAGGCTTCGTCCTCGACTTCCGCCGACGCGGCCGCCAGCGATTCCCGCGCCACACCCGCGCTGGAAGTCGTATCGCCCGGATTACAGGCCGTGTTTGAAGACTTGGGCCGGGCAGGGCAGGCGCGTCAGGGCGTGGCCGCGTCCGGCGCCATGGACCGGGGCGCACTGCGCGCCGCCAACCGCCTCGTGGGCAACGCGCCTGGCGAAGCCGCCATTGAAATCGTCTACGGCGGATTCCAGCTGCGGGCGCACGGCCCCAGCGTCGTAGCCGTGACCGGCGCGCTTGGCGACGTCACGCTGCGCAATGCCGCCGGCAGCACGTGGACGGCGAACACGTACCAGGCGATTGCGCTGGATGACGGCGACACGCTGTCCCTGGGCCAGCCGTCCGCCGGCATTCGTTATTACCTGGCCGCGCGCGGCGGCTTCGACGTGCAATCGGTGCTGGGCAGCTGCTCAACCGACACCTTGGCCCGCGTCGGCCCCGAGCCCTTGGCGGCGGGCGACCGCATCGGCATCCGGCCAGCCGGGCAGGGCGCCATCGTCGGTGCACCCGAAATTGCCCCGGCGGATCTGCCCACGACCAACGTCGAGGTGGTGCTGGACGTGGTGTTGGGGCCGCGCACGGATTGGTGCGATGCCGAGGCGGTTGCGCTCTTGTCGCGCCAGGCCTGGACGGTGACGCCGCAGTCCAACCGCGTCGGCATCCGCTTGAACGGCGACGCGCCGCTGCAACGCGCCAATCACGCCGAACTGCCCAGCGAAGGCACCCGCAAAGGCTCCATCCAGGTGCCCGCCAGCGGCCAGCCGGTTTTGTTCCTGGCCGACCACCCCTTGACCGGCGGCTACCCCGTCATTGGCTCGGTGGCGCCGTGGCATCTGGACCGCGCCGCGCAAATTCCCATCGGCGCTCGCGTGCGCTTCAATCCCATTTCCGACTTCGTTCCGGTTGATGTTCCGGCCGTGTCCGTCAACCCGACCTAACTGAATCTGCCTGCCATGAAGAAAGTCCTGATTGCCAACCGTGGCGAGATCGCCGTCCGCATCATCCGCGCCTGCGCCGACTACGGCGTCAAATCCGTTGCGGTCTACGCCGACGCCGATTTCGACGCGCTGCACGCGCGCATGGCCGACGAGGCGTACGGGCTGGACGGCGACCGTCCCGCCGATTCCTATCTGAACATCGACAAGCTGCTGGACGTCGCGCGGCGCAGTGGCGCCGACGCCGTGCATCCCGGCTACGGCTTCCTGTCCGAAAGCCCCACCTTCGCGCGCGCCGTCATCGACGCCGGCTTGACGTGGATCGGCCCGTCGCCGGAAACCATCGAACGGCTGGGCGACAAGGTCCAGGCGCGCAAGATCGCGTTGGCGGTCGGAGCCCCGCTGGTCGCGGGCACGGCAGACCCGGTCAACGGCGCCGAAGACGTGCTGGCCTTCGCCAACGAACACGGCCTGCCGATTGCCGTTAAAGCCGCGTTTGGCGGGGGAGGCCGGGGCCTGAAAGTCGTGTGGCGCATGGAAGACGTGGCCGACCTGTACGAATCCGCCGTGCGCGAAGCGGTCACCGCGTTCGGTCGCGGCGAATGCTATGTGGAACAGTTCCTGGACCGGCCGCGCCACGTCGAAGCGCAAGTGGTGGCCGACAAGCACGGCAACGTCGTCGTCCTGGGCACACGCGATTGCTCGTTGCAACGGCGCAATCAGAAGCTGGTGGAAGAAGCGCCCGCGCCGTTCCTGACGGACGACCAGCGCCAACGCATCCACGCGTCCGCCCGCGACATCTGCGCCCACGCCGGCTATGTCGGCGCCGGCACCGTCGAATTCCTGCTGAGCGCATCGGGCGCGATTTCGTTCCTGGAGGTCAACACGCGCCTGCAAGTCGAGCACCCGGTCACCGAGGAAACCTGCGGGCTGGATCTGGTTGTTGAGCAATTGCGCATCGCGGACGGTTTGCCGCTGTCGTTCACCACCGCGCCCGCGCCGCGCTGCCACGCCATCGAATTCCGTATCAACGCCGAAGACGTGGGCCGAGGCTTCTTGCCGTCGCCGGGCCGCATCGAGCAGTTTGCGCCGCCGTCCGGACCGGGCGTGCGCGTGGACAGCGGCGTGGAGTCGGGTTCGACCATACCGGGCACGTTCGATTCGCTGTTGGCCAAGCTGATCGTCACCGGCGCCACCCGCGAACAGGCCATTGCGCGCGCCCGCCGCGCGCTGGCCGAATTCCGCATTGAAGGCGTGGCCACGGTCCTGCCGTTCCATCGCGCGGTGCTGGCGCATGACGACTTCCTGGGCGACGACACCGGCTTCAAGGTCCACACGCGCTGGATCGAAACCGACTTTGCCAATGACCTGGAGGCGGCAGTGCGCCCAACGCCGTTGGGCACGGTGACACTGCACCGGACCGCCGTGGAAATCGACGGCCGCCGCGTGTCCCTGGGCCTGCCGGCCGAACTGCTCCGAGGCCTGCAATCCGCCGGCGCGGCCGCAACGGCGGACGCAGCGCAGTCTGCCGGCAATGTCGCCACCGCCGACAGCGTGCCGGCACCCATCGCGGGCACCATCCAAGCCTGGAAGGTGGAAGACGGCGCCACCGTCAAACAAGGCGAACTGATCGCCACGATGGAAGCCATGAAGATGGAAATGCAAGTGCTGGCGCATCGGGACGGCGTGCTCAAACAGGAAGCAGCGCCGGGTAAGTCGGTGGCGGCCGGGGCGACGATTGGGCGGATTAAGTAACAATTACTTGCGGATTTGCCGGCGCGATTCTGTCGCGCCACACCGGCCGCCCGCTTTTGACAAGTCGAATCGCGGTTTAGAAGGCGATTTATCTGAATGAATGGTGCTGTATGTAATAACAGAAGTTAATTTGTTAAACATATTACTAAATTTATGTTAAATTTGTTGTCATCCTTCTTCTGGCCCCTAATTTTAGGGGCCATATTTTTGATGTGGTGGCCACGGCATGTCCGGAGTAAAGCTTCGTAGCGAAAGAATCGATCAGTACGACGCATTAGGCGAGCGTGGCCAGCCGGTTTATATGGCCGCGTCGCAAATCCTCTCTACGCTCAAGCGACGGCGGGGGGACCTGGCAGAACATTTTGCGATTCCCCAGGCCAGCGCGGATGGCAGTCTGGTTGATTGGTATGCGCCTAGCGCCGGTCCGGTCGTGCCCTGGACCGCAGCCACCGAAGACGAAAAATCCATCGCTTCCACGCAGCTTGCGACCGTCCGTCAGGAGGTCGAAGCGTTGCGCGCCGACTTGACGGCCAACTCCGAATCGCTGTTCGGCTCGTTGCTGAAATGGGTCCTTCACCATCCAGATCCCAGCCATGTGTATCTGGTCAACGGCAAACCTGTCATCACATTTTGGGGCTTTTTGAATGCCGGGGCAGACCGTTCGGTAGCTCCTTTGCATTCGTTGCTTTCGCCTGCACCGTACCGAACGGCTTTGCCCCCCGCTGTCGCGGCGCCAGTGGCGCCCGTGAGCGCGCCGCTGACCGCAGCCGCGCCGTGGTGGCGCAGCCGGTGGTGGTGGCTGCTATTGCCGCTGTTGTTGGCGGCGCTGTTGCTCTTCGCCCTTCGCGCTTGCGCGCCTTCAGTGCCTGTCCTGGCAGGGCTGCCACTGATCGGCGCAGCGCAGATATCGGCGCCTCCGGTTGACGATCGCTCGGCGTCCCTCGTACAGACGCCGCCGGTCGATCGGACGCGGGCGGACATGCCCCATGCGGAATCGTCCATCGCAGGCCATGCGCCGACCGCAGCGCTTGTTGGCTCGCAGACAGCTTCCGCCGGCGGCACGAACGGAATACAGGCGGCAGCGGAAGGCACGGCCGCGAACGACGTCCAGGCGCTCAAGCCCGATGTTTCCCATGGAATTGGCGACGGCGGCGTGGCGACGGGAGACGCGCGCGCCCAGACTGCACCGCCTATGGGCGATGCCAGCGCGCCAGTGGCGGGCCGAGGCCCCGATGGCAATCCATTGGTATTGCCTCCCGCACTGGCGGACGGCACCGCGGCTTTTCTGAATGGGGATTGGCGCGTGCGGGCTGGAATTCAGGACCGCAATACCGGCGAGCCCCTCCGCCTGCAATATCAATTCGAAAAAGGCAAGGGCCATGTCACGCTGGACAGGCGGAATGGCTCGAAATGCCAAGCGCCGGTAAGCGCGGTGGTAGCCAGTGGTGCATTGCTGATCAGCACCGGCGCGCAGGCCTCATGTAACGACGGCTCGACCTATGAAATGCCCGCTATCCGTTGCGAACCGAACGCCTCCCATGTTGCCGCCTGCTCGGGCAACTACGGCTCCGAACAATTCCCGCTGACCATGCGCCAGCCGTAGTCCTGAAGCGACTCATACCGTCATGCTGCCTAAAGTCGACACCTATACCGAAATCCAAACGGTCGATCTCTTTGGAGACACCGGCATCCAGTTTCTCGATCTTGCGGTAACGCTCGACCTGCGCCGCGAGCCGGCGGGTCAGTTTGCCTTGTTGGGCAATGGCCTGCTGGCGCGTCTTTTCGAGGCCAACGACGGCACACTGTGTTTTGAATCCGAAGCTGAGAAAATGGACCGGGGGCACCCCGCTCCGGGTCTGGATGATGTGAGCATGAAAGAAAGCCTGGATATCCTTGACGGGCTTTGGCTGCCGGTGCCATTTTTTCGATACCTCTCGCCGACCCGTTTTGACCAGGGGCCGAACAACTGGAGCCGTTTACGTATCGTCAGGCTCGCCACGCCTGATGAACACGGTCATACCCATCGGCTGACGCTCGCGTTCGATACCCGCATCATGCCCAAACGCGAGGGCGTGGCCTATCTCGCGCCCAACGACGAAGATCTGCGCAACGGGCAGGCATTTCGCTTGGCAGTGCATCTTAGCGAGATGCGCTGGTTCCTGGACCTGATCTGGGTGAAAGAGTGGTTGGCCGAGGTCTTCAAGGACAAATGTGTGGCCGCCAAGCGCGAGCTTGAGGACATTCAGAGCGAGTTGGCCCAAAAGCGCCACATCGCGCATTACCTGAACCTGCTGAGCCTATTGCGGGGACCTGCGCCCACCACTTATCCCAATAGAGAAGCGCAGGTGGCGGTTCCGACGGTGAAGGTAAAACTGCGCAACGCGGTCGGTGCGGGTAAACCCATCGCCGTGGACCTGGTTCTGGACGTGGGTAATTCCCGTACTTGCGGCATTTTGGTCGAAGATCCTGAGCAGAATAATCGCGGATTGCATGGCAACACTCACCTGGTGCTGCGTGACATGAGCGCGCCTGAGCAGATCTACGACCATCCGTTTGAATCGCGCGTGGAATTCGCGAAGATCAATCTGGGCTTGGATCAGTGGTCAATGCAAAGCGGGCGGCACGATGCGTTCGCGTGGGGCAGCATGACGCGAGTGGGGACAGAGGCATCAAAACTGGCCGCGTTGCGCGAAGGTACGGAAGGGTCCACGGGCCTGTCCAGCCCAAAGCGCTATTTATGGGATTCTCGCCCCTACGACCAAGTTTGGCGTTTGAATACAAGCAGCTTGAAAGGGCAACAGGAGCCCATGGCCACCCTGAAGCCATTAGCCGACCTGATTGATGACGAAGGGCGGGCGCTGTATGTGACTAAAGGCGTGGAATCCGTTTTTGAGACCAAGTATTCGCGGTCTTCATTAATGACGCTCATGCTCAACGAGGTGTTTACCCAAGCGGTAGCCCAGATCAATAGCATTCTGTATCGCAAAGATAAAGAAAATGCGGCGACCTCGCGCTGGTTGCGAACCGTCATCCTGACGGTACCGCCCAGCACGCCGCAAGTTGAGCGCACCAAGTTCCGCAATCGTGTACGCGACGCGCTCGGCCTGCTTTGGAAGAGCATGGGCTGGCATGCCGCCGACTATAACGACGACCCGCATGACGATGCCGGCGACGAGAACCGCCTGCATGTTCCCTTGCCCAAGGTGGTGGTGAAGTGGGACGAGGCGACGTGCGCGCAGCTGGTCTACCTGTATACCGAGATCGGCGAGAACTTCGGCGGACATCCGGAGGAGTTCTTCGAGACCATTGCAAGACCCGGAAAACAAGATCATGAATCGATCACCGTCGCCTCTATCGACATCGGCGGGGGCACGACGGACCTTGTTATCAATGAATATGTAATGCAGCGCGACGCGGCGGGCAGCGGCAGCAACGCGCCGATCACGCCCGTACAGCGGTTCCGTGACGGCTTCAAGGTTGCCGGTGACGACATCGTTCTGGACGTCATACGGCATTTCATTTTGCCCTCGTTTGAAGCGGCGCTGAAAGAGAAGGGCGCCCAACATCCGGGCGACCTTGCGGATCGGATTTGCGGCGCTCGCAGCCTTGGCGCTGGCGACATGGTGCTGCGTCAACAACTGACGTTGCAGGCGTTCTATCCGCTGGCACTGGCCCTATTGGCTGAATACGAACGCTTCGATCTGGAACAAGGCAGCCGCAAGCGGACAGCAACATGGGCGCATTGGCTCGGAACAGACAACCGCATCAGCGCGCCGGTACGCGATTTCGTGTCCAAAAACCTCAGCAGTGATCTGGGCGTGCCGACCATTCTTGATCTGGGCGGGATCGAGTTGACGTTCGATCCGGCGGTCCTGCACAAGCATTTCCTGACGGACGGCCTGAACATCTGCAAGACGCTGACCTCGCTCAGCGAAGTCGTTGCGCATTACGACTGCGATGTACTGTTGTTGACCGGGCGCCCGTCGTGCCTGCCCGGCGTGCAGACGCTGATCCGCCAGCTTGCCGCGTTGCCCTCTGGCCGCGTGCTGCCAATGCAGAACTACCGCAGCGGCACCTGGTTCCCGTTTCACAAGGGCGGTCTGATCGGCGATCCCAAGACGACGGCGGCGGTCGGTGCCATGGTGTGCTGGCTTACTGAAAATCGCCGCCTGGCAAATTTCTACTTCAGTCCTTCCAGGATTCGACCCTTGCCCCTGATCCGCTACTTTGGCCGGATCGACGGCAATAACCTGATCAAGCAGGCGGACGTCCTTTATTCGGACATCAAGACTCGCACGCCCGACGGCTTGCCTCCGGAAGATGGCTGCATTGAGCTGCCCCGGGATGGTTCCGGCGATGCAAAACCGTATTTGCTGAACGCGGACACACGCCTGGGGTATCGGCAATTGGCTTGCGAACGTTGGCCCGCCGCGCCGATTTACCTGTTGGGATTTCAGCCTGCCTGGCAGAAGAAATTCCGCGAAAGCCAGGAGCGCGACGCTAGCGTGCCTGACGCCCGGGCTCACGTGTACTTCACCGTGCAGCAGCCTTCGGAGCGCGATCGCCGGCAAGGCCTGATCAGTGATGAATTGGGCATCGAACGGGTAGAGGGAGCGGACGCCGTCCAGATTCAAAAGAGCCATATCCGCTTTGAGATGAATACGCTGCTGCACGCCGGCTTGGGGCAGGACTCGTATTGGCTCGATAGCGGCAGCGTGAAGATCTGACACCATGACACAACAGCAAAACGAACTCGCCCGCCAGTGGAACGCCCTTTTGGAGGGAGCCGGCGCCGCCATCGATTGGGTCGACCAGGTACGTGGCAACTCCAAGCAGTTGAACAGCGAGGCGGATAGCCTGGTCCATCAGTTGCGCCAATTACGCAATAAAAGCCGCGACCTTATGCGCGCGGCGCAGTCGCCCATGACCATCGGATTTTTCGGTGAGTCCCAGGCGGGAAAGTCGTACTTGATATCTGCGCTTGGTGCCGATCAGCGTGGTCAATTCGAAGCCAACTACGGCGGCCAACTGGTCAACTTCATCACGCACATCAATCCCCCCGGAACGGGCAAGGAGGCGACGGGCTTGGTGACGCGCTTTACCCGCAATGCGCAGCCTTCGGAAGATGATGCGTATCCGGTTGAAGTGCGCCTGTTTCGCGAGATTGACCTTGCCAAGATCCTGAGCAATTCCTGGTTCAACGATTTCGACCAGCACCGCGTGGAATATCGGCTCGATGAAGCCCGTATAGAACAGATGCTGGCCCGGTTCCACGGAAGGGACGGCGGGGCGATACAACGCGGCGTCAATGCCGACGACGTGGTGTCGCTATGGGATTACGCACGCGCGTCCTTCGCAAAGCCGCTGCGGCTATTGGAGAATGGGTACTGGCAGCACGCAATGAAGCTGGCGCCGCATCTCTCACCGGACGAGCGCGCTCAATTGTTTTCCGTGTTGTGGGGAGAACTGCCTGAATTCACGCAGATGTATGCGGCCGTCGCGGCCAGCTTGGGAAAACTGAAAAATGCAGAGACGGCCTACTTGCCGCTGTCGGCGCTGGCAACTCGGGAAGGAGACGAGCTGCAGTATGGCCGCGACAGCATCATGTCGGTGGACGTCTTGTTGCGGCAAGGCTCGGAACGGGACAAAAACCTCGCTGTCCGTCCCGTCGTAGATGGAAAGCTGGGCGCCCCGACAGAACTCCTGATTTCGCATCTGGCCGTATTGACCGTGGAGCTTATTTTCCCGCTGGTCGAAACGGAGTCCGAGCCACGAGTGTCATCGGTCGACCTATTGGACTTTCCGGGTTACCGCGGGCGATACAAGGCGCGCGAATTATCGGAGATCTCCTCTGAAGGCAACCCTGTCGGCCAAATGCTGCTGCGCGGGAAGGTTGCCTATTTGTTTGAGAACTACACCATCACGCAGGCCATGAACGGCCTCGTGGTTTGCTCGTACAAGCAGGGCGAGGTCAGCGAAACCGCGCAAGTACTTGAGCGCTGGGTGGAATGTACCCAAGGCGAGACCGCGCAATCGCGAAGCGAACGGGCCTGCGGCCTGTTCTGGGCCCTGACCATGTTCGACATGCGCCTCCAGGCGATGCTGACCCACGAAGGGGGTTCCCAGATTGACGAGGGGTGGGCGGGCATGCTGCGCGGCGCAATGGAAGAGCGCTTTGGCAATCTGCCGTTCATGAAGGATTGGTCCGGTGGCGTGCAGTTCAATAACGTCTACCTCGTGCGCAAGCCCGGCATGGACAGCTCCTTTGTCAAAAAGCTGGGCAAGGGAAAAGAGCAGATCGATCCGGATAAGCGCCAGGCCTTGGAACGACTGGGCGAGAGCTTTTGCGATCACCCGGACATTCGACGCCGTATCGCAGACCCCAGGCTGGCCTGGGACGCGGTCATGACGGAGAACGACGGCGGCATGAACCGGCTGGCGGCGGGGATCAAAGGGATCGCCGATCTGGAATTCAAATTGGGGCGCTTGCGCCAGCAATTGCATGATGAACTTGAGGGCAGGGGCAGCGCCTTGGCGCGGCTGGCCAGCTATCACCAGGACATCGACGGGGACGACGTCGAAAAGAAGCGGAAACTAGGTCAGCAATTGGCGCAGGCGCTCTACGCCAGCCGTCGATGGATCCCGATTCTGATGCAAGCCATGGAACTATCGCAGGAAGACCTGCGTGAACTCTATTTGAACGGTTTGCACGCGCAAGCGCCCAAGCCGACGGCGCAAGATTCGCAGGCGTGTGACGACGCGGAAGAAGTCAACCCATTTGCATTCGAAGATACCGCCGAGCACAACCCATTTGCGAAGCCAGACACCGTTACGCAAGCGGAGTCGGGGGCCAACTCTTCTATCAAATTGACGCTGAGGACGGCCGATCATTTGTACGCCGAGGCGGTTTTTCAACGCTGGGTGGCGCACCTGCGTGATCTGCCTGAGCGAAAACGCCTGCTTGACGCCATGGGCGTCAAACGGGAAGTGGCGCAGATCTTGGTGGATGAATTGATTACCACCGCCAACCGCGTCAATTTGCAAGCAATGATCGAAGGGCGCCTGACCGCGCGTCAGGACAGCAGCTCCAAGCGCGAGCACTTGGTGATGCGGCAAGTGCTGCGCGCGCAGCTGGGTCTTAACGACTTTGTTGCCTGGTTGGGATTTTTGAATGTCGAGTTCGAGAAAAGACCTGTCAGCATCGTCAACAAGCACAAGCTCTTCGCCCGCACTACGAGCCTAGACTCAGCCGGCCTGCCGGACTTGCACGAAGTACCGCTCGATACCAACGCGGATTACGTTGGTTATTGGTTAACCGGTCTGCAAGACGTTGTGCTGCATAACGCAGGCCATACGGCGGGTAGCGAAATCAATCTTGAACAGAACCAGGCGTTGGCACGCATTCTTGCCAACGTCCGAGAGGCGTAGTGCAATTCGATGACAATTATTCTTCTGAAGGCGGTATCGCCCGGGCGCGCTGAGCTGCATGTCACTCCTTGGGAGCAGGGCGCCGACCATGTCGAACTGTCGGTACGACGCAGCGAAGGGGCGGCGCACCTTGACGTCGTCAATCGGCAATGGGTCGGCGACGAGCAGTGGATCCGCTTGCAAGGTGCGAGCCTGCGTGCGCAGACGCTGGTCATGCCAGTGGGACCCGAATTCGTCGACCCGTTGCTGGCGGGCACCCAAGGGCCGCGTTGCCGCGGGTTCCTGCGTGTGGCAGGTGGGGCGGCCGTTCAGTACGCATTTCGAATTGAACCGGATGTATTGCCTGGCGCCGCCGCCGGGGCGGCGCCCACCGTGGGCAGCAGCAGCCAGCTGGCCGCTCCCGCTGTTCAGGAACCCGTCGAACCGCAAGCCGCCATCGAGCAGGAGCCGAAGCCGGAGCCAGCCCCGGAAATCAATTCCAGGCATGCGTCCGGGCAGGGACGTCGCACATTGGCGCTTGCACTGGGTCTGGCCGCATTGCTGGTGGCTGCAGGTATCGCCGCCTACTATTTCCTTTGGAAGGACAGGTCCGTTGACGCCGATCCGCAACCGTCATCGGCATCCGCTCCTGCGGCCTTGCCGCCTGCGGGTTGTACCGTTGCGTCGCTGGCCGATGCAAGCGCGGACAAGATGGGTTTTGTGCAGGCGTGCGTGCGCGACGTCAAGGAATCCGAAGCGTTGCTTAAGGTAATTCGGGCAGCGCGCGATTCGGGACAGTGCGAGATTGCGCAACGGCTGTATGCGAATCGCGCGAACGCTGGCGATATCACCATCGCGCTGGCGTACGCCGCCGAATATGACCCGGCATCATCCAAGAACACTTGTTTCAAGGCCGAAGCGGCCACTGCGCGTTATTGGTATGAAGCCGTATTGGAGCGCGATCCGAAACAAGCCGGGGCGCTCGCCAGCCTGCAGTCCTTGCCCAACTGATACGTGTTCCGTATGACGAGTCGCCAGATGCCTATGTTGCCCACCCCTGTTAAACAACTATTCGCTGCCTTGTCGCTCGGATGCGCACTACTGGGCGCCACGTCCGTCGCGATGGCGGCCGCACCCTTGCTACAAGAAGGGAAAAAGACGTTGTATCAGCGCGTCCTTACGACGCCGGGCTGTCAATTGCGTGCAAGCCCTGGGGCGGCATCGGGCAATTTACAGCCTGCGTTCACCCGTTTCTATGTCTACGCCGTGCAGGACGTTGCCAACGTCAAATGGCTCAACGTTGGGCCGGACTCGTACGGCAAGACCGCTGGGTGGGTTGAAAAGTCGTGCACCGTGGATTGGAACATGCAGCTGTCATTGGCCTTCACCAATCCGGCAGGGCGTGAGCGTACGCTGTTTTTCAAAGATCGAAACGGCCTGGACGCTGTCCTGAACGCGATTGACCCTGTCGACAAGATTGCACCGGCAAGGCACCAGTTGAAGCTCAACGGCAAGGCGGACGGCATCGTGGCACAGGAGCCAGAGCTGTTCGTGGATATGCAAAAGAACTTCTATCTTTTGCCAATTCTGAGCGGCGAAGAGGTTATGACGGAGCAGGGCTTCCGCACCCGGGTCCTGAATGTTGCCTCGGTCAGCATGGCCGCGCCCGCCGCCGCCTCGGTTGCGGGGGAGGCTTCGACTGCCGAGCAGCGAGTGAATCAAATCAAGGAGTTTTCCGCGGCGGTGGTCTTTGTCGTGGATTCCAGCATTTCGATGAACCCCTACATTGATCGGACGCGGGAAGCCGTAAAGCGAGTCTACGCACAGATCGATCATGAAAAGCTGGGCGATCGCGTCAAATTTGGCTTGGTGGCCTTTCGATCGAACGTGAAGGCCGTCCCGGGGCTTGAGTACGTCAGCAAGATCTATGCGGACCCCAACAAGGTCCAAAGCGGTGCGGACTTTCTGAACAAGGTATCAGGGCTGACACAAGCCAAGGTTTCCAGCAGCCTGTTTGATGAAGACGCGTACGCGGGCGTCATGGACGCCATCAACAGCGTAGATTGGCGAAATTTTGGTGCGCGATATGTCGTCCTGATAACGGACGCCGGAGCGATCGAAGCCGACAACAAGCTGTCCTCCACCGGCCTGGATGCCAGTCAGGTTCGACTTGAAGCCTCCAAGCCGGGCGTGGCGATCTACACGTTGCACCTGAAAACGCCGGCAGGCGTAAAGAACCATGCGCACGCAGAGGCGCAATACCGCAACCTGTCTACATATGGCGGCACGAACGTCTCGCTCTATTACCCCGTGAACGCTGGCGATGTGGACGAGTTCGGCAAGAAGGTAGACATGCTGGCCAGCGCCATCACGATGCAGGTCAAGTCAGCCTATATGGGTGAAGACGCAGTGGGCAGCGCCGCCAACGCCAGCGATCCGGGTCGTAAGCCGGTGAACGCAGACGAGAAAATGAAAGACGAGGCAGAACTCGTCGGCAACGCGATGAAATTGGCTTATCTTGGCGAGAAAATCGGGGCCCGCGTTCCTCCGGTATTCCAGGCGTGGATCAGCGACCGCGATCTGATTAAACAAAACGTCCCAACGACCGACGTTCGGGTCTTGCTGACGAAAGGCCAGTTAAGCGACTTGAACGACGTCATGCGTAAGATTGTGGACGCCGCCAATCAAGGTCTGATATCGCCCGCTGATATGTTCAATCAGTTGCGGGCGGTTGCGGCCACCATGGGTGCCGACCCCAATCAGCTCAAGCAGTCGGATAGGAAACTGTCCGAAATGGGCTTCGTCGCGGAATACCTCGAAGGCCTGCCGTACCAAAGTGAAGTGCTTAACCTGGATGAGGAAACCTGGAAGAGCATGGATGGTCTGGCGCAAGAGAAGTTCATCCGCAACTTGAACGTCAAGTTAAAGCACTATCAGTTGTACAACGCGGATGTGGATCGCTGGGTGGCGTTGGCCAAAGACAGCGACCAACGGGATCATGTGTATCCCGTGCCATTGGAAATGATGCCTTGAGCCTGTTGTGATGCTTCACATCGAGGATCTGCGGCTGATTCGAGGTATTGGTCCGAACGCGTATCGAGTCGACCTGCCCGCCTTACGCTTGAATGCGGGAGACGTTCTTGCCGTCGTTGGAAACAGCGGTTGCGGAAAGAGCACCTTGCTCGAGGGCATTGGCCTGCTGCTGTCGCCCGCGCATATCGGCCGATATGTGTTGGGCGCGGACATCGATGTCACGCCGCTGCTGCAACGAAGACACGATCGGGAACTGGCCGCTGTGCGATCGGTGCGATTGGGCTTTGTCCTCCAATCGGGTGGCCTGCTGCCTTATCTGACCGCCTTCGAGAACATTATGTTGCCCCGCCGTTTGTTGGGTTTGCCGGGGATGGACGATGAACTTGGCTTCGCGATCGATACATTGAGCCTGGCGCATCTGCTCGAGAAGAAGCCCGCCGCCTTGTCCATTGGAGAGCGACAGCGGGTAGCAGTCGTCCGCGCGCTAGCGCATCGTCCGCGACTATTGCTGGCCGATGAGCCCACCTCCGCGCTGGATCCCGACAATGCCCGCCGCCTTTTCGGTCTGCTTATCGAGCTCACGCGCAGTGCGGGGATGGCAACCGTCATCGTCTCGCACGACTGGAGCCTGGTGCGCGAGTTCGGCTTGCCCAGCATGCGGCCCGTACTCGAGCCTGGCAGAAGCGAATTCGTGCTGGACGAGGAGCGGCAATGAAGCTTCGCCACATTGCCGGCCTGTCTTGCGCCGACCTGAAGCACGACTGGCTGGTTTCGCTATGCATGGTGACGTCCCTGGTGGCGGTTATTGCTCCGCTGCTGCTGTTGTTCGGGCTAAAGCACGGCGTCGTAAGCGCGCTGCAAGCCCAACTCCTGAGCGACCCCCGCAATCTGGAGGTACGCATGTTGAGCAGCGGAAGCTATGACGACGCATGGCTGGAAACGTTGGCACGGCGGCCCGAGGCCGGCTTTGTCGTTGGCCTTACCAGGTCACTGAATACGCAAGCGGATTTATATGTCAGCGGCTCGCAGTTCGTGGATGGAGCGGAAATTGTGCCCACCGGGCAAGGCGACCCGATACTGGCCGGTATGGACGTCTCGGGGCTGGAGGGCAGGGCGGTGGTGCTAAGTGCCCAGGCGGCGAAAAAGCTCCAGATCGGACCCGGCGACGCCGTTCGCATGAAGGTCGCGCGCCGGCTGGACGGGCAGGACCAGCACGGAATTCTTGTCGTGACCGTGTACGCGGTGCTGGCAGCCGAAGCCTATCCCCGGCCCGCGGGGTTCGTGCGATTGGCGTTGCTTCAGGACATGGAGTGGTACCGGGACGGCTATGCCGTTCCGGGGCTGGCCAAAGACGAAGCGGACGGGCAGCCAATTACCGGCGCCAAACGTCGTTATGCAAAGGCGCGCGTGTACGCGCGGGACATTGAATCTGTCCAGGCCTTGGAGGCGGTGCTTAATGGTCAACGCATAGAAACGGCAAGCCGCTTGGCCGACATACGCAACGTGAAGGCGATCGATCACTTGCTGTCCACCGTGTTCGGCGTGATCGCCGGCACCTCGATATTCGGTTGTCTGATGTCGCTGGTTGGCGCGTTCCTCGCCAATGTCCGTCGTAAACGCCGTGAAATTGCGACGTTGCGGCTGATCGGCATGAACGGCGCGGCGATCACCACATACATCGTTATTCAGGCGTTGGCGTTGACTGCCATCGCATTTCTGATAGGCATCGGCGTCTATGCCGCCGTCAGCCGGGTTTTTAACCAGTTGCTGGGTTCAAGCGTGGACACCGGTGGCTTTGCCGCGCAAGTAACCCCGGCCCATGTCATGGCGGCATTTTCCTTGACGCTTGCGGTCGCGATCCTGGCCTCCCTTTGGGGCGCGATGAGCGCGCGGCGCATTCAACCCGCGGAGAGTTTGCGTGAAATCTAATTGGATTGTCTTCGTTGCACTGTTTGCGTTTTCGTTTGCGGGGACGGCGCAGTCCGCATCCCAGTGGGAAGAGCGCTACTACAACCCGAAGCCGCAGGAAGGCGACATCGTCCTACCGCTGCCGTGCGATGGCGCAATCGTATTTCGCAAGGTCATCGTGCCGGCAGCCGGGCCATTGGACGACCTGCCTATTTCCGTGGGGCAGGAAACCGAGACATTTGCCTTCGTGGAGCAACGCCGGTTGGCGCACATCGCCGGCAGCTTCACTGATACGAAAGCGAAGAACGCTGCGCGCTATTACCTGATCGCCAAATACGAGTTGAGCACGCAGCAATACGGCGCGTTGCTGACGCTTGTCGGCGGGAATGACAAGGCCTGTGCCGCGCCCGCGAGAGCCGGAATGATCCCCGTGACCCATATCAGTTGGTTCGATGCGGTGCACGCGGCCCACTTGTACAACCTCTGGCTGCGCACCGAGAAAAAGGACGCGTTGCCCAAAGAGGACCACATTAGTGGATTCGTTCGCTTACCTACCGAAGTCGAGTGGGAATTCGCGGCTCGGGGTGGCGTGAACGTGGACCCCGCCGCTTATGTCGAAACCCGCTATCCGATGCCGGACGGCCTGGGCGGTTATGAATGGTATGCGGGCGCGCAATCGTCCAATGGAAAGCTCCAGCAGATCGGATTGTTGAAGCCCAATCCTCTCGGCCTACACGACATGCTGGGCAATGCCGCGGAAATGACCCAGGACCCGTTCCGGCTGAACAAGCTGGACCGGCAGCACGGCGGCACAGGCGCGTTCGTTGTTCGCGGCGGTGACTTCCGCAAGGCTGAAGAGGGCATCCGCTCTGCCGCACGGCGCGAGGGGCGTTATTACAGCGAAGAAGGCGAGCAGAAAGACAACACGTTAGGCGTGCGTTGGGTTATCGCCGCGCCGGAACTGACGTCCAGAGAAAGGATTCAGCAGCTTGAGGACGGGTGGAAGTCCCTGGGTAGCGGCAATGTTTCCGCCGACGCTACGGGTAAAGGCAAAAGCGCCGTGCAGGAGCTTGGAGACCTTGCCGGCAAAGTCGAGGACCGCAAACTCAAAGAGCAGCTTAAGGATCTCGAAGGAAAGCTGAGGGCCAGCAACCTCAAACAGGAAGAGGCCCGCGATCAGGCAATCCGCGCAAGCTTGAATCTGGGCGCCTTTCTATGTACCAAATTGCGGGACGACGGCCGCTATGTCAATTACGTCCAGAAGACGTACGACGATCTTTGCCAAGCGTCGCCTGACGCGGCGGAGTGCACAACCTACAAAGCCAACATCGACAAGCGGCGTTATGAGCTTGCGCAGACGAATCAGTACTACGCAAGCAGTTTGGTTGACGCCGCGACGTTGTATGGCAAGGAAAACATCGCCAAGCAAGTGCCAGTGGTGAAAAAGATGCTTGAGCAAAACGAGAAACTTAAAGGTCTGGAGCCGTTCCTGAACGTGTACTGGACGCATCAGCAGGTTTATTTGAAGTCTTGGAAAGTGGACAAGGAAAACTGGTTGCCGACTTGCATCGCAGCCATCAAAAACTAAGAAAAGGAGAAGTTCATGCGGGCATTTGGGAAGGGTTTGCGTCGCGCATCTATCGCGTGGTTGGTCGTTGCCACGCTGGCAATCAGCGGTTGTGCAAGCACGGGGAGCTCTATGTTGAGCGGTGCGCAGTTGGATCCCCGGCTGACGGAAGGTAACGACGCCGAGTTTTTTAGTCGCTCGGGCTTTGGCGCGTGCGCGGGCGCGGCGGCAGTCGGTGTGACGGCGTGCCTGCTCGCCGCGCCTGCCAACAAGAAGGCAATGTGCGCGGTGATCGCGGGCATCGGCGCTTGCGGTATTGCCATGGGCACGAACTACTACTTGGATTACCGCCGCAGTCAGTACAAATCCACAGGCGCAATGCTTGACGCCATCACGCAAGATGTGGAAAAGGACACCGCCAAGCTTCAGCAACGGTCTCAGACGCTTCAGGCCGTGATTGAAACGGACACGCAAAAGATTGAACAGTTGCGGCTTGACGTCGCACAGGGGACGATCGACCAAACGGTCGCGCGCAAGAAATTGCGTGATATCGACGCCGACATTGCGCGCATCAAGCAAGAACAGGAGAACATCGATAACAAGATTGGCAGTTATCGAGAAGCCTCGGTATCCACGAAAGCGGGGTCACAGGTGGATATCAAAAAGCTCGATGCCCAGATTGAAAAGCTGCAAGTCGAGGCGGACAAGCTGCGCGGCGCCATGGGTACCTTGACGACGCAGCGTGATTCGCTTGACTGGGGCAAAACGGTATGAACCTGCGTTTGCTTTTCCCATTGATGCTAATGGGGCTCGCCGGCTGCGCGGCCTTGCCGCCCGGCGCCTGCGATCCCAATGACCGTGACGTGAGCATCATTCAAAAGATGCAATGCGACGGATCGGGCGGATACCGGAAAACGGTGGACGACAAGGAAGCACGGCTGACTTCCGCGCAGGCGGAAAATGCGATGTTCCGCGATTCTCTGAGCGCATTGGAGGCTCAGCGCGCATCGATCGGACAGTCCGTTAAAGAGCAGGAGAGGGCGCGTGACAACGTCGTGGCGACCACCCGCAAACTGCTTGACCGGGTTCGACAACAAAGCGGCTCGAATGCTCGGCTAAACGTGCAACTGCAATTGGCGGAGAAAGATCTCGCGGCGTTGCAGGCCCAACCCATCGCGCATGATGACAGCAGCCAAGAGATAGCGGCGCGTCAACGCAAGGTTCAAGAACTGGAACAGATGGTAAAGCGCGTGCGCACCAGCGTTCTGCAAGCCCCCTAGGGCGGGAGCCGATGAGCGAGACATCGCCTCATCGGCCGAATCTATTATCAGACCAAAACTGTGCAGCGATTTAAGCGGGATATAAATCCCAGTGGTTCAACTTCAGAGCACCTCGTACGCGGCTTCGACGAGCGCGTGGCAATCATCGAGCGGCATTTTCCGCCTAGTGTGGCCCAGGTCTATGCCATTCCCAAACCGGGTCGCGACGGGGCCATTGAGTGGTGGACGACACAGCAGGGGCAAGTGACGCCGTTCGCGCAGTTATCGGAGCAAGAGCAGAGCGCTCTGTTGCAACGGCATGCACAACACCTAACCCAGCTTGGCAGCCTGGCCCATACGCTGGAGTCTCGTGGCATGCAACCGCAGGCCGAATTGCTGCGCGGATTGCTGACGCCCGCCGAGCCGGCGACGATGTATAGCGTTGAAGGTCGGCTGTTGATGACGTGGTGGCCAAACAAAACGCCTGTGGCCGCCGAACCCGCGTCAAGCCCGCCGACAAACCCGATGCGGCGATGGGTGTGGCTCGGGTTGATCGCACTGCTGGCACTGGTGCTATTGCTGGCATTGCTTTGGTGGTGGTTCATGATTCGAGCAAGGGTTCCCGTGGTTCCGGTAGCCAAGCCAGTGGCTGTGGAGGTAGCGAAGCCCGAGCCAGAGCCGGAGCCGACACCCGAACCCCCGCAACAATGGCCGACGCAGGTCGCATTTGTGCTGGATACGTCCGCCGCCATGACGCGCCGGACCGCTTTGAGTTCGACCCTGCGCAAGGAACTCGCCAAGCGGGAAATCGAGCGAATCATCGGTGTGCTGCCACCGGCGACCGAAACACGTCTTGTGCGGTACGCCGGCAAAAAATGTGTAGCGGACGCGGGCCATGGAGCATTTGAAGCCAGCAGGCGCGGCGAGTTGCTGGCACTCGTACGGCAAGCCAGGAACGAGGGCAACGCTCCCTTGGCCGCCAGTCTGCGAGCGGCTGCGGCGGAAATGGATGGCAAGGAACGAGATGGATTGATTTTTGTGTTCGCGGGTGGCGATGATTCTTGCGGAGAGGACGTGTGTGCCACGGCGAAAGAAATACACCGCGAGAAGCCGCGGCTACGGATCAACCTGGTGGACTTGACCGGGTTGGAAAAGCTGGACGTCTGCATGGCGTTGTCCACGGGCGGTAGCGCATATAGCTGGGGCGAACAAAAAAGCGAGGGGGGCGGCGTCGACTTGTCTAAAGAGGCTGAACGGATGTTGAAACCTTGATCTAAGACGGCAGGTCTCGCCGAACCCTGCCGCATTGGCGTAATGCGCATAATGTGTATTATGTAAAGTAATGGATCGGCTGGGTCGGCCAAGGCGCTAGTCGCCACGCGCTACCCCAGTCGGATCGCCAACGCGCCCAGCGTGATCAGCAGCACCGGCAACGTCAACACAACCCCCACCTTGAAGTAATAGCCCCACGAAATAGTCATTCCTTTGCGCGCCAACACATGCAGCCATAGCAGCGTGGCCAGACTGCCGATGGGCGTTATCTTCGGGCCCAGGTCACTGCCGATGACATTTGCGTAGACCATTGCTTCCTTGACCACGCCGGACGCCTGGCTGGCCTCGATGGACAAGGCGCCGATCAGTACCGTGGGCATGTTGTTCATGATGGACGACAGTAGCGCCGCCAGAATACCGGCCCCCATCGTGGCGGACCAGATGCCCTGCCCGGCAATCCATGACAGCAACTCCGCCAGATATTGGGTCAGCCCGGCGTTGCGCAGCCCGTACACCACCAGGTACATCCCTAAAGAAAACACGACGACTTGCCAGGGCGCTTCCCGGATTACCTTGCGAGTGCTGATCTTGTGTCCACGACCGGCGACCAGCAGCAATATCACTGCTCCCGCCGCGGCAACCGCGCTGACGGGCACCCCCAAGGGCTCCAGCCAGAAAAAACCGACCAACAACAGCACCAGCACCGCCCATCCGGACCGGAATGTGTTCAAGTCCCGGATGGCCACGGCGGCTGGTTTGAGCTGGGTTGGGTCATAGTCCGTGGGAATCTGTTTGCGGAAGTAAAAGAACAACATGCCCAGCGACGCCACGACCGCAACGAGGTTCACCGGCGCCATGATGGCGGCGTAGCGTCCGAAGCTGATATCGAAAAAATCGGCCGACACGATGTTGACCAGGTTCGACACGATCAACGGCAGGCTGGCCGCGTCGGCGATAAACCCCGCCGCCATCACGAATGCCAACGTCGCCGCCGGGCTGAAGCCCAGAGCCAGAAGCATCGCCATTACGATGGGAGTAAGGATGAGCGCCGCGCCGTCGTTGGCAAACAATGCCGCTACTGCCGCGCCCAGCAGGACGATCAGTGCGAACAGAACGCGGCCATTACCCCTGCCCCATCGCGCGACGTGCAACGCCGCCCACTCAAAGAAGCCCGCCTCATCCAGCAACAGACTGATGACGATGACCGACACGAACGTGGCGGTGGCGTTCCAGACGATATTCCACACGATAGGAATATCCGACATCTGGACCACGCCCGCCGCTAGAGCGACGACTGCTCCCAGGCTGGCGCTCCAGCCTATGCCCAAGCCCCTGGGCTGCCAGATAACTAAAACCAAGGTAATGGCAAAGATCGTTATTGCTGCGAACATGGAGCCCCCGCGTCAGATCACGGGCGGCTGCGCGCCGATCTGCTTGAGCTCCAATGGCGTCCCGCGTCCGGCATGCAGGGCTGGCCGCCGCAGCAGTTCTCCGTCAAATAGGTCAATAGCGCCGCCATGGATTCGAAGCGAGCTTCGTAGATGACAAACCGGCCCTGTTGACGCGAATGCAACAAGCCGGCGTGCACCAGTTCTTTCAGGTGAAAAGACAGGGACGATGGGGGGATACCGGTCCGCTCGGCGAGGTGGCCCGCCGGCAGGCCGCCCGGCCCCGCTTGAACCAGCAGGCGAAATACGGTCAACCGCGATTCGTGGGCGATCGCGGACAGGGCTTTTACGGCGTCGTTAATTTCCATTGTTCGAATGTAGTGGAACCCTCATAAAGAAGTAAAGCAGATATTCCGATACTTCAACAATTGTTGTAGTATCCGCAAATGGACAAAAACACCGCCGTCACTGTTTTCGAATCGCTCGCCTCCGGGGTCCGGCTGGACATCTTTCGTCTGTTGGTGCGCGCTGCGCCCGACGGCTGCGTCGCGGGCCAGATTGCCGCCGAACTCGACTTACCGCCGACGAATTTGTCTTTCCATTTGAAAGCGCTGACGCAATCCGGCCTGCTCACCGTCGAGCAGGAAGGACGCTATCTGCGCTACCGCGCGAACACCACTTTGATGTTCGGGCTGGTCGATTACTTGACCGCCGAATGTTGCAATGGCGTGGCCTGCGTCGAGCCGACCCTGGACACCGACCCAGCGCGATGAGCCTGCCCTTCCCCTTTCTGCCTTCTTTCTTTCGTTGCGACTTTTAACCGCACATCACAGGACCCCCATGAGCTCCGTCACCATCTACCACAATCCGAAGTGCGGCACCTCGCGCAACACCCTGGCGCTGATTCGCAACGCAGGCATCGAGCCGGAAGTCATCGAGTATTTGAAGACGCCGCCCGATCGCGCCACACTGGTCGACCTGATTTCGCGCGCCGGCCTGTCGGTACGAGACGCCATCCGCCAGAAGGAATCGGCGTATCAGGCGCTGGGACTGAATGATGAATCGCTGTCCGAAGCCGCCTTGCTCGACGCCATGCTTGAAAACCCCATCCTCATCAATCGGCCCTTTGTCGTCACATCGGCCGGCGTACGTCTGTGCCGGCCTTCGGAGCTGGTGCTGGACATTCTGGAACAGCCGCAGCGCGGCGCTTTCACCAAGGAAGATGGCGAAGTCGTGATCGACGACAGCGGACGCCGCGTGCGCTAGCGCCTCCCCATGGCAAACCGCCCGACGGCCCCGGATGCCCCCCGTCCCGACAAGGCGCACGGCCTGGTCACTGCACTGGGTATAGGCCAAATCTGTTCCTGGGGTTCGCTGTATTACAGCTTTCCGCTGATTGCGGAGGCCATGGGCGCCGATTTGGGATGGAGCAAGCCCGATCTTTACGGCGCCGCCACGCTGGGCCTGATCCTGGCGGCGTTGTCGGCGTACCCCGTCGGCCTGGCTGTGGACCGGGGTCATGGACGCTGGGTCATGGGGCTGTCTTCGCTGGCAGCGGGCGGCTTGCTGATGCTGTGGTCACAAGTGACGTCGCTGGTGGCGTTCTACGTGCTGGTTGGCGCCATCGGGGCATTGCAGGCGGCCACGCTGTACGAGCCGGCCTTTGCCGTTGTCGCGCGTCGCGTCGGGCCCGGCCATTCGCGCGCCGGTATCACGGCGTTGACGCTGTGGGGCGGATTCGCCAGCACGGTTTTCATACCGCTGGTGCAATGGTTGCTGGATGAATGGGGGTGGCGCGCAGCGCTGCTGACGTTGGCCGCGGTCAATGTACTGGTCTGTTCTAGCGCCTACCTGCTCTTCATCCAGCCGGCGCGCGACGCGAAGCCGGCAGGCGGCTCCAATGCCGCGCAGCAGCGGGAGCACAATCGTCAGGCCGTCGTCGTCGCGCTGCACCGGCCGGTTTTCTGGACGTTGCTGGTGTCCTTGACGGCGTATGCAGCCTTGTTCTCGGCCTTCACTTTTCATATGTATCCATTGCTGCGCGAGCGCGGCCTCGACACCGCATCGGTCGTGCAGGCCATTGCGTTGATTGGCCCGGCGCAGGTGGCTGGGCGCGTCATGGTCAGCCTGTTCGCGGCGCAAGCGCCGATGCGCGCGGTGGGAGCCGTGGTGGTCGCGATCTTTCCGCTGGCCTTTGCCGCGCTGGCGTTCCTGCCCGCTGATTTTCTGACTGTGGCAAGTGCTTGCGTGGTCTACGGCGCGGCCAACGGCATATTCACGATCGTGCGTGGCATGGTGGTGCCCGAAATGTTAAGCCGCCATGCCTATGGGGCGATCAATGGTTTGCTGACGGTGCCCATGACCTTGGCGCGTGCCGCCGCGCCGGTGGGCGCCGCGGCATTGTGGGCGGTGGACGCGTCTTACGACACGGCGCTGATCGCCATCGTCGCGGTGGCCGGCGTGCTGGCCGCCACTTTCTGGCTGGCTGCGTGGATGAGCCGGCCCAGACTTCATTTGATTCAAGCAGAAAGAGACTTGTTGCCATGACGAACTACCCTTCCCCTTTCCTTTCAAACGGAGCCCTGCCCGCGTTGGACGAAGCCCTGCTGGACGTGCCCAGCCACGACAAGCTCTCCCTGGCCCATGGCGCGTCCCATCCGCCGCGCATCCTGTTGCTGTACGGCTCGCTGCGCGAGCGTTCTTACAGCAGGCTGCTGGTCGAAGAAGCCGCTCGCATTCTGAACCGATTGGGCGCCGAGACGCGCATTTTCGATCCGCACGGCCTGCCGTTGCCGGACGGCGCGCCTGCCGATCATCCCAAGGTGGCCGAGCTGCGTGCGCTGTCGCTGTGGTCCGAAGGCCAGGTGTGGTGCAGCCCCGAACGGCACGGCACGTTGACCGGCGTCTTCAAGAGCCAGATCGACTGGCTGCCGCTGGAGACCGGCAGCGTGCGCCCCACGCAAGGCCGCACGCTGGCGGTCATGCAGGTGTCGGGCGGGTCGCAGTCTTTCAACGCGGTGAACGCGCTGCGCGTGCTGGGCCGCTGGATGCGGATGGTCACCATCCCCAACCAATCATCGGTGGCCAAGGCGTTCCAGGAATTTGACGATGCCGGGCGCATGAAGCCGTCCGCCTACTACGACCGCGTGGTCGACGTGATGGAAGAACTGGTCAAGTTCACCTTGCTGGTGCGCGACCGCTGCGACTACCTGACGGACCGGTACAGCGAACGCAAAGGCGTGGCCCAAGAGGTCGCGCGCTTGGCGCGCGAAGCAATGGCGCCTTGAAAACCTTGATCTTTGTCCAAGACTTTCGCCGGATGCAGGACTATATTCATCGAACAATTCGGTGACAGAGAGGGTCGCGGTATCCCGTCACCGCAGAGGCATCTTGATGGCCGGTTCCATCAACCACGTCGACAGCGCTTGCCCGGACCCATGCGCGCTGAACCCGGAGGAGCAAGATGCGCGCGATCAAGCTGACACTGGTTTTTTCCTTGCTGCTGGTCGCGCTGTTGTGGGCGCTGGCCGATTCCCGGTTGTGGGGCGCATCAAGTCCTTATACGGTGCGCGCCGCGCTGATCCAGTTGTCCGGCTTGCTTGCCCTTGCCTGTATGAGCCTGGCGCTGGTGCTGGCGGCGCGCCCGCGCTGGCCCGAGCGACCGCTGGGCGGCCTGGACAAGATGTACCGGCTGCACAAATGGTTGGGCATCGGTGCCCTATTCTTCTCGCTGCTGCACTGGTTGTTCAAGAACGGCTTTCGGCCGGCGATCCAGTGGGGCTGGTTCGAGCCCGGCGCCCGGCCGCCGCGCCAGCCCCCGGTTGATGTCGTCGACACGTTTCTGCATCGGTGGCGGCACGACGCGGAAGCGCTGGGCGAATGGGCGTTTTACGGTGTCGTGGTGTTGGTGGTGCTGGCGCTGCTGCGCTTTTTTCCCTATCGGCTGTTCTACAAGACGCATCGGATTATCGCGGCCCTATTCCTGGTGCTGGTCGTGCATGCCGTGGTTCTGCTGGACTACGCCTACTGGACGCAGCCGGTGGGGTGGCTTGCCGCCGCATTGATGGCGGCCGGCAGCGTGGCCGCCGTGCTCTTGCTGCTTCGGGCCACCAACAGCGGGCGACAAGTGTGGGCGAAGGTGGTCGGCTTGACGCATTTTCCGGGGGTGGAATCGCTGGAAATCGAGTTGGAAACCAGCCCGGGGTGGCCGGGCCATCGTCCCGGCCAGTTCGTCTTTGCCATGTCGAATGCGTCGGAAGGCCCGCACCCTTATACGATTGCTTCCGCCTGGAAACCCCACGCGGCCCGCATCACCATCATCGCCAAGGCGCTGGGCGACCATACCCGCCGCTTGCCGCATACCCTGAAACCGGGCCAGGCGGTACGCATCGAGGGCCCCTACGGCGACTTCACGTTTGACGACGGCATGCCGCGCCAGATCTGGGTGGCGGGCGGTATCGGCATCACGCCCTTCCTGGCCCGCATGGACGCCCTGGCCGATGCCAAGGCGAATGCCGATGCGAGTGCCAACGGCAACGGCAACTCCCACCCTGCCACGCCGCCAGCAATCGACCTGATTCACATGACCACCGAAGTCGATGACGCCGCGCTTGCCCGGCTACGGGCGCGCGCCGAGGCAGCCGGTGTGCGGCTGCACCTATTGATTCGCGCGCGCGACGGCAGGCTCGATGGTGAAAGGATGCGTGCGCTGGTGCCCGCATGGCGCGAGGCCAGCCTCTGGTTCTGTGGCCCCTCCGCATTGGGCGAGGCGCTACGCAAGGATCTTGCCGCCCACGGCTTCCCGGTCGCGCGTCATTTCCATTTCGAGCTGTATAGGATGCGTTAGCACGTTAAGGCATTCGTGGGGCGACGGATACGACGGGCAGCAGCCCCACCCCCACAGGCACAACATTTGCTGCTTCCTCGGCATCGCCGCCCCAGCGCGGCTTACGTGTTGTCGCCACGATGTCGGATATTGCTGAAATTTTTGCGCTTCAAGCCGGGTTCGCGGAAATGATGGTCCGCGGCACCACCATGTATTGGGTGTTGTACGCGTTGCTGCGCATATCGGGCCGCCGGGACATAGGATCGTTGGGCGTGGCGGACATGCTCGTGTTGGTGCTGGTGGCCGACGCGGCGGGTAATGCCATGTCGGGCGATTCTTATTCCATGGGAGACGGCATCATCGTCGTCACGACGATTGTCGGGTGGAGCTATCTGCTGGATCGCCTGTGCTATTACATCCCGCCCTTGCAGCGCTTTCTGGAACCGCAGCGTATCTGCCTGATCCGCGATGGCCGCATCCTTGTGGCGGGTTTGAAGCGCGAACACATCAGCCGGGGCGAATTGATGGAACAACTGCGCCTGAAAGGCGTGGGCGACATCGGCCGCGTCAAGCGCGCGTACCTGGAACCCACCGGCGAATTCAGCGTAATCAACCAGACCGAACATCCCGTGCCGGAGAATTCCACGCTTGAGGAATCCGAGAACAAGCCATGACGGCGGGAACGCGGTTTGCTGGATAGCACAAGGGTAGTTCTTATCAACGGCGCGCCGCGCCACCCCCTTGGGAGACGTACATGAAAACTCGCACCCTTACCGCCGCCCTGCTTTCGGTTGCCGCGCTAGGTGTCGGCACCGCTGCTGTTGCGCAGCAGACTTCGCCCGCCGCGCCCGCCACGCCGATGGCCGCCGATTCCAAGCTGGACAGCAAAGACCGCGATTTTCTGGAAAATGCCGCACAGTCGGGTCATATGGAAGTGGAAGGCAGCAAGCTTGCCCTGCAGAAGTCGCAGAACGCTGAAATCAAGAGCTTTGCGCAGAAGATGATCGACGACCACGGCAAGGCCGGACAAAAGCTGGCCAGCTTGGCGAAGAGCAAGGGCTATGACGCGCCGACCGAGCCGTCGCTGATGCAGCAAGCCAAGTTGAAGACGCTGGGCATGCGCGACGACGGGTTTGACAAGGCCTATGCGGAAGGCGTGGGCGTGTCGGCGCATGAAGATGCGGTCAAGCTGTTTGAAGACGCGTCCAAGAATGCCAAGGACCCGGAGGTCAAGCAGTTTGCGGCTGAAACCCTGCCCATCTTGCAGCAGCATCTGCAAATGGCAAAGACGCTGGAACAGGGCGTGAAAAAGTAGCCTTGACGCCAGGCCGCTAGCCGCAGGCGGCCACCAGGAAAACCGGCACGGTCTGCCAAACGACCGCCAACGCCGACAACACGCACAACGCCCCGGTCAGCCAAGCGCGAAAGCGCGCGCCGTCCGGGGCGTTTTCATGCCTGGACCGTCGGGCCGCGTGGCGCGCGGCCACCGCCATTGCCATCCACGCGGCGATGCTGGCGGCAATAATTACCCAGGACGACACTGGCAGGCCACCCGCCTGCATCGCGAACGCGGAATCGGGCCGCGCGCATGCCAATGCGTTGACGATGTAGATACTTAGAAAGTGCACCATCCAGATGAGCGGGCCGGCAATCAGCAACAACAGGTCGCGGCCGAGTGGCGAGGTCAGGCGCGGGGTCAGAGGCAGCTTCATCGCCCTACCCCACCAGCCGGGGAAAGGCGTGCATCAGCCCCAACCCCAACAGACCCTGTGCCACGATGTAGTGCCACATCATCATCGTGGCGTGATAGCAGGCGCGCCGCGTGTAGGACAGCCGGCCCGCAACCGAGCGTGCCACCGTGAACGCGCCCATCGTCATGGCGATCAATGCAAAAAATGCCTGCAAGCCAGACACCGCGTACACGGCCGCCGCATAGGCAGAGGCCTGCGGCCGCAGCCCATGTGCCCAGTGTCCATGGAGCTCAAGCCCGGAGGCCACGCCCAGCAACACCGCGCCCGTTACCATGCCGGCCCTGAACAGGCCATGCTGTTTCACGCGCAGCCAATGCCCGCAGCGCGCCACCAGCGCGGAGCCGCCCAGCAGCAGGCAGGCGGACAGCACGGGGCGCCCCACGCCGGCCAGTTCCGCGACGTCCGGCCAGGCGCCGGGCGCGGTGGTCCACAGGAATAGATACGCAAAGCACAACGATCCGAAAATGCTGGCGCAGACGATCACCAGCAGCGTCATGGCCCAGCCGTAATGGGATGCCGCGCCCGAGCACATCATCGGCACACGCTCGCCCGCCCCGATGTCTACGGGCGCGTAGTCCGGCCCGGTGTCGGCGTCCCACAACCAACGCCACAACGATGCCACTGCCAGCACGCCGCAGGCCGCTGCCAACGCGTGCATCTTGAAGGTAAGCAGCAAGAAGAATCCTGCCGTGCCCAGGGCGGCCAACAGCGGCAACCATCCCGGGCCGGGCAGCGGCAACACGTAATCGGGCTGCGCGTCCACGGCGCTGGTCACCAGCGTTGAGCGCGTTCCCGAGGGTGCGGAAGGCAAGAAATAGCGGCCAGCGGCCACATCGCGCGCCAGGCCAGGCTGGTCCCATAGAGGTTCGCGCGAGGTCACGCGTGGAATGCTGCGCACGCCATAGATTTCGCTGGGTAGCCATTCCAGCGTGCCCGCGTTCCAGACGTTGCCGGCGTTACGGCCGATGGCCGGGCGGAAGTTGCGCGCCAGGTCCCAGATGAACACCAGCACGCCGGCCGCGATCAGGTAGGCGCCCACGGTGGACACCATGTTCAGCAGGCCCCAGCCTTGGCTCTCGGCGTAGGTATAGACGCGGCGCGGCATGCCGGCCAGGCCCGTGAAATGCATGGGAAAAAACGTGACGTTAAAGCCCACGAACATCAACCAGAATGCCCAGCGCCCCAGGCGTTCGGACAAGGCGCGCCTGCTGACCAGCGGCGTCCAGAAATAGAACGCCGCGAACAGCGGGAACACCATCCCGCCGAACAGCACATAGTGCAAATGCGCGACGACGAAATACGAGTCGTGCGCTTGCAGGTCGAACGGAATCACGGCCACCATCACGCCGGTCAGTCCGCCCAGCACAAAGATGAAGAAGAACCCCAGGATAAACAGCATCGGCGTCTTCAAAGGCCGCAAGCGCAGCGCCGCCGCTATCGTCGCGATCCAGGCGAATACCTGGATGGCCGTGGGCACCGACACGGCCATGCTTGCCGCTGACGCAAAGCTTAGCGACAGCGCCGGGATGCCGGTGGCGAACATGTGGTGCACCCACAGGCCGAAGCTGAGAAACCCGGTGCCCACCACCGCCATGACCACCCAGCGGTAGCCCACCAGCGGCACGCCCGTCATGGCGGGCACCATCATCGACACCATGCCGGCGGCGGGCAGGAAGATGATGTAGACCTCGGGGTGGCCAAAGAACCAGAACAAGTGCTGCCACAGCAAGGGGTCGCCGCCGCGTTGCGTGATGAAGAACGGCATGTCGAAGGCGCGTTCCAGTTCCAGCAGCGCCGTGGCCACGATGACCGCGGGAAACGCGATGATGACCATGCCGCAGAACACCAGCATCACCCACGCAAAGATCGGCATCTTGTCCAGGCTCATGCCCGGCGCGCGCGTGCGCAGAATGCCCACGGCCAGCTCGATGGCCCCCGCGATGGCCGATATTTCGATGAAGCCGATGCCCAGCAGCCACAAGTCCGCGTTCATGGCGGGCGAATATTGCGAGCCGGTCAGCGGGGGGTACATGAACCAGCCGCCGTCGGGCGCCAGGCCAAAGAAGATGCTGCAAAAAAACACCAGCCCGCCCACCGCGTAGGCCCAATAGGCATAGGCCGATAACCTGGGAAACGGCAGGTCGCGCGCGCCCAGCATGTTGGGCAACAACAATACGGCGATGGCTTCCACGGCGGGCACGGCGAACAGAAACATCATCACGGTGCCGTGCATGGTGAACAGCTGGTTGTACAGCGCGTGCCCGATCAGGTGGCTATCGGGTGCGGCCAATTGCGTGCGCATCAATAGCGCCAGTACGCCGGCCAACAGGAAGAAGAGAAAGGCCGTGGCGATATAAAGCAAGCCGATCGACGCGTTATCGACCACGGTAACCAGGCGCCACCCACTGGGCCGCCACCACGCCCGCAACAGCGCGCCCTCTTCTTCCTGCGGGCGCGGCGAAGGATTGGGCAGCTTGGGCGTCAACAAGGCGCCTACGGGCGGCGCTTGTGGGGTGGCGGTCGCGGGGGGCTGGGCGTTATCGCTCACTTCAGGCTTTCCAGGTAGCGGGCCACGGCGCGCAGATCTTCGCCTGGCAGTTGGTTGAAGGACGGCATGGGGTTGCCCGGTTTGATGTGTTGGCTGTCGGCGATCCACCCGGCCAGTGCGCCTACGTTGTTAGGCAGCACACCGGCTGCCAGCGACAGGCGGCTGCCTACGTGGGTCAGGTCTGGGCCCAGCGTGCCCCGGGCCGCCGTGCCGCGCACGGTGTGGCATTGCGCGCACGCTTGCTGGAAGACTTGCGCGCCCTGATGCAGCGTGGGCGCGGACGCCCGGGCTGGCGGCGCCTCAGCCGGCCGCACCTGAGCCGGCCGCACCTCAGCCGGCCGCACCTGTGCGTCTTGCCATGCTTGGTACGCGTCGGGTTCCAACGCCACCACGTTGAACTTCATGTTGGCGTGTTGCGCGCCGCAATATTCGGCGCATTGCCCGGTAAACGTGCCTGCCGCCTGCGCGCGTACCCGCAGGCGGTTCACGCGGCCGGGAATCATGTCCAGCTTGCCCGCCAGTTCGGGCACCCAGAAGCTGTGGATGACGTTGTCGGAACTCAGCTCGAACTCAACCCATGCGCCAACGGGTATGCGAATGTCGTTGGCGGTGTCGAACAAGACGGCGCCCGACGCGTCGTGGTAGCGCACCCGCCACCACCATAGTTCGCCCTTGACGGCGATGCGCACCGCAGGCTTGGCGCCGTCGCCGGCCATGGAAGGCCCTGTGCTCAACGCGTAGACCAGCAACGCGGTCAGCGCGACCACGGGAAACGCAATGCCCGCGCCAACGATCAGTGCGGGGCTGGACAGACGCCGACGCGCGGCGGCCGAGCCAAACAGCGCCACGGCCACCAACGCGAACACCACCACAAAAATCGCCGTGGCGCCGATGAACAGGACTTGGCTGATGTCGGCAATGACATGCGCGCCGTCGCCCGCCGGCCCGCGCGAAATTGCAGCAGGCAAGCGCGTCCCGGCGGAATCCGCCTGCGCGGTGGCAAGCACGTAGGAAAGGATGGCGGCCATGCCGCGCGTCAGCATGTGGCATACCCGGCGGGCTTGCATATCGCGTCTTGTATAGAGTCGACACTGCGGACACTAAGGGAAAACAATTAGCGCGATCAGTGGAAAACACTATTCCAGTGGCGGCGCATTTGGCACAATCGACACCCGGTCTTCAAATTTCGCAAGAGCCCATGAGCAAACTCAGATTTGCCATGCGCGGGGCGTGCTTTGCGTTACGGAGTCATTGGCGCCCTTTCGTCCTGGGGCTCCTGATAGTGATCACCGCCGCAGCGTGCTGCGCGTTGTATTTCCACGGTGCCGAACGCGGTGAA
The DNA here is from genome assembly GCF_001005835.2 of Achromobacter sp. LC458. NCBI lineage: Bacteria > Pseudomonadati > Pseudomonadota > Betaproteobacteria > Burkholderiales > Alcaligenaceae > Achromobacter > Achromobacter sp. LC458. The sequence goes on from NZ_LBHW02000007.1 coordinate 61,213, forward strand.
CGCGCGGCGTTGGCGTTGGGCGGGACCCTGTTGGGAATGCTGATCATTGGGTTTCTCGTTATGAAACGGTGAACGTAGTGTGCGGAGGTCCCGCCATCACATCGGACCTTCCGCGCAAGCGATGCCGACCACGAGGAACGACACTTGCTGGCGCTTGGCAGGTATCTCAGCCGCTGGACGTCAGACCCTCTTGCGCCTTATCGCTCGCCCTCCCCTCATCCTGCTTGGCGCTGCCGCGCTGTCGTTGCTGGCGGCGTGCGGGGACGAGCGTCCGCCATTGGCGCAGAACCTGTCCGCTGACGCCCTGCCCAGCAATGCCAACGCGGCGCGCGGGCGGCAGCTGGTGTCCAAGCACGGTTGCCTGGCCTGCCACGCCGTGCCGACGGTACGCGGTCCGGCATCCGCCGTGGGGCCGCCCCTGGACAATCTGGGGCGGCAGGCCTATTTGACGGGGCTGCTGCCCAACACGCCCGCCAATTTGGTCCGCTGGTTGATGGACCCACCCGCCATCAATCCGCGCACCGCCATGCCGAACGTCGGCTTGAGCCAGGCCGAGGCCCAAGACATTGCGGCGTTCCTGCTGAGCTTGCCCAAGGGACAGGAGGCGCAATGAGACGCTGGCCACGTATCGCTGCCTGGTGTGTTGCCGCGTTGGCCGTTGCGGGCGCGGCGGCCGGCAGCGCGGTTGTCTACTTCGGCTGGTATGACGTCAGCGCCACCGGCCCGCACACCATGCCCGTCTACGCCCTGCTGGACGTGGCGTCCACGCGGTCGGTGAAGTTGCGGTCGGCGGATATCAAGGTCCCGGACCTGGACAGCCCGCAGCGCATACGGCGCGGCGATGCGCTGTACCGCGCGCATTGCGCGCAGTGCCACGGTGGGCCGGGCCAGGCGCCCGAACCCTATGCGCTGGGGCTGAATCCCCCGCCCCCGCCGCTGGTGACCAGCGCTCGGGAGCGTCCGGCGGCCGAGGTCTTCTGGATCATTCGCCAGGGCATCAAGATGACCGGCATGCCCGCCTGGCAGTACCGCATGACGGACGAGCAGATTTGGGATGTGGTGGGATACCTGCGGGTGTTGCCGACGCTATCGCCGCAGCAATATCGCGACGCCGCGCCGTCCGGTGACCCGGCTTCGGGCGCGGCGTCCTCCGCGTCAATCGCGCCTACAGAGGCGCGGCCAAGCGGCGTGCGCGCAGGCGACAGGCGCGTGGGCGAAATGGGCGCAGGCGAATTGGGCGCAGGCGAATTGGGCGTAGGCAACATGCGCGCATGCGACGTGCGCGTAGGCGGCATGCGCGCAGGCGACAGTCGCCTGGGCGACGCCAAGGCCGGGCGCGATGCGTTGCAGCAGTATCTGTGCGTGACCTGCCACGCCATCCCCGGGGTGCCGGGTGCGCGCCACTATGTTGGCCCGTCGCTGGATGGCATGGCGGACCGTTCGCGCATCGCCGGCGTTGTGCCGAATTCGCCTGACTCCATGCAGCAGTGGTTGATGGACCCGCAACGTATCAAGCCGGGCACTGCCATGCCCGCCCTGGGCCTGCGCGAACAGGACGCGCGCGACATCGCGGCGTTTTTACAGACCCTGTCCAATGTTGAATAGCGTTGAATAGCGGGCACGCGGCGGCTCAGACTTGCAACGCTTCCGCCCCCACTTGCAACAACTTTCGGTCGGCCACGCGCAGCGCCGTCAGCACGCCTCCCGTCACGCAGCCGGTGTCCAGGCAGGTGACGTCACGGCGTACCAATAACCCTAGCGTGGCCCAATGGCCGAACAGGATGGGGGTGTCGACGCAGGCCCGCCCGGGCACGTCGAACCACGGCAAGGTGCCTTGCGGCCAATGGCCCGGGGTGGCTTTGGCGCCCAGCGCCATGGCCCCATCGCGCGAGCACAGCCGCATGCGCGTGAACGCGCTTACGATGAACCGCAGCCGCGAGTCGCCATGCAGTTTTGGCGACCAGGCGCGCGGCGAGCCGCCGTGCAATGCGTGCATGACGGCCCGCCAGCGATCTCCGCGTAGCGGCGCCTGCGCTTCATCCGCCAGCGCCTGGGCGGTGCGCACGTCCCAGCTGGGGTAGATGCCGGCGTGCACCAGCACATGGCCGGCTTCCACGTGCATCAGGGGCCGCTGACGCAGCCAGTGCAGCAGCTCGTGCGCGTCGGGGGAGGCGAACAGCTCATCCAATGTGTCGTGCCGCCCGGGGCGGATGCAGCCGGCTGCAATCCCCAGCGCGCGCAGGTCATGATTGCCCAGTACCACTGTGGCCCGTTCGCCCAGCGCCATGACGCGCCGCAATGTGGCGGCGGAATCCGGACCCCGGTTGATCAAGTCGCCCACGAACCACAGGCGGCAATGCGGGTCATCGGCGATCTCGGGGCGTGCCAGCAAGGCGTCCAGCGAATCCACGCAGCCGTGCACGTCGCCGATCACCCAGATCGACGGCGCGTTCGGTGGTGCCTGGATGTCCATGTTTGCCCCGCCGTCGGCGCGAGTCCGTCAGGCGAAATCGCCCTCGCCCAACTGGATGGGGCCGTCGGCGGGCACCCCCTTTGCGCGTTGGGCGGCGTCTTGCAGCGCCTGGGCGGCGTTTTCGAACGCGTGCAGCAGTTCGGTGGCGGTGTCGTCCGCCGCGCCGAAACGGCGCCGCAAGACGTCGCCCGAGATCTCGAATTGCCGCGTGACGCCGGCCGTTTCCATGTTGAACAGGACAGCGTCGCCTTGCGTGTGCGCACCGGTGGCTTTGGTGAATTTCATGGGATCGATCCTCCTTGATCGTTAGGGCTGGGCAGATTGGTTGTTGCTTGTGGCGGGTTGCTTGTCCCTGGTAGTTTGTCGCTGGTAGTTTGGCGCCGGTAGTGTGGCGATGGTGGCTTGGCGCTGATTGCTTGGCGCGTATGGCTTGTGCCGGCCGCTGCGCTACCCGCCTTCGTCGGCCAGCCGCTTGGCGCGCGCCAGCGCCTTGACGATCGCCTGGTAGGCGGCGTCCCGGCTGTCGTGGCTGGGGCTGCGCAGCGCAAATGACGGATGGTAGGTGGCCAGCACCCGGCTGTTGCCGCGCGTCATCACGTGACCCATCGCGTCCTTCAACGTGCGCTTGGCGTCCTGCATGACGGCGCCCAGGGCCGTTGCGCCCAGCGCCACGATGACGCTGGGCCGGATGTCGTCCAGCTCTTGATCCAGCCAGTACGAACAGGCGCGAATCTCGACCTGCGCGGGCGACTTGTGCATGCGGCGCTTGCCGCGCAGGTGCCATTTGAAGTGCTTCACGGCGTTGGTCACATAGACGGCCTGACGCTCTACCCCGGCTTCGGCCAAGGCCTTGTCCAGCAAGGCGCCGGCTGGGCCAACGAAAGGTAGCCCGGCCAGGTCTTCTTTGTCGCCGGGTTGTTCGCCGACCAGCATGATGCTTGCGCGGCGTCCGCCTTCGCCCCCCACCGCCTGCGTGGCGTTGCGCCACAGCCCGCAGCGCCGGCAGTCGTCCAGCGCGCGGGGCTGCTGATCGGGGTCGATGTCCCCGTCAGCGCCGTGGGTGGGGGTGGGCTCGGCGTTCATGGCGTGGCGCCGTTATTCCCGGCCGCCGCCAATGGCGGTGTCGCCGGTGGCGGTTGATTCCCCGGCGCCGCCCTTGCCCGCGATGCGGATGCGGTTGTCGACGTCTTGCACGCCCGCGCACGCGTCGGTGCAGTCTTCAATGCGGTGCTTGGTGCGGCGGTCCGGCGCGGTGCCTTCCAACGTGACGCGGCCATCGGTCACGCTGACCGACACGTCGCTGACGTCCAGACCGCTGTGCGCCAGGTATTCGCAGACGTTTTCGCGCACGCGCTCGTCAGACCGGGTGTAGCCCTTGGGGTCGGTGCGAAACGAGCCCCGGTCGCGCCACGCAGTGGGCCCCCGGTTGTAGCCGCCGCGTTCAGCCGTTTCGAAGGACACGCCGGTCTCGTCGCCCCAACGCGGGCGGTCGCCGTAGTAGCCGCCTTCTTCATCGCCATAGGACGTGGGGCCGGAGTAGGACGGGTTGCGCGAGCCATACACCTGTTCACGCTGGTAGGACGGGTCTTCGTTGCGAAACCCGCCGTAGCTGCTTTGGCCGGGATCGGCGCTGCGGCTGCGCAGGCCGCCGCGCGACTCGCGTGCACCAGGCGCGGGCCGATTGCCATCGCCCTGGTAGCCGTACGAGGGCGCGGGGTCGTGCCAGGGTTCTTGGTCGCCCGCGCCCCGGTTGCCCCGCCCTTGGCCTTGCGAGCCAGGATTGCGATAGGGGTCACGATTGGGATCACGATATGGGTCGCCCTGCGAGCGCCCGCGCTGGTGGGCCTGCCGGTACGGATCACCCCGCCCGGCGTCGGCGCCCGGATCGCGTTCGAAGTCATCGTCATACCGGGGCGTGTACCTGGGGTCACGGTTCATTGTGAGTCTCCTGTGAAGGTGGGTCCTGCCTCGCACGAACCGGGGTGTGGCCCGTGCGGGCGCCTGCCGGGTACGCAGCAAGTGGTGTGCCGCGCAGCGAGGCAACATGCGTTGCGGGGTGCGCCGGGTCCCTTCCGGTTGCCGGGCCGGTTGGTTTTTGGCGGGGCTACCCTGCCCTGCACTTCTTACAACGGCGGTAATAAGTGCCGGGTCGGCCGGGGGGCTACGCGACGGCACGACGCGACGGGGCTCCGCGAGTGGGCCACGCGAGTGGGCCATGCGAGTGGGCCACGCGACTGAACTACACGACTGGACTACACCACTGGACTACGCGCGTGGTGGCGTCCAGCCTATCGGCACCACGCTGCCGTGGACGCAGGCGGCCAATTGCTGTCCGCCTTGCCCCGTCCGCCCCGTCTGCCCCGCTTGCACGGACACGGCGTGGCCCCCTGTGAAATCCGAGAACGCCGGCAGCACGGTGACACCCGCTTGCAGCCAGAACGCGGGCCAATGGCGGGGCACGCCGGGCAATCGGGTTTTGGGATGCACGTGGCCCGCGATGACATGGCGGCCTTGCGGGTCGGGCCTGGGCAGGTGCCGGAACAGAAACGGGCCGTCGGCCTGCTCGTCGCCCAGTTGTCGCATGCCCAGCGCATCGCCCTCCAGGGCGCGGTCGTGATTGCCGATCAGCACCGCCACGTCCAGCCCCGCGTGGGCGCGCCGCCATTGCGCCCAGTCAACGCGCCAATCGGCTTGCGACATCGGCCCATGCAGCACATCCCCCACAATCCACAACTGCCGCGCGCCCGTGTCGTGGACCAGGCGCGTCAGCCGGTCCAGGTCGGCCTGCGTGGCGCCGCGCGGCACGGCGATACCGGCCTGCCGAAACACGTGGCCCTTGCCCAGATGCAGGTCGGCGATGACCAGCCGCGCGCGCGCCGGCCAATACAACGCGCGCTCGCCCAGCAGCAGCACCGGCTCGCCGGCCAGCGTCGTGGGCAAGGCGTGCGCCGAGGGGTCATCCTGCAATTCGGGCATAGCGTTTCTCTAGTTGGGCGGCCGCGCGCTTGACCCGGGCCTGCCAGGTTTCGGTACTGAGTTGCCCGCGCAGGCTTTCGGTCCACAGCGGAAACGACAGCGGCGTCAGCGCGCGCGGCGTGCACAGGTCCAGCGTACGCGTCTGGCAATCTTGCAACGCCGCCATCAGCCGGGGCGCTTCCAGCTGGTTGTCGAACACTTCGCGTTCGGCCTGCGCCAGCAAAAGATGGTCGGGATCGTAGCGGCGCAGCACGTCGTACAGCAGGCCGCTGGACGCCTGCACCTGGCGCAACGAACGGGCGGCCCTGCCCGGCAGCGACGGCGTCAGCAATCCGGCCACGCGCGCAATCTCGCGGAACTGCCGCCGCGCCAGTTCGCCCAGGTTCACGCCGTCGCGCAAATCAGCGGCCATGTGTTCGGGGCTGAGCAATTGGCGCAGCAAGGCGTCGTCCAGCAGCGCGGGCTCGGCCAGCGTCAGCATCAGCCCGTAGTCATTGACCGTATAGGAAAAGGTATTGGGATGGCGCCGGCCCCAGCGCAGCGCCATCATGGCAGCCATGCCTTCGTGCACGGCGCGGCCCGCGAACGGGAACAGGAACAGATGCATGCCGCGCCGCGTGGCAATCTGTTCGGCCAGCAGGCGGCCCGGCGCCGGCAGCGCGCTGGCCTGGCGCTGGATGCGCAGCAGCGGCTCAACGGCGCGCATCTCGGGGTGATCGCCGGGATCGGCATACAGGCTTTGCACTTCGCGCGCCAACTGGGTGGACAGCGGCATGCGCCCGCCCTGCCACGTGGCCACCGGCCCGTCGCCGCCCTTGGCACGCCGCACGTAGGCCGTCATGCCTTCCAGCCGCGCAAGCTCCAGCGTGCGGCCGGCGAACTGGAAGCGGTCACCGGGGCGCAGCCGGGCCAGAAAGCCCTCTTCCACCGACCCCAGGCTGCCGCCGCGCAGGTACTTCACCGACACCGCGCCGTCGGCCGTGATGGTGCCGATGGACAGCCGATGGCGCAGCGCGATGCGGCGGTCGTGCACGCGGTAGCAGCCGTCGTCGTCCTTTTCCACGCGGCGAAATTCCGGGTAGTTCGACAAGGCGCGGCCGCCCTGCACGATGAAGTCCAGCACAGCCTGCCAAGTGGGCGCGTCCAGGGCGGCATAGGCGTGCGTGCCGCGCACCTCTTCGTACAGTGCGTCCGCCTGGAAACCGCCGCCCAATGCCAGCGTGACGGCGTGCTGGGCCAGCACGTCAAGGCTGCCAAGCGGCGGGGGTCGCGACTCGATATCGCCGCGCGCGATGGCCTGGCGGGCGGCGGCGTATTCGACCAGTTCCAGCGCCTGCGCCGGCACGCACACCACATGGCCGGATTCGCCGGGCCGGTGCTTGGCGCGGCCGGCCCGTTGCAGCAGCCGGGCCACGCCTTTGGGGCTGCCCACCTGCAAGACCTGATCCACCGCCGGAAAATCCACGCCCAGGTCCAGGCTGGACGTGGCCACCACGCAGCGGATGCTGCCGTCGCGCAGGCCCTGTTCCGCGCGGGTGCGCAACTTGGGGTCCAGCGAGCCGTGGTGCAGCGCCAGCGTGGCCGGGTCTTCGGGCCAGATCGATTCCAGCGCACGATGCCATAGCTCGGCCTGCGCGCGGGTGTTGGTGAACAGCAGGCTGGCGCGCACGTCGAACAGGCGCTTGTACACGCGCGCCAGTTGCGACAGGCCCAGATGCCCGGCCCACGGCAACGCGCCGCTGCGCTCGGGCAGCAAGGTGGACAGCGTCACCTTGCGCGGCCGTGCGCCGGACACCACCGCGCTGTTCGGCTGATGCGGCAACAACACGTCGCGGGCTTCGTCCAGATTGCCCAGCGTGGCGGACAGGCCCCACATGCGCACGTCGGGCGACAGGCGCCGCAGGCGCGCCAAACACAGTTGCAACAACACGCCGCGCTTGTTGCCCAGCAGCTCGTGCCATTCATCCACCACGATGCACCGCAGCGCCCGAAAGCGCGCCGACGCGTCCGCGTACGACAACAGCAGCGCCAGGGATTCGGGGGTGATGACCAGCACATCGGCCTTGCCCTGGCGCGCCAGCCGTTTGTCGCGGGCGCTGGCGTCGCCGGTACGCAAGGCGACCGTCCAGCCCAGGTCCAGGTCCGCCACCGTGTCGGCCAGGGCGCGCGCCGTGTCGGTGGCCAGCGCCCGCAGCGGCGTCACCCACAGCACGCGCGGCCCCGCGCCGGCCGTGGGTGTGGCACCGGCCCGATCGGCCAGCGCTTGCAGCATCGGCCCGCCAAACGCCGCCAGCGTCTTGCCGCTGCCGGTGGGGGTGTGCAGCAGGCCGGATTCCCCTGCCAGGTAACGCTTCCAGGTCTCTTTCTGAAAAGCCGCCGGGCGCCAGCCGCGCGCTTTGAACCAGGCCGACAGCGGCGCGTCCCAGCCGCGCGGGGGAGCCGTCATCGCGCCAGCGCCTTCAGCGTGTCGAGCTGGTCGGCCTGATCCGCGGGCTTATCGCGCCGCCATCGAAGGATGCGCGGAAAGCGCACCGCCACGCCCGATTTATGGCGCTTGGACAAGTTGACGCCTTCAAACCCCAGTTCAAATACCTGCACCGGGTCCACCGAGCGCACGGGGCCAAAGCGTTCGCGCGTGTGCGCGCGCAGCCAGCGGTCCAGCTCCAGGATTTCCTTGTCGTCCAGGCCCGAGTAGGCCTTGGCGATGGGCACCAGCGCATCGCCCTGCCACAGGCCGAAGGTGTAGTCGGTGTACAGCGTGCTGCGGCGGCCATGGCCCGATTGGGCATACAGCAGGACAGCGTCGATGGTCAGCGGGTCGATCTTCCACTTCCACCAGTCGCCGCGCCGGCGCCCGCTTTGGTACGGGGCCGACGCCCGTTTCAGCATGAAGCCTTCCACATCGCGTTCGCGCGATTCCCTGCGCAAGGCGGCGGCCGCCTCCCAACTGGCGGGCGACACCGCCGGCGATAAGGACAGGCGCGGGTCGGGGTGTTGCCGCAGCAGCGTTTCCAGCATGGTGCGGCGTTCCGACTGGGGCCGCTCGCGCAGGTCGGCGCCGTCCAGCTCCAGCAGGTCATAAGCCAGCATGCGCACGGGCGCTTCCGCCAGCCACTTGGGGCCGGGCTTAAGCCGCTGGATGCGGGTTTGCAACGCGGAAAACGGCATCGGGCCGGCGGCGTCTTCCTGCCAGGCCAGCAGTTCGCCGTCCAGCACGCAGTCCACCCGCAAGGCGTGCGCGGCGGTCTCCACTTCGGGGAACCTTCCGTCCAGCCGCTCTTCTCCGCGCGACCACAGCGCCACTTCGCCATGGCGGCGAATGAGCTGGGCGCGGATGCCGTCCCACTTCCATTCGATCAACCAGTCGTCGATGGGGCCGAGCGTGGCCGGGTTCGCTTCCAGTGGCGAGGCCAGGAAGAACGGGTACGGCTGCTGGCGGTCGCCGGGCAGCGCCTCGGCGCTGAGCAGATCGCGCAGGAACGCCGGGCTGGGCGTCCATGTGCCCAGCATGCGCTGCGCGATCCGGGCGATGGGCACCCCCGACATTTCGGCCAGCGCCTGCTGCACCATGCGTTGCGACACGCCGACCCGTAGCGCGCCCGTCAGCATCTTGTTGAACACCAGCCTTTCCGACAACCCCATGCCGCGCCAGGCGGCCACGATGATGTCGCGGCGTTCGGACTCGTCGCGGTTGGCGATGGGCAGCAGCACTTCTTCGATCCAGTCGGCCAGGCCGCGCTCGGGGTCGGCATGGGCGGGGTCCGGGTCGGGCATCAACAAGGCCAGCGTTTCGGCCAGGTCACCGACCTGGTCATAGCTGGCGTCCACCAGCCACGCCGGGGTATCCGAGGCGGCCGAGATCCACGCGCGCAATTCGGCCGACCCCGCGATCTTGCGTCGCGCGCTGGTGATCTTGCCGCCCGCCAGCAGGTACAGCGCCCATACGGCGTCGCGCGGCGGTGCGTCGCGAAAATACGTGACCAGCGCCGCCCGCTTGTCCAAGGTGGCGGTACTACGGTCCAGTTCCTGATACAGCGCTGCAAATCGCTTCATGCCGGGGTTGGCCTCCTGGGGGTGGGCTTCGCCGTGTTAGTCATCTTCGCCGTACTGGGTGGCCAGGGTTTCGGCCGCCGTACCGGTTTCGTTCAGGATGCGGACCAGTGCGTCCGTGTCGCCATGGGTGGCAATGACGCGGCGCGCGCCGGTCTCGCGGATGGTACGCAGCAAGGCCGGCCAGTCGGCGTGGTCCGACACGACAAAGCCCCGGTCCATGTTGCGCCGCCGACGGTTGCCACGCAGCCGCATCCAGCCGGACGCAAACCCATGCTGCGCCTTGCGAAAGCGCCGCAGCCAGCTGCTGCCAGCGGCGGACGGCGGCGCCAGGATCAGTTCACCGGCAAAGCCGGATCTGGCGACATCGGCCGCGTCGGTGATTGCGTCAGCGACGGCTGCCGCAGCATCGGCTGCCGCAGCGTCGGCTGCCGCAGCATCGGCTGCCGCAGCGCCGGCTGCCGCGACCCCCGCCTGCGCGGGTGCGGCGCGCGTACCGCTTGCGTCAATTACCAGGCGCGTGTCTGCCATGGCGATGCCGGCTTGGCGGTACACGTCCACCCCGGCCGCGATGGCGCCGTGCAGGTAGACGGGCCGGTCGATCCATGGGGCCAGTTCCGCCAACACCCGCTGCGCCTTGCCCAGCGCGTAGCAATACAGGATGGCGGCCTCGCCACGGGCCGCGCAATGGTCGCGCCATTGGACGATGTCGCGCGCCACGTCGGACGTATCGGGCCACCGGTAGATGGGCAGGCCGAAGGTGGCTTCGGTGATGAACGTGTCGCAGGGCACGACTTCGAACGGCGCGCACGTGGGGTCGGGCTGGCGCTTGTAGTCGCCCGACACCACCCACACCTGGCCGTCGACTTCGATGCGCACCTGGGCCGAGCCCAGCACGTGCCCCGCCGAATGCAAGGACACGCGGGCGTTGCCCAGCGTGAAGGTTTCGCCGTATTCATGCACGCGGTAATCCTGCTGCCCCAACCGCCATTGCAGAATCGGCAAACCCTGCGCGCTGGTGTGATAGCAGCCCATGCCCGCGCGGGCGTGGTCGCCGTGGCCGTGGGTCAACACGGCGGTGTCCACCGGCCGCCAGGGGTCGATATAAAACCGGCCAGCCGGACAGTACAGGCCTTCAGGCCGTAGTTGCACGACGTCTTGCATCGAACGCCTCCGGGCATGAGTTGTGCTGATAACGGGGTTGTCTGTCTTTGTCACGATACTTCAAGAGGTCTTATGCGCACGAAGCACATCCTGCTGTTCCTGGTACTGGTTGTTGTTCTGTCCGTGGCGATGTCGATGGCGCCATGGTGACGTGAGCGGCGATGCGGGTGCGGGGCGCTAGCCGGTGCTGTCGCCCGCGCTCCAGCCGCCGCGCAGCGCGCTGGCAAAGCCGCCTTCCACACGCGAATGCGGGCGTGCACTGGTCACGACGCGAGGCAGGTTCGACCAGGCGATGCGCGCCCCACCCTGCTGCAATCGGTCTACCAAGGCCTGGTCCTCGCTGCATGGCAGCGCATCAAAGCCCCCAATGCGTCGGTACGCCCGCGCGGCCACGCCCAGGTTGGCGCCGTGCACGTGGCGGTGGCCATCCTTATCCTGATAAGCCCTTTCAAACGCTTGTCGCGCGTGCTGGGCATGCACGCCGTGTTCGCTCCAGCCGGACACGCCGACCGTGCCGCAAACCACCTCTGCATTCAATGACAACTGATCCACCAGCCAGCGTGGCGACACGCGGGTATCCGCGTCGGTAAACGCCAGCCACCGCGCGCCCGCGCGCAGCAGGTGGCGGGCGCCCCGGGCACGCGCCACGCCAACGTTACGCGCGTCAATTGCCAGGCAATGCACGGGATGGTGGCGCAGCCGTTCGGCCGTGCCGTCTACGCAGTGGTCCAGCACCACAACGATGCGCACCGCCTCGGCACGCAGTTCAGGGTGCCGCGCCGCGCGCAGCACCGCCTGCACACAGGCGTCGATGTGCTGCTCTTCGTTATGCGCCGGAATACAGATACCGATCATGCGTCATCCTTTTGCTGTCGTTGCCAGCCGTTCATCAGGAAAACGTCTTCCCGGTGTTCGAACAGCGGGTTCATGCCGGGCAGCGAGCCCAGCGCCTGGTGCAAGGCGTCGGTGCCCTGCTGGCGGTCGTCGAAGTCAAGCCGCAAATGACAGGCGACCAGTTCCCCGCCGGGGGCGAGGCAACCGTCGATGCCTTGCAAGAACGCCGCCAGGGCGGAGTCGTCAAGGTAGTACCCCAGTTCGGACACGATGATGAGATCGAAGCCGCCTTCAGGCACGGGCGGCCATTGGCGGGGCAGATCCAGCGCCAGCGCCTCGACGTGGGCCATGCCCTGCTCCTGGATGCGTGCACGGCATCGGTCGATGGCGGTTCCGGCAAAATCCACGGCGCATACCTGCCCGCACCGGCCAGCCAGCGGCAGGGTCAGGTCGCCGTTGCCACAGCCCGGCTCGAAGGCATGCGCGTATTGCTCGCGGCCCAGCGAGGCCAGCAGCAGTGCACGCTTGCGCCGTTCGTACCAGGCGCTGGCGATACGCCAAGGGTCGGGATGCTGCCGGTACAGGGCCTCGAAATGGTCCACGCCTACAGTTGCCATGGTGTCTGCTCCGTGCGCACGATTTGGCCCAGCGCGGCCTGGTCGCGTTCGGCGTGGCTTTGCCGGATGAACACCGGCAGGTCCGCCATCACCTGGGCAAAGCCGGCATCGCGGCACAACGGCCCGGCGCCCAAGGCCCGCCCTGCCCGGGTGATGACCTCGGTGGCGGCGGCTTCCACCGCCAGCCGCGCGCGGCCACAGGCCAGCGAGCAGGCGTCATGGGGGTTCGCATCGATGGCGGCGGCGGTCTCGCGCAGGACGGCACGCGCCTGGTCCAGCGCGACGTCGATCGCGCCCAGATGCGCCAAGCGGTGCGGGTCGGCGGACTGCGCCGGCGTTGCCGCCTGGACGGCCGCGGCAATCCGCGTCAGCGCGCCATACCAGCACGCCGCCACACCCGCGCCACCGTGCTGGAAGCCGGGTCTGTCCACGTACGCGCCGGGCGCGCCCACCGGCACACAGACGGCGTTGTTGAACACCACGTTCACGCTGGCCGATGCGCGCATGCCCACGGCTTGCCAGCCTTCTTCGGTGACGGTAACGCCAGGCTGATCCATCGACACGGCGGCCAGGCAGGGCCGGCCGGCCTCGTCCCACGCGCTGACCAGGGCGTGGCTGACCGTGGCCGCGCCGGAACACCAGGCTTTCACGCCGCGCAGGCACGCGGTGGTGTAGGGGTCGAGTGTGTGTGGCTTCCCGCCCTCAGCCCCACCATGCAGGCTGACACGGAAGTCCGGCGGTTCGGCGCACCACACGCCCCAGATACTGCCCGGCGCGGCGAGGTCCGCTGCGTTCAATTCGGCCAGAATCGCCAACGCGTCAGTGTGACCTTCAACCAGTTTGACCAGGCTCAGGTCGACGGCGGCCACCGCGGCCAAGGCCTGCCAGCGGGCCAGCGTTGCGCCGGCACCCGGCAGCGGCAGTTGGTCATATCCCGCCTGTACCAGCAGGCGCAATGCCCGCCCGGGGTCGACCGGAGCGGTCAGTTCGCCAAGCAGTCGGGTGATTTGCGACGGCAATCTTGCGGCGCTCGTCATGAGGCCCCGCGCTTGAAACCCAGCGCGTCCATGGCCTGCCCCACGGATTGGGGCGCATAGTCGTCCCACGGCGCATTGGCGGCATCCAGCCGTTCGTGAATGTTGCTGATGGTCCAGTGCGCGCCGCTGGAAAGCTTGTCCAGTTCGTCCCATGCCACGGGCACCGACACGCCCAAGCCGGGCCGGGCGCGCGCGGACCAGGCCGACACGGTGGTGGCGCCAAAGCCGTTGCGCAGGTAGTCGACAAAGATCTTGCCCACGCGATTCTTCGGCCCGCTCTTGGACACGAATATCTGCGGCAGCGTACGAGCCAGATGCACCACGATGGCTTGCGCGAATGACTTGATGGTGTCCCAGTCGTATTGGCGGCGCAGCGGCACGACGACGTGCAGGCCCTTGCCGCCGCTGGTTTTCAGCCAGCTTTGCAGGCCCAGTTCGTCCAGCATGGTGTGCACCAGCCGGGCGGCCTGCTGCATCGTCGCCCACTTGACCCCTTCGCCCGGGTCCAGGTCGAACAGGACACGGTCGGGCTTGTCGATGGCCGTCTTCACGGCGTTCCAGGTATGGAATTCCACCACGTTCATTTGCACGGCCGACATGATGGCTTCGGGCGTGGGCACCTCCAGCAACGGCGGATGATCCGGGTCCAGCCGGTTGGGCAAGGACTTGACGCCCGGCATCGCGGCTTCCAGGTGCTTTTGAAAGAACAGCTGCCCGTCGATGCCGGCGGGCGCGCGCAGGAAAGACACGGGGCGGCCCTTCAGATGTTCCAGCATCAGCGGGGCAACCAGCCCGTAATAGCGCGCCAGGTCCAGCTTGGTAAGTTTGGTGGACGGGTCGATCACGCGGTCCGGGTTGGTCAGCCGCGCGGGCTTGGCGCGCGTGGGGGCCGCCGCCGTGGTCCGGGCCGGCGCGGGAGCGGCAGTTGTCTTTGTGTTTGTCTGTGCTTTTGCCTTTGCCTCTGTCTTTGCCTGGCGCGCGGTCTTTTTGCCCGACGCGGACGCCGGCTCCTCCTTGGGCGGGGGCGACGGCCGCTCGCGGGTAATCTGGCGGGCGGGTTTATCCTGCCGCAGCCCTCGGAAGACGGAATGGCGGATATGCCCGCCGCTGGTCCATTCGCTGAACGAGACCTCGGCCACCAGCTCAGGCTTGACCCACTGCACGCCGCTGGCCTGCGCGCCACTGACCGTTTTTTTGTCGGTCTGGAGGGCGGCAAGCTGTTTGTGCAAGGCAAGCAGGCCCTGGGTATCAAAACCGGTGCCGACCTTGCCCGCATAGCGCAGCGACCCATCGTCTTCATGCACCGCCAGCAACAGCGCACCCAGCCCTTCCCGGGAGCCCTGCGGCGCGGTGTACCCAACGATGACGAACTCCTGCCGCTGCGCGCACTTGATCTTCAGCCAGCTGTCCGTGCGCCGCGACACATAGGGCGCTGACGGCCGCTTGGCCATGATGCCTTCCAGCCCCATTTTGCAGGCCGAGGCCACCAGGTTCGACGGCGCTTCCTTGAAGGCCGCGCTAAAGCGCAGGTGGTCGTCGTCAGCGGTTTCCATCAGCCGCGCGAGCAGGTCGCGACGCACGGTCAGCGGTTCGTCGCGCAGGTCTCGCAAGCCGATATAGGGCAAGTCGAAGGCGTAAAAGACGATGTCGCCAGTGCGGTCGTTGTCGAACGCGTTTTGCAGCGCCTGGAAGCTGGGCACACCCTGCTCGTTCAGCACCACCACTTCGCCATCCACCCAGGCCCATTTGGCGGGAAGCTTGGCAAAGGCCTGGACGATGTGCGGCAGCTTGGCGCTCCAGTCGTGGCCGTTGCGGGTGTATAGCCTGACCGAATCGCCCTCGATGCGCACCAGCAGCCGGTAGCCGTCGAACTTCAATTCGTACAGCCATTCTTCGGGGTTGGGCGGCATCCCCTCGACCAGCGTGGCCAATTGGGGCTTGAACGTGTCCGGCAGGTCGGACGGGCGGCCGGGCAGCCGGGCGTCGGCGGCGGAATCCGTGTCGGAGCCGGGCTGCTGCGCGTCGGGCGTGGCGCGCCGAGCGGCGGGCTGGGTGGTGGCCGCGTTGTCACGCAGCGGCACCACGCTGTCCGGCATTTCGTCGACCACGCTGAATTCGCGTTCCGGGCGGGCATAGGCGTCGCGGTCTTTGATCAGCAGCCACGGCGGCTGTTTGTCGCTTTCCTTGCCCTTCATGCGCACCAGCGCCCAGCGCCCCTGCATCTTTTTGCCTTGCAGGTCGAACTTCAGGTGGCCCTCGCGATACCCTTTGCGGGCGTCGCCCACGGGGGCCCACACGCCCTCGTCCCAGATGATGACTTTGCCGGCGCCGTACTGCCCTTCAGGTATCTGGCCTTCAAACTGGTTATAGGCAATGGGGTGGTCTTCGACCTGCACCGCCATGCGCTTGACCGACGGATCAAAGCACGGCCCCTTGGGCACCGCCCAGCTTTTCATGGCGCCATCCAGCTCCAGCCGAAAGTCGTAATGCAGCCGGCTGGCCCAGTGCTTCTGGATCACAAACGCGCGCGCCTCCTCATTGGCCTGCCCGCCCTCCATCGGCTCGGAGGTCACCTGGAAATTGCGCTTTTGACGATAGGTTTTCAGGCTGTCGGCCATATCACGCCGCCTTGCGCGACCGGGTCGAGGTCTTCGCGCTCTTGGTGGTCTTCTTTGAGGCCGACTTGGTGGCCGACTTGGTCGCGGTCTTGGCGGAGGCTTTGGTGGCGGTCTTCGCGGAGGTCTTCGATGGTGTCTTGCCCGACGCCGATTTCTTCGCGGCGGGCTTTTCCTTGCTGCCGTCCCTGGTCGTGTCGCCGGACTTCTTTGCCCCACCCTTCAGGCTGCGTTGCAGCAGCTCCGTCAGGTCGATGACGTTATCCGCGTACGCGGGCGCTTCCTCTTGCGGCTCGATCACCGTTTCGGTCTTGCCGGCCTTCACCTTTTTGTCCACCAGCTCCATGACGGCGGCCTTGAACTCGTCCTTGTATTGCTCCGGGTCCCATTTGCCCGCCATATCCTCGACCAGCATCTGCGCCATTTTCAATTCGCTGGCGCTTGGCGACATGGCCTTGGAGCCCGCCTTGGGCAGGTCCAGGTCGTCCATGGATTTGACCTCGTCGCCCCACCGCATCAGGTTCAGCACCAGCGCGTCGCCAGACGGGATCAGCGCGGCCAGATGCTGCTTGGTCTGGATCACCACCTTGGCGATGCCGATCTTGCCGGTCTTGGTCAGCGTGTCGCGCAGTAAGGCGTACACCTTCTGCCCTTTGTTGATGGGGGCGATGTAATAGGGGCGCTCCAGGTAGACGAACGGCACGTCGCCGGCATCCACGAATTGCTGTATCTCGATGGTCTGCGTGGTGCGCGGATAGGCGTCGTTGATTTCGTCAGGCGACAGGATGACGTACTGGCCGTCTTCGTATTCCACGCCCTTGACGATGTTGTCCCTGTCGATTTCCTTGCCGGTCCGCTTATTGATGCGCTTGTAGCCCACCGGGTCCATCGAGCGCTTGTCCAGCCAATCAAAATCCACGCCGGAGTCCGTGGTGGCCGTGTGCAGGCCAACCGGGATATGGACGAGGCCAAACGAAATTGCCCCTTTCCAGATGGTTCTAGTTGCCATGATCAGCTCCTCTTTTTTACGCCCATCTCAGCAAGTGGCGTGCCTGCGCCCGCGCGTAAACAAAAGAAAAAGCAGAACGATTGTCGGGCCAAGCAACCATGTACAGGCCATGTACAAGCCATGTACAGCCCTAGAAATTACTTTAACTATTTCACTTCAACAACATCATTTATTACCGTTGAATCAATGGGTTATGCCTGGATTATCAGGTGATTTCTACGCACCGGAATGCAACTATCGCCGCCCTAGCCCCTCCGCAAGGGAAAACCCGCAGAAACTTTTTCTGCCACCGTCCAGTCGCAATTTGTTCTTGTTCAGGCAATTGTCAGGCGGGTTCAACGCGCCCGCTTCCGCCCCTTTTCCTAGAGGTTTCCATGACCCTGCCCTGCCCGCGTGTTGTGACGCCGCGTCCGCCCACATTCAGCGACGCGCGGGAGGTCAGGCAATGACCGGCGCCGCCAAGACCATCGACGGCGTGACGCCCGCCGGCTTGTCCGTCATGGACGCCACCGTCGTGCTGATTGGCGTGGTCGTGGGCATCGGCATCTTCGGCTTTCCGCCCCTGGTGGCCCAGCACGCCACCTCTGAAGCGATGTATATCGCGCTGTGGTGCGCGGGCGGGCTGGTGATGCTGGTGGGCGCGCTGTGCTATGCGGAACTGGGGTCCGCCTACCCCGGCGCGGGCGGCGAATACCTGTACCTGACCCGGGCCTGGGGCGCGCGCGTGGGGCTGATGTTCGCCTGGGCGCGGTGCACGGTGATCCAGACCGGCGCCATCGCGGTCGTGGCCTACATCTATGGCGACTACGCCCAACGCTTGATGCCGCTAGGCGCGCACGGGCCCGCCTTGCACGCGGCAATGTCCGTGGTGGCGCTGACCGCGCTGAACGTGGTGGGCACCCGCTATTCCAAACGGCTGCAATGGGTATTTACGGTGTTGACGCTGCTGGCGCTAAGCGCGGTGCTGGTGGCCAGTTTGTCGGCATCGGGCGGCGACACGGCGCCCTTGGCCGCCCCAACGGCGTTGGTGGGCAACCCGGCCGGGCTGATGGGCATGGGCATGGTGTTTGTGTTGCTGACTTACGGCGGCTGGAACGAAGCCGCTTATCTCAGCGGCGAACTGCGCGATCCGGGGCGCAACATGAGCCGGGTACTGCTGATCGGCACCGCCGTGGTGACGGGCGCCTACGTGCTGACAAACCTGGCATTGCTGGAGATCTTCGGCTTGCAGGGCTTGCGTGATACCCCCGCGCTGGCCGCCGACGTCATGCAACTGGCCGCCGGCCCCTACGCCGCCGCGCTGCTCAGCCTGACGATCTGCGCCACGGCCTTGAGCACCATCAACGGCACCATCATTACCGGGGCACGGGTGTATTACGCGCTGGGCCGCGACGTGCCCAAGCTGCACGCGCTATCCGGCTGGAGCGCGCGCAATGAAACGCCGGTGGCCGCGCTGCTGGTACAGGGCGCGATCACGCTGGCGCTGGTGGGCTTGGGCGCGTTCAGCCAGAACAGCGTGCAGACGCTGGTGGCTTATACGGCGCCCGTGTTCTGGCTGTTCATGCTGCTGGTGGCGGCGTCCGTGTGGCGGTTGCGCCAGCGCGATCCGCAGCGCGCCCGGCCGTTTCGCGTGCCGCTATACCCCCTTCCCCCTTTGCTGCTGGGCCTGACCTGCGCCGGCCTGGTGGTGTCCAGCGCCGTGTACGCCGGCGCAGGCGCGCTGATCGGCCTGGCGGTGCTGGCGGCGGGTGTGCCGCTGCTGCATCTGCTCAAGCCGGCCCGCTTGCCGGGTTGATTGATGACTTACGCCCTCTGACCGCTGACCTTTCGCCATCCGATCCACAAGGAGCCATCATGCAAGCCTCACCCCGCTCAGCCGTTTCCGTTCGCCGCTCGCCCGCCGCCGATGCCCCGGCCCGGTCACGATTGCGCCTGATTGCCACCGCCACCGCCATGGCGCTGTCCATTGCCTTCGCGGCGTCGGCACTGGCGCAGACCGCCGCCAAGCCCGCAGGCCAGAACGCGCCGCAAGGCGCGTCCAAGGATGACTACGTGCCCAACGTGGGCCAGGACGGCAAGGACGTCATCTGGGTGCCCACGCCGCAGTCGCTGGTGGACAAGATGCTGGACATGGCCAAGGTGACGCCGCAGGACCGCTTGATGGACCTGGGTTCGGGCGATGGCCGCACCGTCATCACGGCCGCGCAGCGCGGGCTGACCGCGCAAGGTATTGAGTACAACCCCGACCTGGTGGAACTGTCGCGCCGCAATGCGCAACGCGCCGGCGTGGCCGACCGGGCCACGTTTGTCGCGGCCGACCTGTTCCAGACGGACCTGTCCAAAGCCGATGTCATCACCATGTTCCTGCTGTCCACCATCAATGAAAAGCTGCGCCCGACGCTGTTGCAGCTAAAGCCGGGCACGCGGGTGGTGTCCAACACGTTCCGCATGGGCGACTGGGAGCCGGACGCGTCCGAGACGGTCACCAAAGAATGCTCGACCTACTGCACGGCGCTGCTGTGGATCGTGCCGGCCAAGGTGGAGGGTAAATGGGAGGTCGACGGGCAGACGCTGCGCCTGACCCAGCGCTACCAGATGCTGTCCGGCAAGCTGGGTTCAAACGACATTTCGGACGCGCGTATGGACGGCAACGCCATCTCGTTCACCGTCAACGGGGTGCGCTACAGCGGCCAGGTCAACGGCAAAACGATGAGCGGGACGGCCGACGGCAAGGGCGCATGGACGGCCAGGCGGGCATGATGGCAGCGCGGGTTTGACCCCGCAGCTTCTCATGCAATAGCATCCGTTGCATGAGAAGAGACAGCAAACTATCCGGCGTGCTTCACGTCCTGCTTCATATGGCCGAGGCGCCCGGCCCGATGACGTCCGAAGACCTGGGCCGGGTGATGCAGACCAACCCGGTCGTCATCCGCCGCATCATGGCGGGGCTGCGCGACCAGCGGTTGGTCAGCTCTGAAAAAGGCCACGGCGGCGGCTGGACGCTGTCATGCGACTTCAACGCCGTGACCCTGCGTGACATCTATGAAGCGTTGGGCGCGCCGGAGATTTTCGCCATGGGCAACCGCAGCGAATCGCCGGGCTGCCTGGTGGAAGCCGCCGTGAACAAGGCACTGGACGGCGCATTTGAAGAAGCCGAAGCCTTGCTGATGGCGCGTTTTGGTGGCGTCACGCTGGCGGCGCTAAGCCGGGAATTTCACGAGGGCATGCTTAAGGATGGGCGGCAGGTGGATTGGCATGGGCCAACGGCGGGCTGACACTTACCGCCCGGCGCGCCACGCCGCCAAGGTGGATTCGACCAGCGCGATCTCCGTCGGCGCCATGCCGGCGGCTTCGTAATAGCGGTGGCGCTCGGCCACTACGCTGCGCACCGCGTCCACGATGGACTGCGCGGCGGCCTCGGACCGCAGGCCAAAGCGGCGGTACTGCGTCAGGCAGTTGTCAAAGGTGCTGTCGCGCCCGTGCTCGCCGATATGCAGGTAGTGGCGCGCCGAGCCTTCCTGCGTCACCACGTCAAAAAGCGGCGATAGCCGATAGGTGTGCGCGTTCTTGTCCTTCAGGAAACCGACGTTTTTCAGATGGTCGTCGGTGTTGTGCACGGCCACGTTCAGCACCATGCGCGCGTATAGCTCTTTCAGGTCCTGCACGGGGTTGGACGAAATGCGGCGCGTCACGTCCGCCAGCCGCGCATAGGAATACGTTGCCCTGCCCTCCGGGCCATCCAGATCGCGTTTGCCGATGCGCACGGGCGGACTGATCAAGGATGCGCCGCTAAGAAAATGGCGGCGGGCCACGACCGGCGCAGCGCCTGGCGCCGGCGGCAGCAGCTCGCGGTCAAAGCGGTGCGTCAGCAGCACGGCGCCCAGATGCGTTTCGGTCAGCCGGATGTCCGGCACGGTCAGGCCGATGGCGCGAGCCATTTGAAGGTTGGCGAATTCGATACGCTGGCGGTCATAGGAATCGCCCCGGCGCGGAAACTTCGCGATCCACATTTCGCCGGCTTCGTCGCGCACGATGGTCTTGGGCCGGGCCCCGCCGATATCCCACGAACTGCCCAGGATGTCGCGGTACAGGCCCTTGGGCTTGACGCCCTGGTCGATGTCGGTCAGCAGGTCGGCCAGGGATTCCAATTGGCTGACTTCGGGCAAGCGGTAGGTTTTGCGCATGTTGGGCGTCAACAGGCGCGCGCTGAAGAATAACGCCCCGACGCCCATGCCCCGGCCCCGCAGCAGCACCTCGTCTTCCGTGACGCGGGCGCCGGCCTTGTCCACCCGCATCACATTGCGGCCCCAGGCGTCGGGCGCGGCGTCGAAAATGGCGCCCAGCGTTTCATAGCGGCTCTCGGTGCGAAACGTGGTCTTGGCGTCGATCAGCGGCAGGTTCAAGGGGTCCAGCGCGAAGGCGCGGGCGTCGTTCACATACGACTGCACGTAGGTGAATTCGGCAAAGAAAAGCGATTCTGATGAGTCGTCCAGCGTCAGTACGCCAGCCAGCACCGCTTCGCCGCGTATGTCGACGTAGACAAAGAGCTCGCTTTCTACCGATTTGAGTTTGCGGGCGCGTGCCATCCCGGGTGCGTCCTAAAGCTTGGACGGATCGGCGCGATGCGCGTGCAGCGCACCGCCGCTGCCCCGGCTTGGCCGCCGCAGCGCGTCCAGGCGCTTGCCCACGCCATCCTGCTCGGGGTCGCCCAAGGCGAATACCTGCTCGCTGTAGCCGTATTGCAGCAGCGCTTCAATGGCCAGGGCCAGCGACACGCCGCCATCGCCGCGTTCCAGCCGCGCGACGGTGGCGCGCGACACACCAAGCCGATCGGCCAACGCGCTTTCGGACTCCGCTCGGCGCAGGCGGGCGGTTCGGATGTTGGCGCCCAGGCGTGCCAGCGCCTCGGCGGCGTCAAAACTGGGGGCTAGCTTCTTTTTCATGACGCAATAATAGAACCGTGCGCGGGGAAATGCACGATTAATAAGGCATTCAATCGGCGTTTATGAATCATTAATAGCGCAAAAAGTAGACTTCTGCGCTATTAACGATGCAATTCGTGAGGCCGAAACCCAGCCCTTACACCACCACCGCCTGGTCCAGCCGCAATGCCCCCCGCGCCGTGTCCAACGTCACCTGTGCACCTAGGGGAAGGGTCAGATTGGGGTCGCCATGGCCGCTGGGCCATGCGCCCAGGATTGGTATGTTGCGCGCCCGAAACTGTTCAAGGATCAGCGGGTACAGCAGGCCTTGCGCTTGATCGTCGTCCATGCGCACGCCTAGCCGCGTGAAATTGCCGACCAGCAAGCCCTTCACGCCCTCAAACTTGCCCGCCGCCGCCAATTGCGCCAGCAGGCGGTCCACGCGCGGAATGGCTTCGTTGACGTCTTCGATGAACAGGATGGCGTCGCGCGTGTCGATGTCGTTGCGGGTGCCGGTAAGCGCGGCGATCAGCGCCAGGTTGCCGCCCACCAGCCTGCCGCTTGCCACGCCCGGCACCAGCTCGGTAGGCAGCGCGTCTTGCGGGGGCGCGATCCACGAGCCTGGTCCCATCTGCCCGCTGACCATCGCCCACAAATTGGATTCCGTGGGCTCGCGTTTGCCGGCCAAAAGGTCCTGCGCCAGCATCGGCCCGTGAAACGTCACAAAGCCGGCATGGCGCTGGATGGCCAGGTGCAGCGCGGTGATGTCGCTATAGCCGATGAAGGGCTTGGCGTGTCGACGCAGCAGCCCGTAATCCAGATGATTCAGCAGGCGCCAGGAGCCAAAGCCGCCTTGCAGGCACCAAACGGCGCCCACGCCGGGGTCGGCAAAGGCCGCGTGCAGGTCGGCCAGGCGGTCGGCATCGCTGCCGGCCAGATATTCGTAGGGAGGGTCCAGGCGGGTGCGGCTGGCGGGCATGACCTGGGCGACAAAACCCCGGGCTTCCACCCATTCGGCCGCATCGTCACTGGCATTGGTGGCGGCCGAGGCCGGCGCCACAATCGCCACCCGCGCGCCGGGCCGCAACGCGGGCACCGGCGTCGCGCCCTTGCCATTCGGGGGCGGTGGCGGCGTGGGCCGTTGCAAGGCCGGATTGGTCGGCGTGTGGCGGCCGCTGGGCGCGCGGCCGGCGCAACCGGCCAGCGCCAACGCCGACAGGCACAGGGCCCCGCCCTGTTTCAAAAATCCGCGTCGTCCGGAATCGGCAGGGAACGGGGGCATGCCAGGCAGGGTCATGGTTGCGGTTCGCTTGTGCTGAGGCTGGCAGTGACTTGCTGGGCGTTCAGTGCGTTCAGTGGTGCTTGCTGCGGCTTAAAACCGCTCGTAGTCCAGCCGATAACGCCACTGGCCGGCCGCCATGCCCGCCAGCGGCAGCCGGCCGATGCGGATGCGGCGTAGCTGCTGCAACTGCAAGCCGGCGGTATCGCACACGTATTCGATAAAGCCCAGCGGCGGCGTCTTCAGTGCAAAGCGCAGATGGGTTTCGTTTTGCCAGCTGACCTTCATGGGCGTGGCGGCGCGGCCTTCAAAAGCCATGCCGCGTTGCAGGCGGGCCAGGTCGCTGTCGCTGAGTTTGCCCGTGACTTGCGCCACGTATTCCTGCTCGACCAGCTTGCCCTCTTCCATCAGCTTGCGCGACACCGCGTATTCCTGCGTGTAAACGACCAGACCGCTGGCCGCGCGCTCCAGCGGCGTGACGAGCTTCAGGCCGTTGAACATGCGTTTCAGATAGCGCCGGCCCGAGCGGTCGCCGGGCATCAGGTTCTTGGGAATGATCAGGTCCAGCGCGGACCCGGGCTCGTTGTCGGCATAGGTGCCGGCCGGTTTGTACACCAGCACCGTCACGGGCTTGATGTCTTCCAGCTTGGCGCCGGGCAACAGAGCAACGGTCTGGCCGGGGGCCACGCGCGCGCCGGGTTCTTCAACCGTCTTGCCATCCACGGCCACCCATCCGCCTTCGATATACCGTTCGGCGTCGCCGCGCGAGCAAGACAGATCCGCGGCCAGTCGCTTGGCCAGGCGTACGCTTTCGGTCATTGTTGCGGCCCCCGGACGGCGGGCGTGGCCGGGGTTTGAAGAAGGTGAATACTGCTTGTGTAGGACAAAAGCGGGTGCATCGTCATGGGGTATTGCGCGGGGCGTTGCAAAAAAGCGGGCTGAGCGCCCGCCGTGTCAGGCAGATGTTACGCCTTTTCGCCGGCCGACCCCGCACGAGCCAGCACGTCGCCGGGCGCAGCGGCAGCCGTCGTAGCGGGAATGTCGATGGGCGTGGCGGGCGGCGGGACTTCGTCGATCCAGGCATTGAGCAAGGTCGAGGTCACCGCCAGGATCACCGGACCGATGAACAGGCCGACGATGCCAAACGCGACCATGCCGCCCAGCACGCCCGACAAGATCAGCAGCAAAGACAGGTTCACGCCGCGCTTGATCAGTATGGGCCGCAGCAGGTTGTCCAGCATGGCTACCAGCAGCGCCCAGATCAGCAGCAACGTGGCGGCCAGCTTCATGTCGTTCTGGAACAGCCAGATCACCCCGCCCAACATGGGCAGGAACGGGCCCAGTTGCGCCAGGCACAGCATCACCATCAGCGCCGTCAGGATGCCGGCGGCCGGCACCCCGGCAATCCACAGCCCTACCCCGCCCAGCACGGATTGCACCACGGCCGTCACCACGATACCCAGCGCCACGGCGCGCACGGCGGCGCCGGCCAGCCGTACCGCCGCAACGCCGCGTTCGCCCGCCAGGCGGTTCGAGAATCGCTTGACGAATTCGGCCGCCGCGTCGCCCTGGCTATAAAGAATGCCGGCGATGACGATGGTGACCAGCATGTGCATGACGAACACGCCGACGATGGCCGCATGGCTCAATAGCCAGCGCGCCGCCATGGTCAGATAGGGTTCCAGCCGCGCCAGCAGGCCGCCCGCGCCGGCATCGGACAAGGTCTGCCATTCCTGCGCCAGCTTGGGGCCGGCCACCGGCACACTGCGGATCCAGCTGGGCGGCGCCAGCAAGGTGTAGTCGGGCAGGCTCTTGACGGCCGCCATGATCGCGCCGCTATGCTCTGCCAGCGTCGCAATCGCCTGATACAGCGGGAGCACGATGACGAACAGCAAAATCAGCAGCATGACGATTGTGGCCGCCCAGCGGCGTCCGCCGCAGCGCGCTTGCACCGCCCGCAGCACCGGCCACGTCGCCACCACGATGGTGGTCGCCCAGATCAGCCCCGGCAGGAACGGGCTAAGCACATAGAGGCTGCCGATCATCAGGGCGGAAAGAATGACAATCAGAAGCAGAATGCGGGCTAGATCAACCGTTGGACGTGGATTCACCCGATGCTCCCGGCAGGACGACTGAAGCGCCCCGCATGACGACGCATCGCTACGAATGGGCGGATGCCCGTGAGGCATCGTGGATACGTCTATCGGAATTTATCCCAAATTCAGGTTGACTTACAGAGGCAATCGCACGGGTGGGAATGCAGCTTGCTAGGCAGCCGTTTGCCGCCGACGTTGGGTGGCGACGGCCCCGGATTGTCTGGCGGCCGCACCCGTGGCGGCATCTCTTTGGAGGTATGCCATGAGGCCCTTGACCCTTTTTGCCGCCATCCCCGCCGCGCTGCTGGCCGTGACGCTGACCGGCTGCACCGCGCCCAGTTCCTATAGTTCGACCCAGCAAGGCGCGCCGGCCATGCAGCGGGATCACGCCAACTACCATTCGGAGAACTTCGGCGAACCGGACAATACGCCGTTCCAGGGCACCTACCCCGGGCGGTAGTGGCGGGTAGCTGAAAGCGAGACGTCACGAGCGTCTTCGCAAGTCCGTCGCCAAGGCTACGCGGTCGGGCGCTTGAGCTGGGCGGCGTCGGCCATCAGATGGCGGGTCAGCTCGGCCAGTTGCTGGTCCTTTTGCTGCAATTGCGCGAGCAGCGTTCCCGCTTGCGCGTCGGACGCCGCCAAACGCGCCAAGAGCGCTTGCTCGTTCTGCCGGGCCGTTGCGAGCGCATCCTGGGCGGAGGTCAGCGCGCCCTGCAATGCGGCTTGGGCGGCCTCGCTGGTCGCCTGCGCGGAGGCGTACCGCGCCTGCCCAGCCAGGGTTTCCGCCCGCGCGTCTTGCGCCGCCTTTTCGGCCATGCCCCTGGCCTCCTGCGCCTGACGCAATGCCGCCGTGTGTTGCTCCCCCTGTTTTTGCGCGGCCAACTGGGCCTCGTCCAGCCGCGATTGCAGCTTCTTTGCGGCGACGCGTTCGGCGTCCAATTCGTTCAGCCAGCGCTTTTCGTGCGCCGCATGGCGCGTTTGCAGCGCGTCCAACGCCTGCGCATGCACGCCTCGCATCTTTTCGGCTTCGGTCAGCAGCGTCTGCACCGCGCTTTGTGCGTCTTGCAGCTGCCCGCGCGCCTGCTTGAGTTGTTCGTCGCGCTGGCGCACCGCTCGTTCGGCGGCCTGTAGCCGCTCTTCGGTGGCCGCCAGCTGGGCCGTTGCCACCCGTAGCCCCTCTTCCAGGTCTTTTTCACGATTCGCCAATTGCGCGTCGCGCTGCTGCAATTGTTCGGCTTGTTCGGCCAGCCGCCCCCCCTCGTCCGCCAATTCCTGCCAGCGTTCGCGGTAGGCATCTGCCTGTTGCGCGCGGGCTTCGGCCAAAGCGGCTTCCCAGAAATGGGTGGCGGCTTGCGCAATGGGGTCGGGCACGGCGGGTGGCGCGGCAAACGCGCCGGGGTCCTTGATGCGGGCGCCCAAGGCGCGAAACCAGGTTTCCAGGTGCGGACTGACGGTGTTGGGCGAGCCACGGCCGATTTTCTGCCGTACGCGCTCGATGGTGGGGCGCGCCCCTTCCAACAGCAGCGCATCCGCAGCGGTCCAGACGTCGTTTTGGGTGATTCCTGTGGCCATCGCCTTTTCCTTGTCATCGCCGCATTTCGCGCGGCGTCTCGGCTGAATTACTCACGATAATGGAACCTTATCGTGACCTATCCGGCCGTACTGTTAGATATCATACAGCATACATATGTATAAATACATATGACGGGGAGACAGGCTTCTGTGCAGGGAGCGGTGCAAAAAAGCCTCAAAAACTGCCTCTTCGCTCGCGCCAGGGGCCGCGCCGCGCCCGAAACCCGCCCGCTTCCGTATAGTGCTGAAGTCTTTCCCGTTTGCCGCCCCTGCCCGTTCCGATGTCGTTGAAATTGCTGGCTTCGCTGCCCCTGCTTGACCCGCACGCCCTGGATACCCAGGCGGACGCCGCCGTTCGCGGCCTGATGCGCGAAGGCAGTTCCGCCAACACGGCGGCCAGCTACCGGGCGGCGATCCGCTACTGGACCGCCTGGTTCGAACTGCGCTACGGCCAGCGCTTCGCCCTGCCCTTGCCCGAGGCGGCCGTCATTCAGTTTGTGGTGGACCACGCGCAGCGCGCGACGGATCAAGGCTTGAAATGGGAGCTGCCCTTGGCGTTGGACCAGGAACTGGTGCGCTTGAAAGCCAAAGGCCGACCAGGGCCTCCCAGCTTGAACACGCTGCTGCAACGCCTGTCGGTACTGTCGAAGGCGCACGAGCTGCACGGGTATCCCAACCCGTGCCGCGCGCCTTCCGTACGCGAATTGCTGGCCAAGACGCGTCGCGCCTATGCCCGCCGGGGCATGGCGCCCGCCAAGAAAGCCGCCCTGACGCGCGAACCCTTGCAAGCCATGTTGGCCACCTGTGATGCGTCGCTGCGGGGCATGCGCGACCGCGCCCTGTTGCTGTTCGCCTGGGCCAGCGGCGGCCGCCGCCGATCCGAGGTGGTGCGGGCCACCGTTGAGAACGTGGTGCGCACGGCGGACGGCTATCTATATAGCCTGACCCAATCCAAGACCAATCAGGCAGGCGCCCGCCGTGCGGACGACCAAAAGCCCATTACCGGGTCCGCCGCCAAGGCGTTGGACGCCTGGCTTGCCGCCAGCGGCATCCGCCAGGGCCCGATTTTCCGGCGGGTACGGCGCGGCGACGTCGTGGGCGAACCGCTGGCCGCCGCCGCCGTGCGCGACATCGTGCTGGAACGCTGCAAGCTGGCTGGCCTGGATGGCGAGTTTTCGGCGCATAGCCTGCGGTCTGGCTTTGTCACCGAAGCGGGCCGGCAGAACGTGCCGCTGGGCGACACCATGGCAATGACCGGCCATGCCAGCGTTGCCACGGTCATGGGCTACTTCCGGGCGGGCGCCGCGGCCCACTCGCCGGCCGCCCGCCTGTTGGACGAACCGGACGTCAACGCCCTATAGATGCCCGCCGCTTTTGCCGTAAACCTCGGGTTGCGCTACCAGCCACCCGCATCGCGCGTCACCGCCGCGCCGTCGTTGCCCTGTCGTCCTTGTCCTTCCCTGATTCCCGCCTAACCAAAACTCCATGCGAATCAATCTACGCGGGCTTGTGCTTGCGCTTACCGTCCTTAGCGCCATCGCGGCCACTGCCAATGCCCTGTACGCCAGCTACCTGGTGCAGCGCGACCAGCTCATCACGAACACGCTGGAGTCCAACCGGGTCTACGCGGCCAAGCTGGCCGAAAGCACCACGAATTTTCTGAAGTCGGCTCAACAGCAGCTGGCCTACAGCGCGCGGCACCTGGCAACGCAGGTTGACTCGCCCGATGTGCTGGCCGCCGAAGTCGCGCGCTTGCAGGAACAGGCCAACGACTTCAACTCGGTCGGCGTCATCAGCGCGGACGGCACCCTGCTGGCCACCACCCAGACGTTCCGGAACTTTCTGGGCACCCGGCTGGACAGCCCGGGGACTCGCGCCGCGCTGCGCGCACGACAGCCGCTGATCAGCAAGCCGTATGTGTCAGTCGCCGGCAACATGCTGGTCAACCTGTCGCACCCCATCTATTCCAATGACGGCAAATACCTGGGCTACATTGCGGGCACCATCTACCTGCGCAACGACAGCGCGCTGCAACAGCTGCTGGGCAAGCATCATTACCTGGACGGCTCATACCTGTTCGTGGTGGATAGCGACGGCCACCTGATCTATCACGTCGACTCAACCCGTGTCGGCGAAAACGTGATGCGCAATCCGGTCGTCGCGGCCGTCACCCAAGGCAAAGCGGGCTCGCAACGCGTCGTCAACACCAAGGGCGTGGACATGCTGGCGGGCTACGCGCCGGAACCGCTAAGCGGATGGGGCATCATCGCGCAACGCCCCGCCGAGGTGACGCTGGAGCCGATATACGAACTGATCTGGGCATTGATCGGCTACGCGGCGCCCCTGGCCGTGGCGTTCCTGCTGGCCATCTGGTGGTGTGCCCGGCTGATCTCCCTGCCCTTGTCGCAACTGGCCACCAATGTGGAACACCACGACGTGGCCATCGCCATGCAGCGCGTGCAGTCGGTCAGGGCCTGGTACTTCGAGGCGGAACGGCTCAAGCGCGCGGTGATGGCCAGCATTTCAAGCCTGCAGGACAAAATCGGCAAGCTGAACCAGGCCAATATGACCGACCCGCTGACCGCGCTACGCAACCGGCGCGGCATGCAGGAGGCGGTGGACCATCTGCAAACCGCCGGCACGCCCTTCACGGTGGTGGCGCTGGACATCGACCACTTCAAGCGCGTGAACGATACCTACGGCCACCCCAAGGGCGACGAGGTGATACGCGGCATGGCCGACCTGATGCGGCAATGCTCGCGCCCGTCAGATGTGCTTTGCCGCAGCGGCGGGGAAGAATTCTTGATGCTGCTGCCGAATGTGGGCGTGAAAGAAGCGGCCAACGTGGCCGAGCGCCTGCGCAAGCACACGGCCGGCCAGCCTGTGTCCGGCGTGGGCGGCGTTACCGTGTCGGCCGGCGTGGCGCAATGGCGCACCTCTGTCGGCGATGTCGCGCAGGTTTTCCAGGCGGCCGACGCCGCGCTGTATGCCGCCAAAGCGGAAGGACGGAACCGGGTGGTTGTGCACGGCGCGTAAGGCGCCGGGCTTGCCCCGCCCCGCGGGGCCTCGCACCGGACCCAGGATGCGCAACGCATCCTGATTTGACGACCGTGTCTGCCACGGTCGTTGTTTTCTTGCGCTGATTTCGTCCTGCTTAAGGGCAAAGACGACATTCATGCTGCCCCCTGACACTCATATTCGTAGTCGTCTTATTTGATTGCGCGGCGACGCTCACCATAATGCGCCATGGTCATTGCGATGTTAATGACTAGCCGCTGACGGCGAACGCGTTCCGGGTTTTTCTGCGCTTGCCGTCGTGTTCACGCGGCGTTCTTTCCACGCGCTTTCCACGTCCTTAGCGACCCGCCTTTTGGCCGGCCGCCGGGGAGCCTTTTGTCCAACGCAACACAACATAAAACCAGGGGTACTCATGAAAGCAGCAAGCATCAAGCGCGGTGCGCTGGCCGTCGCATTGGCCGCCTTGACGGGCGGCATGGCCCACGCTTCCACCACCAGCGTCACGCTGTATGGCGTCATCGACCTAGGCCTGGCCTTCGAACGCCGGCATGACAACGCCGAAAGCGCGTCGCGCTCGCATGTGGGCATGCGCGACGGCACGCAATCCGGGTCACGCTGGGGCCTGCGCGGCGTCGAAGACCTGGGCAACGGCTACAGCGCCTTCTTCCGGCTTGAAAGCGGGTTTCACGCTTCGGACGGCACGCAGGCGCAAGGCCGGCTGTTCGGACGCTGGGCGTATCTGGGCCTGCGGGGTGATTTTGGGGAATTGCGCGCGGGCCGTCAGCAGGTCCTCAGCGACAGCTGGGGCGGCATCGCCTCGCCCTTCGGCACCTCGTGGGGCGGCGCGTCGGCATCCGTCACGTCGGGCTACAACGACGGCGACTTCGGCACCGGCGGCCGCGTCAATAACGCCTTTATCTATCGCACGCCCGTCTGGGCGGGATGGCAGGCAGGCGTGGGCTACAGCTTCGAGGCGCACGACAACGATCAATTCTCCACCGCCAACCACGACCGCGTCTGGACCGCCGGCCTGCGTTATCGCGACGGGCCTTTGTCCACCGCGCTGACCTATGAGCATTTGAATCCGGACGCCAGCGTGCCGGGCAAGCTGACCTCGCGCAACGTACAGCTGGCCGCCGCGTACGACTTCGATTGGATGAAGTTGCATGCCGGCTACGGCAATCTGCGCAATCCGAACGTGGGGCCGTCGGCGGGCGTACGCCGCGTCAATACCTTCGTGGGCGGCGTCAGCGTTCCGGTCAGCGGCAGCAGCAAGGTGTTGGCCGCCTACCAGCGCGCCACCAGCTCGCAGATCAAGGGCTGGGGCCTGGGCTACGAACATGATCTGTCCAAGCGCACGAACTTCTACGCGCTGCTGGACCGCGTGGACCGCAACCAGTCCCATACCCTGCAATCAGTGGTGGGCATCCGCCACCACTTCTAAGCGCTGCCCTGCCCGGCAGCCTGCCGGGCTTGGTTAACAGCGCTGCCCCAGCCGCGAAAGTGGCTGGGGCAGCGAGCTACAGCATGGCCGACAGGCGCGGGCGCTAGACCAGCATTGGCCAGTACGTGGGCGACAGGCATAGCCACATGTCGGCGCTCATGCCGTCGGGCTTGCGCTTGGGCAGGCCCGTGCGCCGTTTAAGGGTGTCGCCCCGGCACGCGAAGACGATGCTGTGCGCGCAAGACGTATCGCTGACTTCGATGACCGAGCCCAGGAACTGCTTCTTGATGCGACCCAGGTACGTGCTGAACTGAAAGTTCGAGGCATGGAAGTTGCACACCATCATGCCGTCGGGTGCCAGGGCGTTGAAGCAGGCTTCATAGAAGGCGTCGGTCGTCAGCTGCGTCGGCAGGCCATTGATGTCATAGCCATCGACCAGCACCGCGTCGTACTCGTTTTGATATTGCCGAATCAATTCCGCACCGTCGCCTTGCAGCACCGCAAAGCGGTCGTCGTCGCGCGGCACATGGAAGGAATCGCGCAAGGCGATGACATGCGGGTTGATTTCGTAGACGTCGATGCGCGCGGACGGCAGATGCTGGTAGCAGAACTTGGCCAACGATCCGCCGCCCAGCCCCACCATTGCGATGCGACGAGGGTTCGGATTGAACAGCAAGAACGCCATCATGATCCGGGTGTATTCCAGATTGAGCGCCGCCGGGTCTTTCGTCCACATGCGGCTTTGGATCTCAGAGTGCGAAAACATCAATGACCGTGACGTCGACGTGGCATACACGAAAGGTCGGACTTGATGATTGCTCGAAGTGTTTTCAGGCATTCCAGGCTCACTGGCAAAGAGGTGATGCTGCGTGCGACGCTTGCGCCCAAACGAAAAGCCGCCGACGCGGCAAGGCGTTGACGGAAGTCGGGCAAAAGGGGGAAGAGAAAGTCGCGCGCTACACGTTCAAACGGCGCACACAAGGCGCGCCGTCTGGGTGTTTGCTAGGCAAGAACTACGCCCGCGTAGGCGGGCGCAGCTAGAAGAACTACTTGGATGACCGCGACGTATCGCTGTCTTCAGAGGTTTCGGAATCCGCGTCGATGGAATCGATTTCCGATTCCTTGTTCGCGTCAGGGGCCGTCCAGTTCAGGGGCGGAACCTCGAAGCGCCACTTTTTACCAACCAGTTGATGCGACATGAGCGTTCTCCTATGCGTGGGTGCGTGGCTTTCCCGCCAAAGCAATGCACCACGGGTTCAAGCGTGCCAAGAATGCCCGGTAATTGCGGGGGGTGCGCAAGGTACTGCGTAGTATTGCGTGGTCTTGCGCGGGGTACTACTGGATGGCTTAGGCAAAAACTGCTGCGTCAGCCGGGGCATTCAAACGGGGGCAATGCAAAACAAAAAGCAAAATAAGTTTGCCGGCCAAAATGCCTGCAACGGTCGTTTTTAGTTGTTCTTGGTTTTTTTCAGCGTTGGTTTATTTTGGCTGGCAATTAAAAGATCTTAACACATTTATCAGTGAAAAAGCAAGCAGATAATGGGTTAAGCCATAAAGCTTGACCCCTGAGAATGATCGTTCTACGATTCCTGAATCCTATGCAGAATGATCGTTCTCCGTAATGAACTCCAGTTTGGACATGCCCTCTTCGACCGCCGCCGCCGCTGTCACCGCCCCCGAACCCATGACGCAGACGCAGGAACGGCTGCTGCGCGCCACCGAACATTTGATTTACCAAGGCGGCATCCATGCCACCGGTATGGATCTCATCGTGAAGACCTCGGGCGTGGCGCGCAAGACGCTGTACAAGCACTATCCCAATAAGGACGCGCTGGTGGCCGCGGCGCTGGCCGCGCGCGATGAACGCTGGATGCAGTGGTTCGTTCACGCCACCACGCGGGCCGACGCGCCGCGCGACCGGCTGTTGTCCCTCTTCGACGCGCTGCAAGAATGGTTTGAATCCGACGGCTTTCGCGGATGCGCCTTCATCAACGCGGCAGGCGAAATCAGCGATCCGGCCAATCCCATCCGCCAGGTGTCGCGGCTGCACAAAGCCCGTTTGCTGGACCATGTACGCGGCCTGGCGCAACAGGCCGGCCTGGCCGACCCGGACGAAGCCGCGCGACAACTGCTGGTACTGATCGACGGCGCTATCGCCGTGGCGCTGGTCACGGGCGACGTGTCCGTGACCGCCACTGCGCAACGCGCCGCCGCCGCCCTTTTCCCCCCACAAGAGGTTCGCCCATGACATCCCAACCTAATGTCCGCCCGCCGCTGCCGCCTTTCACGCACCAGAGCGCCGTGCAAAAAGTCCGGCTGGCCGAAGACGGCTGGAACAGCCGCGACCCCGACAAGGTGGCGCTGGCCTATAGCCTGGACACGCAGTGGCGCAACCGCGCGGAATTCGTCAAGAACCGCGACGAGGCCCGCGCCTTCCTGGCGCGTAAATGGGCGAAAGAACTGGACTACCGCTTGATCAAGGAGCTGTGGGCGTACACCGGCAACCG
Source organism: Achromobacter sp. LC458 (assembly GCF_001005835.2). Classification (NCBI taxonomy): domain Bacteria; kingdom Pseudomonadati; phylum Pseudomonadota; class Betaproteobacteria; order Burkholderiales; family Alcaligenaceae; genus Achromobacter; species Achromobacter sp. LC458. The sequence continues at coordinate 94,826 of NZ_LBHW02000007.1, forward strand.
CATCGCAGTGCGTTACGCCTATGAGTGGCATGACGATTCCGGCAACTGGTTTCGCTCATACGGCAATGAAAACTGGCAGTTCGGCGAAGACGGGCTCATGACGCATCGTTACGCCTGCATCAACGACTTGCCGATCAAAGAAGCCGACCGAAAATTCCGCTGGCCGCTGGGCCGCCGTCCGGATGACCACCCCGGCTTATCCGAATTGGGGCTCTGACAAAATCACTGCCGGCGGGGCACCCGGGCGCCTTTCCCACGGGCGCAATCCGCTACCCGCCCGCGCCCTGCTCCATCGCAATCATTCATCGCAATCGTTCATCGCAATCGTTCATCGCAATCACTCATACGCCTTCAGCAACTTTCCCAGCAGGCGGCTCAGCTGCTCCTGTTCAGCCTGCGTCAACGGCGCCAGCACGTCGGCCTGATTTTTCAGGTGGGCCACCAGCGCCTCGTCGATCAGCTTGATGCCGGCGCGCGTCAGCATCACCAAGGTGGCGCGGCCGTCGTTGGGGCTGGGCGTGCGGGCCACCAGGCCCGCCTTCTCCAGGCGATCGATGCGGTTGGTCATGCTGCCCGACGAAATCATGGCGTCTTCGTAAAGCGCCGTCGGGGTCAGCGCGTACGGCTTGCCACTACGGCGCAAGGTGGCCAACACATCGAATTCACCCGGCTGTAGGCCAAATTCAGCAAATAGCGGGTTGATGCGGTCGCGCGTGATCACAAACGCGCATTCGCCCAAACGCCCCAGCACACGCATCGTTGATACGTCCAGCTCGGGGCGTTCACGGTTCCATTGCTCGACGGCACGGCTTGCTCTGTCCACGGTTCTCTCTCTCCATTTATCTTGACGTCAAGATAAAATCCAAATATCTTGACGCCAAGATACTTTACCGGACGGCATTGCGGCAACTCCCGCCGCGCGTGCCGCTGGCCATGGAGCTGTTGTGTCATCGACTTATTTGAACGCCTGGCGCGTTGCCGCCATCATCCTGGTGGGCTTGAACCTGCGCCCCGTCCTGGCGTCCGTTCCCCCTTTGCTGGACCGGCTGCAAGCCGCTATTGCGCTATCCGACAGTGCGGCCGGCCTGTTGACGGCGCTGCCCGTATTGGTGATGGGCCTGGGCGCTTTGAGCGTCGCGCCACTGCGCCGCATGATGCGCGAACACCACGCCATCGCCGTCGGCGTAGCGCTGGTGATGGCGGCCACCGCATGCCGCCTGTGGGCCCATGACGCCAACTTGATGTTGCTGACGGGCGTTATCGCCGGGCTGGGCATCGCGATCACGCAGGCGCTGCTGCCCTACACCATCAAGGCGCAATTCCGGTCCGGCGTCAGCGCCATCATGGGCCTGTATTCCACCGCCATCATGGGCGGCGCGGCCGTGGCCAGCGTGGCTTCGCCCGTCCTGGCCGAGCGTGTGGGCTGGCCTCAGGCATTGGCGGCCTGGTCCGTGCCCGCGGCGGCGGCTTTGCTGTGCTGGCTGCTGGTGTACCGAGTTGGTACCGTCGCTCCGTTGGCGACGAAGGCGACGAACGCGACGAACGCGACGAAGGCAGCAGGCCAACCGGCCTCCGGGCATTCGCACCGGTGGTTGCTGGCGGTGTTCTTCGGCCTGGGCACCGGTGCCTACACGCTGGTGCTGGCCTGGCTGCCGCCCTATTACACGGCCTTGGGCTGGACGCCGGTGTCGGCCGGACAACTGCTGGGCGCCGTGACGGTGGCCGAGATCGTGGCCGGCTTGCTGGTGTCGGCGGCAATCGGCCGGCTACGCGACCGCCGGGTGGCGCTGTTTGCGGCCATCGGTTTGCTGACGCTGGGTTTGTTGGGGCTGATTTTCGCGCCGGTCTTACTGGCTTGGCCTGCCGCCGTGCTGGCCGGGCTGGGCATCGGCGCGCTGTTTCCGCTGTCGCTGATCGTCACGATGGACCATGCGTCCACGCCTGCGCAGGCGGGTCGGCTGGCCTCTTTTGTGCAGGGTGTGGGCTACTTGATCGCCGCCCTGTTCCCGTTCGTGGCGGGCGTGATCCGTCAGCATCTTTCAGGGCTGCGGCCGGCCTGGATGCTGATGGCCGGCATCTGCCTGATCTTGTTGGCCATCGCCGCGCGGCTGCGCCCGCCTCACGGGAACGGCAAGCCATGACGATATCAGCGCGGCGCCGCCCATCCCGGGCGGCGCGTGGTGCGGCGGACTAGTCGTCCGGCGTGATGGCGGGGTCGGCCAAGGGGTCGGCCAAAGGGCCTGCCAACCTGCCCGCGGTGGGGCCGTCAATATGGCCCAGCGGGCGCGTGGGATCCAGGCGGTCGCGCACGCGCTGCTTCAAGATCTTGGCGTCTGGGAAACCGCCATCGCCTTTTCTATCCCAGATCAGGTCGCCGTTGTAGGTGATCTGGAATATGCCGCCGGTGCCGGGCTGCAATACCACTTCGCCCAGATCGGTGGAAAAGGTGGACAACAGTTCTTGCGCCATCCAGGCGGCACGCAGCAGCCACTGGCACTGGGTGCAGTAAAGGATGACGATGCGGGGTCGGAAGGCCGGTGTGCTCATGGCGAAATATTCTATGCCCGGCCTGGCAAAGTCGCCAGATGCACTTGCGTGCGTCTCCAAACACGTCCCACGCGCGCGCCACATGCGCTCCACATGCGCTCCACATGCGCTCCACATGCGCCCTACATGCGCCCTACACGCGTCGCGCATGCATCCCACATGCATCCCACATCCGCCCCTGCTGCATGCGGCATTCATGGATAATGTCGGGTTTTCCCGGGTGTGCAATGCGCCCAGAGTCTTGCCATGAAGTCTGCTGCATCTTCCTCCAGCCAACGCTGGCTGATCGGCCTGTTGATGGGCCTGGTCACGCTCACGCCGATGGGCATCGATATCTACCTGCCTTCGCTGCCCGCCATGGCCGCCGGGTTTGGTGAACCCGTCAGCGCGTTGCAGGCCAGCATTACGCTGTTCATCTTCGCGGTGGGCCTGGGCCAGATGCTGATCGGGCCCTTGGCCGACCGCTATGGCAGGCGACCCGTCGCGCTGGGCGGCGCGTTGGCGTATCTGGCCGGATCGGCGCTGGATGCGGCCGCGACATCCCTTGATGTGTTCTATGTGGCGCGGGTGATCCAGGGCCTGGGAGCCTGTTCGGCTTCACTGGTGGCTTTTGCCGCGGTGCGTGACCGTTTCAGCCCTGCCGTGGGCGCGCGCGTCTACAGCTATTTGAACGGAGCACTGTGCTCCGTGCCGGCGTTGGCGCCGATGCTGGGCGGCGCGCTGGCGGTGCATGCGGGCTGGCGCAGCACGTTTGTGTTCATGGTGCTGTTTGCGCTGGGCCTGATGGTACTGTTGGCACGCCGCTTTGAAGAAACACGCGTGCCGCCCAGCGGCCCGCGCGGCGCGCTCTACAGCCTGCGCCGGTACCTGCCGATCGTGTCCAGCGGACGCTTCCTGTACTTTGCCATGTTCGGCATGGCGGGCATGGCAATGATCCTGGTGTTCGTATCGGCGGCGCCCGTGGTGTTGGTGCAGCAGTTGGGCTATTCCGAGCTGGGCTTCTCGGCCTGGTTCGGCGGCAATGCCGCCATCAACATCGCGGCGTTCTTCCTGGCGCCCACCTTCATTGCGCGCTTTGGGCGCCATACGATGGTGCGGGTCGGCATGGTGGCGCTGCTGCTGGCATCGGCCATGCATGCCGCCGCCTGGTGGTGGATACCGCAAGCAGCCTGGGTGTTCATGCTGCCGGTTGCCGTGCTGACGGTGGGCTTCTCGCTGGCCTTGGGGTCGGGCTTGAGCCTGGCGCTGGAGCCCTTCGCCGAACGCGCCGGCACGGCCGCCGCCGTGTATGGCTTGTTCCAGATGAGCGGGTCCGCCATTGTGGCCACCGTGTTGCTGGACACCGGCGTGGCGCCGCAAGCGGCGATGGCACTGATCGGCGCGGTCATCGTCCTGCCCTTGCTCTTGCTGTCTCCCGCTATCGCGCGGCGGCTGCGCGGCTGAACCGACGCGCGGGGGCTTGCGCTAGTATCCAGGAATCGACTTTCCTGGAAACGACATGGCCCCGGATTCCCAGAACAACGACGCCCTGCTGTTGCGCACGTCGACCGACGGCGTGGTGACGCTGCGCCTGAACCGCCCCGCGCAATTCAACGCCTTGTCCGAAGGCTTGCTGACCGCCTTGCAGGAACAGATCGACGACTTGGCGGGCGACGCCACCGTGCGTTGCGTGGTGCTGGAATCCGCGGGCCGGGCCTTCTGCGCCGGCCACGATCTGCGCGAGATGCGCAGCCAGCCCAGCCTGGATTACTACCGTGCGCTGTTCCGCCAATGCAGCCGCGTCATGCAGGGTTTGCAGGCCTCGCCCGTGCCCGTCATCGCCAAGGTGCAAGGCATTGCGACGGCGGCCGGTTGCCAATTGGTCGCCAGTTGCGACCTGGCGGTGGCGGCCGACTCGGCGCGATTTGCCGTGTCCGGCATCAACGTGGGTCTGTTTTGTTCAACGCCGGCGGTGGCGCTCAGCCGCAATGTGTCGGCCAAGCGCGCCTTTGAAATGCTGGTCACTGCCCGCTTCATCGATGCCGCGCAGGCCAAGGAATGGGGCTTGATCAACGACGCCGTGCCCGAGGCCGAGCTGGACGCGCGCGTCAACGCCCTGGCGGCCGACATCCTGGCCAAGAGCCCCAGCGCCATCCGCTACGGCAAGCAGATGTTCTACAAGCAGCGCCAGATGGCCTTGGGCGATGCCTACGATTACGCGGGCGACGTCATGGCGCGCAACATGATGGAAGCGGACGCGTCCGAAGGCATCGACGCCTTCCTGCAAAAGCGCGCGCCACGCTGGCAGGCTTAGGCTTAGGCCAGAAAGGCCAGCGCCCAACCGCCCGCCGCCGCCAGCAACACCACCCACACGGCGGACCATCGGGCATAGACCAGCAACGCAAACAGCAGCAAGGCAAGGCCGAAATCGGCCTTGTTCACAATGGCGCTGGTCCACACTGGGTCATACAGCGCGGCCAGCAATATGCCGACGACGCTGGCGTTCACGCCGGCCAGCATGTTGCGTACGCCGGGCCGGCGCCGCAGGCTTTCCCAGAAAGGCAAGGCGCCCACGACCAGCAAGGCGCCCGGCAGAAAAATGGCGGCCAACAGCACCAGGCCGCCGACCCAGCCCGTCAGCGGGCCGGTGGACAATGCGCCCAGAAAAGCAGCGAAACCGAACAGCGGCCCGGGCATGGCTTGCGCTGCCCCGTACCCGGCCAGGAAGTCGGCGCTGGAAACCATGCCGCCGGACACCGCCGTTGATTCCAGCAGCGGCAGCACCACGTGCCCGCCGCCAAACACCAAAGCCCCCGCGCGATAAAACCCGGCAAGCTGCGCGGCCGCTGGCGAATCCGACATGGCCGCCCATATCGGCAAGCCCGCCAGCAATGCCACGAACAGGGTCAGCGCCACATAGGCGGCGCCGCACGACACGGCGTCGGCAGGGTTGGCCAGAATGGGCCGGGGCGGCAATTGCAGCACGGCCACCCCCACGACGACACCCAGCAAGATGGCGCCGATCTGGCCCCAGGCGCTGGGCAATACGACGGTAATCAAGGCGGCGGCCACGGCCAGGCCGGCGCGCGCGCGATCGGGACACAGTGTGCGGCCCATGCCCCACACGGCCTGGGCCACGATGGCCACCGCCGCGATCTTCAGGCCGTGTATGACGGCTGACCCCGACAGCCATCCAACATGCGCCAGGCCCATCGCAAAGCCGATCAGCGCAACGGCCGTGGGCAGCGTGAACGCCAGCCATGCGGCCAGCATGCCCATCCAGCCCGCGCGGCGCAGGCCGATTGCCATGCCGACCTGGCTGCTTGCCGGCCCCGGCAGGAATTGGCACAAGGCGACCAGGTCGGAATAGGCGTAATCGTCCAGCCAATGGCGGCGGTCGACAAACTCCGTACGAAAGTAAGCCAGGTGCGCCACCGGCCCACCGAACGAAGTCAGCCCCAGGCGCAGGAACACCAGAAAGACCTCCAGACAGGACCCGCGCGCCGCCTCCTCGCGTTCATGGGTGGCGGGCTTATTTGCGACGTGTTCGTCGTGTGATGGGGGGTGCGGCATGAGGTGGCTTCTAAGTCGGTCGGGGCGCCGGGTTTCCGCCCCTGGATCAAGCTTATAGCCGGGGCGCGCGCGTGTTTCAAGGGCCAGGCTTGCCGCCCGCATGGCCTAGAACTAAACATCATTTATGGCACTTTCTGGCTGGACCAATCTACCGCATCCTACGGCTTCCTGATTCCCTTTCCCTAACAGCGTCTTAAAAGGTAGGCCTATGAGCCAGCGGTTGAATTACTTCCAGGTGTCCGCGGAGCTGTCCAAGAAGTACATGGACTTCAGCGCGGCAATGAAAAAAGTGCCCGTCATCGAGGAGTTCGGCGATCTGGTCGATATCCGCGCGTCGCAAATCAATGGCTGCGGCTTTTGCCTGGACATGCACGTCAAGCAGGCCAAGCTGCATGGCGAACGCGAACTGCGTCTGCACCACGTGGCCATCTGGCGTGAATCGACATTGTTCTCGGCGCGCGAGCGAGCTGCGCTGGCATGGACCGAGGCGCTGACCACCCTGCCCCCGCATGGCGTGCCCGACCCGGTGTACAGCCACGTGCGCGAGCAATTATCCGAATCGGAAATCTCGGACCTGACCTTCCGTATCGTTGCCATCAACGGCTGGAACCGTTTGAACGTGGCGTTTCGTACCGTGCCCGGCTCGGCCGACGCCGCATTCGGGCTGGACAAGGCTGGGCTCAACTGAACGCTGGGCGCCGCCCGGCATACCTGCAAAGACCTCAAGGCCTGCAATAGGCGCCTATACCCACTACATCAACGCGCGGATTTGCAGGCCATAGTCGTACGCCTGACTCTCCGAAACGATATTGGTGAAGCCCAGCAACAGGCCGGGTTGCGGATCCGGCAGCGTCGACCATCTGGACAGCGGGTGCGCGTACAGCCCCTGTTCCAACATGCGGGCGGCCAGCGGCTGATCGCGCTGCCCGGCGTCCATGCGCGCCACCAGATGCATGCCGCCCGGCTGAGGTTCGATCCGCATGCGCGAGCCCAGCGCCGCGCTCAGGCCCCGCGCGGTAGCCGTGCGCCGTTCGCTGTATAGGCGCCGCATGCGCTGGATGTGGCGGCCGAAATGCCCTTCGGTGATGAAGGCCGTCAAGATGGCTTGGTTGAACGCCGCCGCGCCGCCCGACAGCAGGCGGCTGATGCGGTCAAAGCGCGGCACCTGCGCCGGGGGCACCACCAGATATGCCAGCCGCATCCCGGGAAACAGCACCTTGCTGAACGACCCCGCATACAGCACCCGCCCCTGCGCATCCAGGCTTTTCAGCGCGGGCAGCGGGCGGCTGACGTAGCGGTATTCCCCGTCGTAATCGTCTTCCACAATCCAGGCCTGACGGCGTTCGGCCCAGTCCAGCAACGCTTGCCGCCGGGGCAACGACAAAGACATCGACAGCGGACTTTGGTGGGCGGGGGTCACCACCGCGGCCTGGGCCAGGTCTGCGCGCGCCAGGCCTTCCGCCACCATCAGGCCATCCGCGTCCACCGGTATCGGCACCGCCTCCAGGCCCGCCTGCGCCAGCAGCGCCCGCGTGGGCGGATAGCCCGGGTCTTCCACCCACACACGATCGCCCGGCGTCAGCAGCGCCTGGATGATGAGTTGCATCGTGAAGTTGTAGCCGGACGTGATGTACACCTGGGCCGGCTGGCAATGAATACCGCGCGCCACGCGCAGATAGGCGGCAAGCGCCGTGCGCAGGCTTGCCAGTCCATCGGCGGGCGGATAAGACAGGTCGGGCGCTTGCAGGCTGCGCAGTTCGCGCGCGCCCAATCGCGCCCACAACTTGCGCGGAAACGCGTCCAGCGCCGGGATGCCCATCTGAAACGGCAGGATGCGCGCCGGCCGATGCCAGCCGTGGTCGTCGTCGGCGGCCTGCACCGGGGCGACGGCGGCGGGTGCGGCGGCAAGGGGCTGCAAGTCAGGCGCGACGATGGTGCCGGCTTGGCCGCGCGCCTGGATGTAGCCCTCGGCGCTCAGCAGCGAATACGCCACTTCGATGGTGCCGCGCGCCACGCCCATTTCCTTGGCCAGCGCGCGAGCCGACGGGATGCGGTCGCCGGGCTTGAGCGTGCCCTCGGCGATGCCGCTGCGAAACCGCTCATAGACCTGCCGATACAGCGGGTCGGAATCGCCGGCGCGTAGCGGCGGCAAGGCATCGGGGCGGCTGATCATGGCATAGTCCAAAGTTCAATTTATGGCTCTTCAAATTATGGCATGGGGTTTCTACGATGACGGCTGACATTTGATGGCCCCCAACACTCCTATGCCGATTACCCATGCCATGACCGACCCCGACCTGAATCACATTGACACCGACGCCGACCTGCGCGCCTGCCTGCCCTTGATGCGCCAGTTGCGCCCGCACCTTGCACACGCCGAAGACTTTGTCGCCCGCATCGACCGCATGCGCGGCCAGGGCTATCGGCTGCTTGCCGGTATCGACGCCGGACAGGCGGTGGCGCTGGCCGGCTACCGCTTCCAGGAAAACCTGATCTACGGACGTTTCGTGTACGTGGACGACCTGATCGTGGACGACACGCGTCGCGGCGGTCGCTGGGGCGCGCGCCTGTTGAGCGCCCTGGACGACATTGCGCGCCAGGCCGGTTGCGCCAAGCTGGTGCTGGATACGGGCCTTGCCAATTCCCTGGCCCAACGCTTTTACTTCCGCCAGGGCCTGCTAAGCACCGCCCTGCACTTTTCCAAGAACCTGGACGCCGTCACCGCATGAGCATTCTTCACATTCATTGCAGCCCGCGCGGCCGGGCATCGGAAAGCCACCGTTTGTCGCAACACATCATCGAACGGCTGCTCAGGGCGTCTGGCGATGCCGCGCCCGCCGTCATCGACATCGACGCTACCCGCCTGCCCAACGTCGATGACGATTACGCCGCCGCGTTGAGCTCGCCCGTGGACCCCGCCGACGACGTGCTGGCACGGGGCGCGTTGCGCCAGTCCAGCGAACTGATCGACGCGTTGCGCCAGGCCAGCCACATCGTCATCGCCACGCCCATGCACAACTTCACGGTGTCGGCGGCGTTGAAAGTCTGGATCGATCACGTGGTGCGCGTGCGCAGCACGTTTCGCATCACGCCCGAGGGCAAGATCGGCAACTTGCCGGACCGGCCCGTGTATGTGGCGGTGTCGTCGGGGGGAGAATTCTCTGGCGAGGCGGCGCGCCAGCCGGACTTTCTGACGCCGTACCTGACGCATGTGCTGGGCACGATAGGCTTGAAGAACGTGACGTTTTTCTCGGTGCAGGGCACGGCGCGCGGCGACGCGGCATTGCAGGCCGCGCGTGCATCGGCCCAAGCCGCCATCGCCGCGCATCCCATGGCCGCCTAGTCCGTTCATCCCATTGCCCGATCAGGCGCATCAGACGACCGGGCGCAACGTGGTGATTCTTCATAAGTGCTTGTTTACCAAGCCCTTTGGCCACGTCCGCCTATTTAATCGGGTCGCATTGACAGCGCGGAAACGCCGGCACTACGCTAGGCCGCACGCCAGGGCGCCCCATGTCCAAGCCCCCCGCCTTGGCCATCGGATCATCGGGCGCCAGACGTAGCAGCCCCTCCGAAGTTCCCTGCTGGAGACGCGTATGACCTGGCGCCAGCCCTTGTTTCGGGCATTGATCGTGCTTGCTCTATTCGTAGGACTGTCGCCGCCGTCACAGGCCGCATGCAGCGACAAGAAAATATTGTCTCTGTCCGACGAGGGAAAATCGGTCAAGGCCATTGCCAAGGCCTGCAACATGGCGGCGGCGAAGGTGCGCGCCGTGGTCGAGGCCGATGACAATGCCGCCGACGACGTTGCGGCGGCCGCGCCCGTCGACGTGCCACGCAAGCTGCCTTCCGGTGCGGGCCTGGCCAGCTGCGACTGCCAGGGCACCGTGCCCTACGGCGACAAGGCGCCCGAACAGCGCTGCCAAAGCGGCACGTCGATCGCTACCCCGTGCGCCGGCTACTGCCCGCCACGCGGCATCGCCCCGTGGCGCCGCGTGTGCAGCTAGCGGCAGCGGTGGCCGCCGGCGTACCGACCCGCGCGGTCCGCGTTGCGGGCGTCACGGCGGGCACAGGTGTTCACAGGTCCGGCCGCGCATGCACTTGATGCAGGCGCAGGCCGTCGCGGCGGGTGATTTCGAAGGTCCATTCATGCATGCGGATCGTGTCGCCGGCATCGGGCAAGCGGCCCGCCGCGCGCAGCAGGCATCCGGCCAAGGTGGCATCGGGGTATTCGTCCACCAGGCCCGGGGTGTTCAGCAGCCGCGCGGCCTCGCCCACCGACAAGCCGCCTTCCAGCAACCACGAGCCGTCGGACAGCTGCAAGGCTTCGGGCTGGTCTTCGCTGTGCTCCGGCAGTTCGCCGCCCACGGCCGTCAAGACGTCCATCGGCGTGACCAGGCCTTCGCACACGCCGTGCTCGTCCACCACGATCAACATGTGGTCGCGCGAGGCGCGCAGCTCTTCAAGAATCTTCAACACCGGCGTGGTTTCCATGACGTAGCGCGGCTCGCGCGCCAGGTCCACCAGGTCGATGGGCCCCGGGTTGCGCAGCAGCGGCATCACGTCCTTGAAATGCAGCACGCCCAACACATTGGACGCATCGCCCGCGCATAGCGGCAGACGCGAATGGCCGGTGGCGAATTTGCGCACCACCGCCTCGGGCGTGTCGGCCACATCCAGCCAGGTCATGTCGCCGCGCGGCACCATGATGGAACGCACGTCGTGCGCGCCTACCGACAGCACCCGTTCAATCATGGAGCTTTCCTCGGGCGCGAACGCGGGCTCGTCGCCCACACCATCCACCAGCGCCGCCATGTCGTCGGCCTGCTGACCGGGCTGGCCGGGCTGGCCGCTACGGCCGGCGCGCAGCAGGCGCAGAACCGCTTGCGCCGTGCGTTGGCGGCGGCCCAGCGCATGGGTTCCCTTCACGCGATTGCGCCGGGCCAACTGATTGCACAGCTCGATCAAGATGGAAAAGCCAATCGCCGCGTATAGATAGCCCTTCGGCACGTGGAAGTTCAGGCCTTCGGCGACCAGGCTGAAACCGATCATCAGCAACAGGCCCAGGCACAGGATGACCACGGTCGGGTGGCGGCCCACAAAGGCCATCAAGGGGCGGCTGGCCACCATCATCACGGCCATCGCGACCACCACGGCGATCATCATGATGCTCAGTTCCTGCACCATGCCCACGGCGGTAATCACCGAGTCCAGCGAGAACACGGCGTCCAGCACCACGATCTGCAAAATCACCTGCCAGAAGATGGCGTGCTGCGGCTTCTGGCCGGACTCATGGCCCGCGCTGCCCTCGACGCGTTCATGCAGTTCCATCGTGCCCTTGAACAGCAGGAACAGGCCGCCCAGGATCAGGATCAGGTCGCGCCCGGAGATCTCGCTGCCCAGCACGGTGAACAGCGGCTCGGTCAGCGTCACGACCCACGCGATGCTGGCCAGCAAGCCCAGCCGCATCACCAGCGCCAGGCTCAGCCCGATCAGGCGCGCGCGGTTGCGCTGCTCGGGCGGCAGCTTGTCGGCCAGGATGGCGATGAAGACCAGGTTGTCGATGCCCAGAACAATTTCAAGTACCACCAGCGTCGCCAGGCCAAGCCAGGCGGTGGGGTCGTTCATCCAGTCAAAAATCATTGTTGATCCGCAAGTGTCGGGCGGGCGCGCGCGATGGCGCCGCCCTGAGTAGGGAAAGCGTGGTCAATCAAGGGGAATTGGTTGCGGCCCGGCGGTGCGCGGCACGCTATTTGCGGCGTGGCGCGCGCGATGCAAGCCGGCTGAGCGCGCCGATGCAGTCGGGCGGCCGGTCTTGTGGCAGGAAGAAAAGGTGGGCGCCAAGGCGCCCTGCTAGGAGGCGGGTCTTCAGTCATAAAAGGCCGCGTCCGCGAGGCTGCTTGAGCAAACCTTTATCGCGTACACCGCCGAACTCTCGTTCTTACAGGAAGCTGAATGATACCTGAAAGTTGGATTCCCGCAGATGGCCGCAACCGCCCCGCGCGCAACGAAGCACGTTGCCCAAGCCGCGTCTACACAGGCCGCGGCACGCGCTCCTGTCGCGCAAGCGGCAGACGCGACGGGGCCCGCGCAGCGGTGCGCGCCCCCTGCCAGATTGCTCAGCGCGTGTCCGCGCCGCCGCCCGAGCCGGACGTGGCGCCGGCCCCCGGCATGCCCGCGTTGTCGGGCGCGCCCGCCTTGCCGCCGGGCACCGGTTTGCCACTATGGGTGCCGGATGCGGGCGCCTTTTGGCGCGAATCCGGTTCGCCCTTGGGCGGGGCATTCGAATCCTTGGCGCCGCGATCGGGCTTCTTGGTGGTTTCTTCAGTCGACGGCATTTTTTTCTGGTCCTCGGATTGCGCGCCCGGCACCGGCTTGCCGATGGCATTGGCGGGCGCCGTCTTTTCGTCAGCGGTGGGCATGGGCATGGAAGGTGGCGGGGCCGCCTGCGCAACCAGGGTGGTTTGCGACGTTTGGGCGGTGGTGGCCTGCCAGGGCAGCGTCGCCAACATGGCGCACAGCAGTAGCAGTTTGTGGCTTTTCATCGTTGTCTCCCAGTTGAAAACAGTGACAAACTACGCGCCAGCGGATAACGATTTTGTACGGATCTCTTTGAACTCATGGGCAAGTAGCGTGCCTGCCCTGACACTGGAGTGATGCATGGACGATCAATCCCCTAAGGACTTACCCGCGGACGATCAGCCGGTTGCCGGCCGACGCGGCTTGCTCAAGGCCTTGGCCGTGGGCGTGCCCGGTGCGGCCTGGGCCGCCAAGGCGGTCGGCGCGCCGACCGCGCCCGCCCCGGCAGCGGGCAACCCCGATGGCCAGGCGGCCATCTCGCCGTCCGCCCCTCGCACCCTGCAATTTTTCAACGCACAGGAAGCGAAAACGATGGACGCCATCGCGGCGCGCCTGATCCCCGCCGATGAGCTGGGCCCCGGCGCCAAGGAAGCCGGCGTCACCTTCTTCATTGACGGACAACTGGCCGGTGCCTGGGGCGCGGGCAGCCAGTTCTACCGCCAGGGCCCCTTTGAAAAAGGCACGCCTGAACAGGGCTACCAGCTTTCTTTCACGCCCGCCGAAATGTTCCGGCGCGGACTGGCTGCGCTGGATGCCGCCGCGCGCAAACAAGACGGCAAACCTTACGCGGAACTCGACGAAGCCAGGCAGGACGCCTGGCTTCATGATTTGCAGGGCGGCAAGGCGGACTTCTCGCCCCTGCCTTCCGACGTGTTTTTCCAGGCCGTGCTGGATGCCACCATTGAAGGCTTTTTTTCCGATCCGCTTTACGGCGGCAACGCCGACATGGTCGGGTGGAAGCTGGTGGGGTTCCCCGGCGCCTATGCCTCGTTTTCCAACGACATCGAACGCCACGGCGTGATCTGGGCAGGCAAGCCCGTATCCATCGCGAACGCACGCGGACACACGATGAAACCGGGAGACCAGCATGGCTAAAACATTACCTCCCGTGGACGTCGCCATCATCGGCGGCGGCTGGACGGGGTCGATCATCGGCAAGGAACTGGCCGCCGCAAAACAAAAAGTGGTGGTGCTGGAACGGGGGCAGGCACGCTGGCCGTCGCCGGACTTCCAGGGCCCCAACGTCCACGATGAACTGAAGTACACGCGCCGCCACGAACTGCACCAGGACGCGGCCACAGAAACCTTCACGTTCCGCAATAACACCGACCAGAAGGCGTTGCCGATGCGGCGCTGGCAATTCGCCTACCCGGGCACGCACTTAGGCGGCGCGGGCAACCACTGGTCGGGCGCGTACTACCGCTTCGACCCCACCGACTTTCGCATCCGCAGCCACTACACCGAACGGTATGGCGCAAACATCTTCGACAAGGAACTGACCTGCCAGGACTGGCCGGTCAGCTACGACGAGCTGGAACCGTACTTCGACCGCTACGACTACCTGATCGGTGCGTCGGGCCAGGCGGGCAACATCAAGGGCCAGAAGCAGGAAGGCGGTAACCCGTTCGAGCCGTGGCGCTCGCGCCCCTACCCCAACCCGCCGATGAAAGTGCCCTACGCCCCGGCCTTGTTCGGCGAAGCGGCGCGCGGGCTGGGCTATCACCCCTACGTGCAACCCTCGGCGCTCTGTACCCGCCCCTACGTCAATTCCGAAGGGCTGCACATGAGCGCGTGCGTGTATTGCGGCTTCTGCTCAAACTTCGGCTGTGAACATTTCGCCAAGGCCTCGCCCCAGGTCTGCATCCTGCCCGTGGCGTTGAAGATGGAGAACTTCGAAATCCGCACCGGCGCGCACGTGCTGCGCGTAGAGCTCACGCCCGACAAAAAGCGCGCGCGCGGCGTGACCTATGTAGACGCGGCGGGTGAAGAAGTGTTCCAGCCCGCCGAAATCGTGGTCCTGTGCGCCTTTGGCATCAATAACGTGCGGCTGTTGCTGCTGTCCGGCATCGGCAAACCGTACGACCCGGTCACCGACACCGGCGTGGTCGGCCGCAACTACACGCACCAGACCACGTCGGGCGTGAACCTGTTTTTTGACGAAGCCACCAACATCAACCCCTTCATGGGCGCGGGCGCGGTGGCCGTCACCATGGACGACTTCAGCGCCGACAATTTCGACCACGGACCGCACGGGTTCGTGGGCGGCGGCTACTTGCAGATCCAGGTGGTCAGCGGCGCGCCCATCGGCTACCACCCCACGCCCAAGGGCACGCCGGCCTGGGGCGCCGACTGGAAGAAGGCCGTCAAGCGCTACTACAACCATTCCGCCTCCATCACCATCACCGGCTCGGCCCAACCCTGGCGCGGCGGCTACCTTAGCCTGGACCCCACTTATAAAGACGCCTGGGGCCTGCCGCTGTTGCGCGTCACGTACGATTTTCCGGACAACGACATCCGCATGTCGGCATTCCTGACGGCCAAGGGGGATGAAATCGGGAAGGCCATGAAGGGCATCGTGCGCACCGAACCCGGTCCGCGCAAGCGTCCGTTCTCGGCCACCGCCTACCAGTCCACCCACCTGACCGGCGGCGCGGCCATGGGCGACAACCCGGAAACCAGCGTGGTCAACCGCTACGGGCAAAGCTGGGACGTGCCCAATGTGTTCGTGACCGGCGCGGCGTTGTTTCCGCAGAACTCGGGCTACAACCCGACGGGCACCGTGGGCGCCACCGCCTACTGGATCGTGGAAAAAATCAAGGCGGACTACCTGCGTTCGCCGGGACGGCTGGTGTGATCATGATTGAACATCGCAAAGGCATCTCTATCGCCGTGCTGCTGATCGTGGCGCCACCGCTGGTCACGCTGATTGCCACGGCCCACCAGATGATCGGCACCGGCGGCGACGGGCTGATCCGGGCCCGGGCCGTGACGGCATCGGCGCCACCCGCCACGCAGGCGCCCGCCACCGCACCGGCCGCCTCGGGCGCACCGGGCGCCACACCGGGCGCCACTTCCGGCACTGCACCCGGCACTGCACCCGCGCCCACGGCCGCGGCCGCCCCGCCCAAGCCCCCGGCGCCCGTGCCAGGACGCAGCGCGCTGGACTTCAGCGCATCGCGCCCCGCATGGGAAACCTTTCTGCGCGATGCCGACCCGGCGGCCGGCAAGCAATTGGCGGCCAACGGCAAACCCGCCGCCGGTGTGCAAGCCTGCGTGGCCTGTCACGGCCAAGCCGGCATCACGCCGTCGGGCGGTATCTTTCCCAACCTGGCGGGCTTAAGCAGCGAATACCTGGCCAAGCAACTGGCCGATTTCCGCAGCGGCGCGCGAGTACAGCCCTTGATGAATACCGTGGCGCGCGCGTTGTCCGAGCAGGAAATCGGCCAGGTGGCGGCGTACTACGGCACGCTGGCCGGGCCGCCCATGCACGTGGGCGAGTTTGGCGGTGACGCCGCCCGCAAGCTGGACGTGCAAGGCGACGGCGCACGCGCCTTGCCCGCCTGCGCCAATTGCCACGGCCTGCGCGGCATGGGCGAAGGGCCGCTGATACCCAGGCTTGCCGGCCAATCGCGCGAGTACTTCACCGACCAGATGAACGCGTTTCGCAGCGGCTCGCGCCAAAACGATGACGTCGGGGTGATGCGCGCCTTTTCGCAACGCCTGACCGACGCCGAGATACAGGCGTTGGCGGCCTACTACGCGGGGCCGGCGCCTCAGCAACGGTAAGCGCCGCAGTTTGCCTTTCGCGGCGCCGGGGTGGCGGCGGGTTGCGGCGGGTTGCGGCGGGTTGCGGCGGGTTGCGGCGGGTTGCGGCGGGTTGCGGCGGGTTGCGGCAGGTTGCGGCAGGTTGCGGCGGGTGGCGGCGGGTTGCGGCGGGTTGCGGCAGGCTGCCGCACGTTGCCGCAGGCGGCGGCCCCTTTGGCCGCCGCAACGCCCTGCAAGCGCGTCCATGTACAATCCCCCCCGCCGTGTCTGCAATGGACGCGGCGATCGCGTTACCGCGATCCTGGTGGACCCGGCATGCCGGGTGGCTCGGCCGGGCGCCTATCCCCCGGACAACTTCAAGCGACTTTGGGTGCGTGCCCGGAACTTGCCGCATCGGCCCTGGGCACGATGACGCCCCACCGCTTGCTGACTTCAGGCTAGCTGAACCATGTTTTCGTTTTCCACGCTGCGCCGCGATTGGCTGTCCAATCCCCGCGCCGATATTCTTGCGGGCGTGCTCGTTGCCCTGGCACTGATCCCCGAGGCCATCGGCTTTTCCATCATTGCCGGCGTCGATCCCAGCGTGGGCTTGTACGCGTCGTTCTCGATCGCGCTGGTCATCGCCTTTGCCGGCGGTCGCCCCGCCATGATTTCGGCCGCCACCGCGGCCATCGCCGTGCTGGTCGTGCCGCTGGTGCGCGACCATGGCATCGCGTATCTGTTCGCGGCCTCGGTGCTGATGGGCGTGTTGCAGATTCTGGCGGGCCTGTTGCGCCTGGACCTGCTGATGCAGTACGTGTCGCGTTCGGTAGTCACCGGCTTCGTCAACGCGCTGGCCATCCTGATCTTCATGGCGCAGCTGCCGCAGCTGACCCACGTGACGTGGGTGGCGTATGCGATGGTGGCGGCGTCCCTGGCAATCATCTATGTGCTGCCGCGATTCACCAAGGTGATACCTTCGCCGCTGGTGGCCATCATCGCCATGACGGCGGTGTCCATCTATCTGGGGCTGGACGTCAACACGGTGGGCGACATGGGCAAGCTGCCTTCCGCCCTGCCCTCGTTCGCGCTGCCGGACGTGCCGTTCACGCTGGACACGCTGCGCATCATCCTGCCGTATTCGCTGACGATGGCCGCCGTGGGCTTGCTGGAATCGATGATGACCGCCCAGATCGTGGACGACATGACCGACACGTCCAGCGACAAGCGCCGCGAATGCAAGGGCCAGGGCATGGCCAACATCGTTACGGGCTTTCTGGGCGGCATGGGCGGCTGCGCGATGATCGGGCAGTCGGTCATCAACGTGCGTTCCGGCGGACGCACCCGTTTGTCCACCTTTGTGGCGGCAACGTTCCTGCTGTTTTTGATTGTGGTGCTGGGCCCGCTGGTGGCGCGCATTCCCATGCCGGCGCTGGTGGCGGTGATGATCATGGTGTCCATCGGTACGTTCAACTGGCGCTCGCTGCGCAACCTGACATCGCATCCCTGGCAATCGTCCGTGGTCATGCTGGCCACCGTTCTGGTGGTGGTATGGACGCACGACCTGGCGCGCGGCGTGTTGACCGGCGTGGTGTTGAGCGGGCTGTTCTTCGCCGGCAAGGTCAAGGGCCTGCTGACGGTGACGTCACAGCGGGCAGACGACCGCGCCGCCCGCGTCTATCGCTACCAGGGCCAGGTGTTTTTTGCGTCGACGGGCCGGTTTGCCGATGCCATCGATTTCAACGATGACGCCCCGGCCGTCGTCATTGACCTTGGCGGCGCGCACTTCTGGGACATCTCAGCCGTGGATGCGCTGGAAAAAACCGTGGCCAAATTGCGGCGCGCGGGCAAGACGGTCGAGGTGATCGGCCTGAACGAGGCCAGCGCCACGATGGTCGGCAAATACGCATCGCCGGCCCCGGGCGCGCACTGATCGCCTGGCTTAAGGGCTAAGCAGATCCGACAAGGCGTCGCCCAGTTCCCTGACGGCGCCCGTTACGCCTTCGGCGGCGCCTTCCGCGCCCACGCCGATCGCCCGGCCGAACCCGCGCGCCACTTGCGCGGCAAACCCTCGCGTGACCGAGAACTTCGGATTGTCCAGGCTGCCGCGTAGCGCGAATTCAAACCGCAACGCGCCCGTCTTGTCTTTCATGGCGGCCAGCACGGCCTTGCGCGGCAGGGAAAATACCGACCCGTCGCCCGTGAATTTCAGGTCGCGCAGCGCCACCGTGCCGGACGCGCGCAGGTCACGCTTGTCGATGGCGGTGGTCATGTCCAGGTCCATCGCGCCGGCGGCCAGCGTGCCCGCCCCGTTCTCGGACAAGTAGGGCGCGGCATGGCGAATGTCCATATTGCGCACCGCCACCTTCATGTTGGAATCCGTGCTGCCCAAGGCCACCCAACCTTGCGCGCGCACGGTGGATTCGCCGTTGCGGTTGTCTTGCACCGCCCCGCTGAATTCCAGGTCGCTATGCGACCCGTCGCCCGGGATGGCGATCGGGTTCAAGCGCGCCTGAACGTTCTTGAACGCGATGCGATGCGGCGGTTTGGACACGACCGCATCCAGGAAATCCAGGCGCCCGTCGCGCAGCACCAGGTCCGCGATGCGGATCGGCATGGGTCCGCGCGTGCGGCTTTCGCCCGAATGCAATGCGGTCTGCAAGGCCGGCGCAATCTGCATATCGTCGCCGCTGCGCACCACCGCAAAGTCAAAGCCTTCAACCAGCACGGTGTGGAACACGGCTTCGTGGCGCAGAAAGGCCGTCCATTCCGGTTCCAGCGTCACGCGCGTGGCGCTGGCCTTGTTCTGGCCGGCCGCACCCGGCACCACCACGTCGGTCAACACCACTTGCCGCAAGCCCACGCTGATGTCGCCCACCTGGCTGCGCGGCCCCAACAGGCTGTAGATGCGCTGCTCGACCATGCGCGTCGCGGCAAACGCCAGTATCGCCACCAGGGCGACAAGCATCAGCAGCACGGCCAGCGTGGTGCCCAGGGCCGAACGCCGGCGCGGAGCTGGGGCGGGAATGCTCATGAAAGATCCTGTGTGGGCGAACGAAAGTGCGCGCAAGCGCGCGGGCGCAACCAAGGCATGGTCAAAGATACGGCGACATTATTCAATGGTCGAAATGGATGATGGCAGCAATCCCGGCCGCCAAGCAAATGGCCCCGGCCTCGCCGTGGTTGCTGGCGGGGCCGGGGCCGTCGGGAGTCGCGCTTGCCGTACTGGGAAATCAAGACGCGGTCGAGACGCTAGCGCTGCGTCTTGTTTTGCTGTCCGGGGTTCTGGCCTTGCTGGCCCTGGCCCTTGTCAATTTGCTGACCGGGCTGCTGACCCGATTGCTGGCCCGGCTGTTGACCCGGCTGCTGCTTGTCACGCGAATTTTCCTGGGCCTGTTGCTTCTGCGGCTGCTTTTGCTGGTCGGGCTGGTTCTGATTGGACATTGCGTGTCTCCTTTAGGGCGGAACGATTCCGCTGGACAGGAGTAGCAACTGGCGTGCCCAAACAACACCGTGCGCCGGATGCGGGGGGCAAAGTTTTGATGACCCTGATTGATTGGCGCCC
The DNA here is from genome assembly GCF_001005835.2 of Achromobacter sp. LC458. NCBI lineage: Bacteria > Pseudomonadati > Pseudomonadota > Betaproteobacteria > Burkholderiales > Alcaligenaceae > Achromobacter > Achromobacter sp. LC458. Next base: position 114,594 of record NZ_LBHW02000007.1, read on the forward strand.
GGCGCGGCAAGCGCCGCGGCCTGCCGGGGGACGGCCGCTCGGTAAGAATTACCGGCAGCTTCGATTACTGGGTGGTCACGCGCGCACGCGAGGAAGGCTCGGCGTCGGCGCCGTCGAAGGCTTCGATCCACGAAGAGGCGTAGCTGGCGGAGGCGGCCAGCGGGGATATCCCGTCGCGTTGGGTGCGCAGGCGCACCATCAGCTCGTCCAGCACCATGGGGCGGCCCAGCGCAAAGCCCTGTCCATAGCGGCAACCCGCCGCGCGCAAGGCCGGGATGTCGGCCACGTTCTCGACGCCTTCGGCCACCACGCGCCAGCCCATGCGCGTGGCAAGCTCGGCGGCGGTGCGCAGCACTTCAAAGGCCACCGCGCTGCGGCGCATGCGGGTCACGAAATATTGATCGATCTTGACTTCGGACAAGGGGATTGCAGACAGCAGCTTCAGCGACGCATGGCCGGTGCCAAAGTCATCCAGGCTGACTTCGCAACCGGCGTCCTCAAGCTTCATCAACGACGCGCGCAGCACGTCCAGTTCTTTGATGGGCTGGTCTTCGGTAAGCTCCACGCGCACCAGCGAGGCCGGCAACTCGGCGGCCTGGATGCGGTTAAGCAGAAAGTCCACGCAGCGCTCGTCCGACAAGGTCGTGGCCGGCGCGTTGATCGCCACGGGCACGGCAACGCCCATTCTGCGCATGGTCAGCAGCACATCGATGACGCGCAGGCACACGCGTTCGAACAACTGCTTGTCCAGGCCCATGCGATTGACGCCGGGGATGAATTCGGCGGGCATGACGACGCCCAGCCGCGGGTGTTGCCATCGCGCCAGCGCCTCGGCCGACACGATCTTGCCGGTCAGCAAATCCACCTGGGGCTGCAACAGCACGCGCAACCCGTCCTTACCCGCAATCATGGCCGCGATTTCCTCATCGCTGACCACCGAGCCTGTGGAAGCCTCGTGATTCGGTGTCATGTCTACGCTCCTAGCGTGTTCCCGGATAAAGCCTGCGCTGTCCGGGCGCAGATAGAACACATTGGGACATGAGTATTCACTGTTGGCTTGCCGCAATCGGCGGGGGTTAAATTCCACTGCGCGATCGCAAGTGTTTTTTTATGCCATTTTGCGCAATTGTTCCAGGCAAATTTGCGAGTATCTGGCAACGCATTCACATTTATGTAACCGTCCGTATATGCCGGCGCCTTGTCGACATGCTAGGGTTTGCATCCCTGGCCGGTTTGGCTTCCCCCTGCTGCGACTTCCCTTAGCGTGACAAAACTGCTTTCCCGTTGGCGCGCCTCGCTGCGCCACGTCCTGTGGCTGGACGCCCTGCAAGCCGCCGCGATCAGCGCGGCCCCCGTCATTCTTGCCGTGCTGGCGCATGAGCCCCGCCTGGGCTGGACGGCCATCGCGGCGTTCTGGGCCTGCTTCGGCGACCCCGGCGGGCCGCTACGCCAGCGCGCCGGCTCGATGCTCGCCCTGGGGCTGGTCGGCGCCCTGTTCTGCTTTCTGGCCAGCGCCAGCGCGGGGCACCTGTGGCTGCTGCTGCCCCTGACTTTCCTGTGCTGCACCCTCGGTGGACTGTTGCGGGTGCTGGGGCCCGCCGCCGCCATCGTCGGCACGCTGTTGTCGGCCGGATTCGTGGTCGCCGCCGAACTGCCCGCGCCCACGCTGGCCGAAAGCCTGTCTTACACCCTGTTCTTCCTGGTTGGCGCCGTCTGGGCAATTTTGATGACCGCCCTGGTATGGCGGCGCCGTCCCTGGAAAGACGCGACGCACGCCGTGGCCCATTGCTATCGCGGGCTGGCCGACTTTGCCGATGCCCTGGCGCGCATGTATTCCGGCCTGACGCCCGCCGGCGGCCCGCAAGCCTGGACGGCCGTTACCAAGCCGCAACGCAGCGCGCAACGCGCTGCCCTGGAGGCGGCCCGCGTGCGCATCCGCGAAGTGCAGGACGCCCGGCCGTCGCGCCGTGCCCGCGCGCATCAACTGATGTATCTGCTGGACAGTGCCGAAGACAGCTTCATTGCGCTGGTGGCCGCGGCCGACCTGCTGGAGTCGAACGCACCGCGCTGGCTGGGACGCAGCGCGGGCGCGCACCTGTCGCATGCCCTGCACCGCTACGCCAGCGTATGCAACGCCATCGCCAGCACCTCCGACGTCAGCGACGCCAAGCAGGCCGAATGCCTGCGCGAACGCCTGGCGCATTTCGCGGCGGGCTTGCATGACCTGCGGGGCGGCGCCATGGCGTACGCGCCAGATCTGGCGTCCGTCGTCCCGGTGCTGGACCGCATGCTGCACACGGCCCAGTCCGTCATGCAGGCCATGTTCGACCAGGGCGATGCGCCCACCGCGCCTGTCTCGTCGCCCGGCATGGGCAGCCGGGCACGCCAGGCCCTGCGTACGCTGCGCCAGAACATCGGCGTGGAATCAGACGCCTTTCGCCACGCCTGCCGCGTGGGCGTGGGCGCCACCATCGCGGTGGCCCTGTCCAAGACGTTCGCGGTGAATCACGGCTATTGGATGTCGTTGACGCTGGTTTTCATCCTGCAACCCTATTTCGCCACGACCTGGCAGCGCACGGTGGAACGGGTGATTGGCAGCGTGGCCGGCGCCATCGGCGCGTCGCTGCTGGGCTTGCTGCTTAGCACGCCGCTGTCCGTGGCGTTGGCCGTGCTGCCGATTGCGCTGGGCACGTTCGCCGCCCGCACCATCCACTACGCGCTGTTCACCTTCTTTTTGACGTCGCAGTTCGTCCTGGTCAGCCATATCCAGCAGCCGGAAATCTACGAACCCATGCTGGCCGCGCTACGTGCGTTCAACAGCGTGTTGGGTGGCGTGCTGGCGCTGCTGGTGGGTGTTTTGGTGTGGCCGGAAAAAGAGCCGCGCCAGTTGGCCGATGCGCTGACGCGCGCGCTGGAGCGGCATGCGGCCTACGCGCTGGCGCTGCTGCGCCAAAAGAGCAACGCGCCGTCCGCGCCCGACCAGGCGGATATCGTGGGGCTGCGGCGCCTGGCGTGCCTGTCCGCCGACAACGCCGAAGCGTCGTTGCAGCGCTTGCAACAAAACCCGGTGCACCGAGACCGCAAGGTCGACACCGCCGTGAACCTGTTGAACGCCATGCGCCGCATCACCGCCGCCGGCACCGTGTTGGAAATCCAGCCCGCCCTGCCGGCCGACGCGCCGGCGGCTGCCTCGGCGCTGCAAGACTACGCGCGCGTCCTGGCGCACGCCTTGCACCCGCAGGACGAGGCGCCGGGCGTTAGCGCTCGCCAGTTCGCGGTGCCCGCCGCTGTCACGGCGGCAGACCCCGCGCTGGCCGGCCCGCTGGACCGCATTGCGCAACAAGCGCGCCAGGTGCGCCAATTGCGCGATCGCATCGAAAAGGAATCAACGGCGTGACGCGCGCTTGCGCCGGACGCGGGAGATTGCCCACGGGTTGATGCGCGTCAATAGCAAGGCGGCAAGAAAGCGCAACCATGAAGGCATGGGACGCTTATCAAGGAGACCCGCCATGTACCGCCGCATTTCTGTACACCTGGACCACGGCTTCGACTGCAAACGCCGCACCGACCTGGCGCTGTCGCTGGCGCGCCGCCACCAGGCGGAGCTGGTGGGCATTTACGCCAGCGCCGCGCCGCCGCAGTATTACTACGGCGAATCCGTGCTGATGTCTCGCACGCTGGACGTCATGAAGCAATTGCAGGCGCAGAATCGCGACGCAGTGGAAAGCGCGTTCCTGGCCAGCGCTGCCGCATCCGATATTGCCGCCGTCGTCCGCGCGGGCGATGCCGCGCCCAGCGCCACCGTCGCGCTGCATGCGCGCACCAGCGACCTGGTCATCGTCAGCCAATTCAACCCTGACGATATCGAAGCCGCGCACGAAACCGAATTTGTCGAACAGATGTTGCTGACCACGGGGCGGCCCGTGCTGGTGCTGCCTTCAAGTGGCGAATTCAACGCCGTCGGCAACCGCGTGCTGGTTTGCTGGGATGGCAGCCGCGAAGCGGCCCGCGCCTTGGCCGACGCCACGCCGGTCTTGCGCCAGGCGGCAAGCCTGGTGGTGTTGACCATGGAAGAAGGCACGGCGCCGTCCAAAGCCGGCGTCGTCGATTTCAACGACGTGGCCACGTACTGCGTGGCGCACGGCATGCCGGCACCTAGCCACGTGCGCCGCGATATCAAGGGCGTGGGCGTGGGCAGCACCATCCTGAACGCCGCCGCCGACCACAGCGCCGATCTGATCGTGATGGGCGCCTACGGCCACAGCAAGTTCCGCCAATGGGCCATGGGCGGCGCCACTGCGTCCATCCTCAAGAGCATGACCGTGCCGATCATGTTCTCGCACTGAGCGCGGACCGCGGCGGCGCTCAGGCCGCCTGGGCGTGTGCGTCCAGGACGGGCGTCAGCACGGGCTGACCGGCAAAGTGCGCCGTGGCGTTTTTCAGGAACAGCGCCACGGTTGCCGCGACCGCTTCGGGCGACCGCCCGGCGCTGTGCGGCGTCAGCACCACGTTGCCCAGCTTGAGCAGGGCCTGCGGGACCTGCGGCTCGCCGTCCACCACGTCCAGCCCCGCGCCCGCGATACCGCCGTCGGACAGCGCCGAGATCAGCGCGTCCGTGTCCACGACGCTGCCCCGCGCGATATTGATCAGGTAGCCGTTCGGCCCCAGGGCTTGCAGCACTTGCGCGTCCACCAGGTGCCGTGTGCCCGCGCCGCCGGGCGTGGCGATGACCAGGAAGTCGGACGCCGCCGCAAGGTCGCGCGGATTATCGAAATAGGTGTAGCCCGTTTCAGGACGCGCGCGCCGGTTGAAATAGCCGACCTGCATCCCGAAACCGTTCGCGCCGCGCCGCGCGATTTCCAGGCCGATGGTGCCCAAGCCCAGAATGCCCAGGCGCTTGCCCGTTACTTGCGGCCCCATGAAGCCGCTCCAGTGGCCTTGCCGCACCCAGGCGTCCGCCTGCGGCAGATGGCGCGCCACGCCCAGCAGCAGCGCCATGGCATGGTCGGCCACCGACACGGCGTTGGCGCCAGGGCCGTTGGTCACAATGATGCCGCGCGCATGGGCGGCGGCCAGGTCGATATTTTCATAACCGACGCCCAGCGAACAGACGAGTTCCAGCTTGGGCATGACCGCCATTTCGTCGGCCTTCAAACCCGTGGCGCCGCGCGTCAGAACGACGCGGATGTCCTGGCCGTGTTGGGCGATGGCGTCAGCGCGCATCTGCGCGGTGGGGGCATAGACGGGCTGGAAGCCGCGCGCCTGGATCTCGGGCAGGTAGTCCTGCACGCTGTCGATCAAAATCAGCAAGGGGATGGTCATGTTGGCGTTGCCGGGTAGCGGGGTCTTGGAAGGACGGGCAAAAAAGCAGGCGAAGAAAGTCGGCCAAAGAAAAGTGGGCCAAATAGAAATCGGCCAAATAGAAATCGGCCTAATAGAAATCGGCCAAAGAGAGGCGGGCAAATCTTACGCCTGGCGTTGCCGTCGCGCCACCCGTCGTCCAGCCCTTGGCCACGCCCGAACGCAATGGCCCGGGGCGGCGATGCCACCCCGGGCCACATTGCAAGACCGTCATGTCCGAAGCGGTACCTTCGGCCGCGTCAAGCCCGGGCCTTTCAAGCCCGTGGCGTCAGGTTCGGACCGTTATATCCGTCCCATCAGCAGCATCACGATCAGCACGATCACGACAATGCCAAGCAGGCCGCTGGGGTAATAGCCCCAGCTTCGGCTGTGCGGCCACGCAGGCACGGCACCGATAAGCAGCAGGATCAGAATGATCAGCAGGATGGTCGACATAATGACTCCTCGTCGTTATTGATTTGCGTTGTTCTGGTTTGCGTTGTTCCGCGGCCGCCGCATCAGCGCTGGGGCGGCTCGATTTCCTTGACGGGCGGCGACAGCGGCGGCAGGTCCACTTCCGGCTGGTCGGTATCGGGGTCCACCGGCAAGTCTCCCGGCGGCGACCCGGGCGGAATGGGCTCCGGCTTGGGCGGCACGTGTAGATGCTGTGTGGCTTGCATGGCACTCTCCTGTAGGGACCGTTGCGCCACGCGCTTTGCTGCGCGCTGTGCAACGATCGATTCGCAGACGGTTGTCGCTGGCCCCTGTTCAGCAAGCGCCGTGCCCAAACGCATACTGCCTGCCCGATGGCCGATTGATTGACGGGCACGGCGCTTGCTTCGGGACGCCCGTAAGGTTCCGGAGACAGCATGGACACCCGCAGCAACCCGCTTGCCGAGCCGGCCCCCGGCGCTGGCGACCCACCCTTGGTCTACGTGGATGACACCCAGCCCGGCTACCGGCGGGTACGCGTCAACGGCAGCACCTTTCATTACCTTGATACCCACGGCAAGCGCATCACGGACGAGGCCGAGATCAAGCGCATTCACAAGCTGGTGATCCCGCCCGCGTACGAAGATGTGTGGATCTGCCCCCTGCCCCACGGGCATTTGCAGGCCACCGGGCGCGACGCCCGTGGCCGTAAACAATACCGGTATCACCCCGCCTGGGCGGCACTGCGCGATGCGGGCAAGTACCAGAACCTGCTGGCCTTCGGACAGGCGCTGCCGCGCATCCGGCGGCGCGTGGCGCGCGACATGAAGGAACGCGGCCTGACGCAGAACAAGGTCATCGCCACCCTGGTGCGCTTGCTGGAAACCACACTGATACGCATCGGCGCCCGGGAATACGCGCGGTCAAACAAGTCTTATGGCTTGACGACGCTAACGCGCCGCCACGCCACCGTGGCCGGCAGCAGCTTTCGTTTTCGCTTCGTGGGTAAAAGCGGCGTGCCGCACGACGTGACGGTACGCGACCGCCGCGTCGCGCGCATCATCAAACGCTGCATGGAGATTCCCGGCCAGCAGCTGTTCCAGTATCTGGATGAAGACGGCGCCAAGCACCCCGTGGATTCCGGCGCGGTGAACGCGTATCTGCGCCAAGCGGGTGAAGGCGACTTCACGGCCAAGCATTACCGCACGTGGGCGGGGTCCGCGATGGCCTACGCGGCATTGCAGGCGCACCCCTTCGAGACCGCGACGCAAGCGCGGCAGACGGTTGCCGAGGTTATCAAGCAGGTGTCGAAGCGGCTGGCCAACACGCCGGCCGTATGCCGCGCCTGCTATGTGCACCCGGCGTTGCTTGAGGCCTATCTGGAGGGCCGGCTGCCGCCCAAGGCGCGCGCGCCGGATGGCCCGCGCGGGCTGCATGCGGATGAACGGCGCCTGCTTGAATTCCTGCGCAAGCTGCCGCCCATGGACGCGCCCGCGCCGCCCATGCCTTCAGAAGAGGTGTGAACGTGCATTCTTCGCGCGCGGCTGCGGCGCGTCACCATCGGCCCAGTTCGACTCGGTCTGGTTATCGACCACGGCACGCTTGTCGCGAGCGGCCTCGTCCGGCGTCGAGGCGTCTGGTTTCACCGGTTGTTTCGGCACATCGACGGGCCCGCGCGGCGGCAGTATCTTTGCGGTGTCCTGGGTGGCGTCCGCCTTGGGCGCAGAAGTGTCGGACGCTGCGTTCTCGGGTTTCGAATCGGATCGGGATTTCATGACTACCTCCTGTCTGGGTTCGAACTTTCATGCTACGGCCGCGCGCCGCATCGAGGCACTGACAGTATCTTCAAATTGCAAGCGGATGTGCCCGGCCGGGCGCGGCCGCGCCTTTGCCAACCGCCATGGGCACTCACAAGGAGATGCAATGCGAGACCCAAACTTCGAGCAATGTGTGCAAGCCTGCTACGAATGCGCGGTGGCTTGCGACCAGTGCGCCGCGGCCAGCCTGGATACCAATGCGGCGAAGATGAAGCGCTGCATTGCCTTGGCAACCGATTGCGCCGGCGTGTGCCGCTTGTGCGCCGCGATGCTGGCGCGCAACGGCGAATTTTCTACCGCGCTTTGTACGTTGTGCGCTTTGGTTTGCGACGCTTGCGCTCGCGCATGCGCGCCTTACCAAGACATGGAGCACTGCCAGATCTGCGCCGGCGCCTGCCTGGCGTGCACGCTGGCTTGTCAGGACATGCTCGAAGCTTGACGGCTTTGACACGCCACGGGGCCGCACGGGCAGGCCTCGGACCCGGCGCCCTTTTCGCCCGACTGCCAGGAGCTTTTCGATGGCCTCTACGAATACCCCTTTGCCTTCCGATTTTCCCGAGAACGGCCCGGACGATCGTGGAACGCGCAGACGCGCGCGCCATCCGGAAAGTTGGATCGACGAAATCGAAGCGACCTTGCGCGACGCCGACCCGGGCGATCTGGACGCGTTGAAGGCGCGCCTGTCGGATCAGCTGAACGCTACGCGGCGCAGCCTGCGCGATGCCTCGGATAATGCGGGGGATCTGATGCGGGAAACGCTGGACTGCACGGAAGAATACATCCACGCACGCCCGTGGCAAGCCATCGGGCTGGTGGCTGGCGCGGCGTTCCTTTTCGGCGTCATCGTGGGACGCCAGTAACCGCCGCGCCAACAGGGCTCAGGCCGGGCATCAGCCCGGCTTTTGGGCCTTGTCCTTGGCGTCGCCGTAAGCGGCCTGCGTCTTGCCGGCTACTTTTTGCGCCGTGCCTTTGAGCTCGGTAGACGTGCTACCGGTCGCCTTGCCAGCCACTTCCTTTACCTTGCCGGCGGCCTCTTCGACTCTGCCCTTTACCTGGTCCTTGTTCATGGCTCTCTCGCTTTCATCATGTTGATGTGTGCCCGACGCCACGGTTGACGTCGGTACCGTTCCTACGCAAGCGCCGTGCCCAAACCGCTTGGCACAACAACAGGAACAAGGTTTGCTCCTGCGCGGGGCCAGGCGTGGAATTTCGCGCCATGACCATGACAGGAGCCCAGCCATGAGCAAACCCTCGACCCCGCCCCAAACCGGCGGCCGCCCGCACCCCACGCCGCCCATGCCCGGCCAGCATCTGGAAAAACCCGGCAATGAAGCCGACATGGTGCTCAAGCCCCAATACCTGGCGCCCGGCTACGAAGGCAGCGGCAAACTCAAAGACATGGTCGCCCTTGTCACCGGCGGCGACTCCGGCATCGGCCGAGCCGTCTGCGTGTTGTTTGCGCGCGAAGGCGCGGACGTCGCCGTGGTGTATCTGGACGAACATGAGGATGCAGAGGAAACCCGGCGCGTCGTCCAGGCCGAAGGCCGGCGCTGCGTGTTGATCCCGGGCGACGTGAAGGACGGCGCCTTTTGCAAAAGCGCCGTGGAGCAGACCGTGAAGGAATTCGGCAAGCTCGACGTCCTGGTCAACAACGCGGCGTACCAGCAGCACATAGCCTCGCTGACCGACATCAGCGACGAGCAATGGGAAAAAACGCTGACCACCAATATCACCGGCTACTTCCGCATGGCGCGCGCAGCGCTGCCGCATTTGAAAACCGGTGCGTCGATCATCAACACCGGGTCGGTCACCGGCTTGCAAGGCAGCGCCAAACTATTGGACTACTCGTCGACCAAAGGCGCCATCCACGCCTTTACCCGGTCGCTGGCCGCCAACCTGGCATCACAGGGCATCCGTGTGAACGCCGTGGCGCCCGGACCGGTGTGGACCCCGCTGAACCCGGCGGATCAAAGCCCCGAGGCCATTAAAGAGTTCGGCAAGAAGACGGATCTTGGCCGCCCGGCCCAGCCCGAGGAAATTGCACCGGCTTATGTGTTCCTGGCCTCGCCCGTCTGCGCCAGCTACATCACCGGTATCGTGCTGCCCATCACGGGCAGCGCGGGCGACTGATCAGCGGGCGGGAAGATGCAGCAGGCCGCCCGTGGGCGGCCTGCTGTTTTTTTGATACGGCACGGAACATTCAAGGCGTGGGCGACGGCGCCTCGACGGTTTGCGGCGGCGTGAGCGGGTCGAAGTCCTGCCATTTTCCGTCGCGCCAACGGCCTTGGGCGCGTTCAATGTCTTGTCCGCCAGACTCGCGCAACACCCGACGCGCCACCGATTCCTTCTCCGCGGTCACGTGCAACGCCAGCATCACCCCGGCCATGCGCACCACCGGGTGGGATTCCTGCACGACCGGCGTGCTGGGCGTCTTGCGCCGGCCTCGGCCCACGATCCACATGGCGCCGGCCAGCGCGCCGATATAAGCCCCGACACCGGCCGCCGCGATGATGATCAGCACAGGCGCGGACATCTGCGCGGCGATGATGCCACCGAGCAAGGCAAACACCAATCCCAACGCCGACGCGCCGGCCATCGCGCCCAGGTGGCCGCCCTTCGCGTCGGGGTCGGCCGCCCGATCCCCGCCAAGCGGATAGCGCGAATGGCCGCCTGCGGAATTGATATAGAACGTGTGGACGTCGTCTTCCGTAAAGCCTTCTTTGAACAGGTTTTGCGTGGCCACGGAGGCTTGGTCAAAGGTCTGGAATCTGGCGGCAACGATCAAGGACATAGCGTTCTCCCGTATGCGTACGCCCGCTGTCCAGCAACTTGCATACCCGAGGGGCGGCGGCACGCCACTTGCGGGGCCGGCCGAAGCGCGGCGTTGCCATGCGGCTTCGCCACCGCCTATTCAAGACTTACCGGAGACCGTCATGCCCCCTACCCCTGACATCCAATACCCCGACAACAGCGGCCGCCCCGATGTCGGACCCAGCGACACCTCGGACTCTGCCAGCGATGTGCCGCCGGGCCTGGCGCACACCGATAGCGACTCGCAATCCACCGGCGACCGCGAAAGCGTGGACCCGGACTTGCTGGACGACGATGTGGACGGCGATGACATCGCGCCCGATCACGTGACCGACGCTGACGACGCGGGCGTTTCGCGCTCGCCGCCTGACCCGGTCCGCAACGGAGGTTGACCCTTGGGCAGTACCCACGCGCTGCGGGCGGCCTCTGCCCGCAGCCGCCCCTCACCGGAGCACGCGCACCATGGACATGTCGGGCCAGAGTGAAGATATTTCCGCAAGCGAAGAAGAAATTGCCGCGCGCCCGCTCGGCCGCCGACGCGATTTGTCGGGGCTGGATTGGGCAGCGCTGATCGCGGTGGTGGCCGGCGGTTTGAATTGCGGCCTGATCGCTGCCGTGAACCTGGATGTGATCGCCCGCGTCATTCCCAACGCCGCCGTCACGCGTGGCATCCAGGGCATCATCGGGCTGGCCGCGCTGCATTGCGTGGTGATGCTGTTCCGCTGGGCAGATGAAGCGGGCGAGCCCGGCGAGCCGGGCTAAGCCCGGCTTATTCAGTTGCCCGGCGGACGCTTACCCGGGTACTGGCCCCCTTCCTCGAATTCAGCGCCCTTGGTATTGGGTTTCTTGTCGGCGGGCCGCTTGGCGGGCTGCCGCTCTTTGCCGAAGCCGGGCTTGTCCGCGCCGAACTGCCCGCTGTCGTGGGCGGCTTCGGTATTGTCCTTGGGCTGGTTGGCCTGGGATTTTCCGGTCTCGGCGCCGGCGGCCTGATTGTCCTGCTTCATATCGTTCTTCATATCGTTGTGGGTCATGGGTAGCTCCGCGTTGACGTGATGGATATCGCCGCGCATCGATTGACGTCGGCGGATATCGCTGGATATCGCCCACAGCCCGCGCAAGCGCCGTGCCTGACACGCCGGGAACGGGACTTGCTCTGGAGTCCGCAGGTCCGCCCCGTGTGGACCCTTACCCAAAGGAGTCAGTCATGAATCTGTCCAGAACCGTTTGCCCCGCTATCGCCTTGTGCCTGTCCGCCGTCGCCTTCCAGGCCTCCGCGCAAACCACCCAAGGCAGCTCTGCGCCCCTGCGCACGAACGATCAAATCGACAGCCAATACAAGATGGACAAAAAGGCTTGCGATGCGATGAAGGGCAACCAGAAGGACGTGTGTCAGAAGCAGGCGGAAGCCAACCGCGACAAGGCCCGCGCCGACGCCAAGGCCGGCAAGGAAAAGGCCGAGGCAAACCATGACGCGGCCAAGACCAAGAGCGACGCCGATTACAAGGTGGGCAAGGAAAAATGCGATGCCATGTCCGGCAACGCCAAGGACGCTTGCATGGCGGATCTGAAGACCCGCCACAACAAGTAAACCGCTAGTCGGTCAGGCCGCGTCCCTGGAATCGCGCTGGCCGGCGTCTTCGCCGGGCAGCGCGAAGCCGGCTGCGGCATATTCTTCAAGTCGGTTGTAAAGCGTCTTGGGGCTGATGCCCAACATCATCGCGGCTTGCTTCTTCACGCCGTTGCAGCGTTCAAGCGTCGCGAGGATCAGGCGGCGGTCCGCCTCGGCCAGCGTCTCGCCCACGGGCACGCTGACTTCTCCGCCCACGGGTTCACCCGCCGGCGACACGTGCGGGGCCAGCATGTCCACCCCCAGCACATCCCCATCAGCCATGATGAAGGCGCGGCGCACAAAGTTCTTGAGCTCGCGCACGTTGCCCGGCCATTCATACTGCTTGAGTATTTCGGACGCCTCGGGCGAGAAGTATTTGTTCCTGCCCGACTCCTGGTTCTGCGCCTGCAGAAAGCGGCGCGCCAGCAGCAGGATGTCGTCGCCCCGTTCGCGCAGCGGCGGCAGTTCAATTGGGAATACGCTCAGGCGGTAGTACAAGTCTTCGCGCAGCTTGCCTTCCTGCACCGCCTGTTCGGGATTGCGATTGGTGGCCGCGACGATACGGATGTCGCAGCTGATCTCGCGGTTGGTGCCCACGCGCATGAACTGCCCGGTTTCAAGCACGCGCAGCAGCTTGACCTGTAGGTCCAGCGGCATTTCCGTGACTTCGTCCAGGAACAATGTGCCGCCGTCGGCGCGTTCGAAATAGCCCTTGTGCTGGCGGTCGGCGCCGGTAAAGCTGCCGCGCTCGTGGCCAAACATTTCGCTTTCGATCAGGTTGGGCGAAATCGCCCCACAGTTGACCGCAATGAACGGGCGCTGGCGACGCGCGCTGAGTTCGTGGATGGCGTGGGCAGCAAGCTCTTTGCCGGTGCCGCTTTCGCCGATCAGCAGGGTCGTCACATTGGTGGGCGCCACCCGGCCGATCTGGTGGTACAGCTGCACCATGCGTTCCGACTCGCCGTACAGCTTGCCGAAACGGCCGGGCTCTTCGAAGGGCATGCCGGGCAGTTCGCCACCGGCGTTCGTAACGACTCGCGTCAGAATTTCGTTCAGCCGTTCCATGCAGATCGGCTTGACGAGAAAATCGCTGGCGCCCAGACGCAACGCCTGGACGGCGTAATCCACCGTGCCGTGCCCCGTCATCACCACGACTTCGGCGCTGGCCACGGCCGCATTCTTGAAAATGTCCATGCCGTTGCCACCAGGCAAGCGGACATCGGTCAACACCAGATCCGGCGCTTGCCGTTCCAGCTGTATCAGCGCATCTTTCACGCTTCCTGCCACTGCCACCGAAAAGCCGCTATCGCGACCCATTTCGGCCAGTGTTTCCCGTATCGCGTCGTCGTCATCGACGACAAGCAGATGAGGCATGAGTTCTCCTGTTGCCGGTGCGCGGTCATCAATCAGCGCGCGCGTTTATCACTGTGAGGATAGACACTCTGGAGCCATAATGCGTAAAGAATCGATACTGTCGACTAAAGTTTTCGAATACTTGCATCTGGTCGCAGTCGCGCTACAAACGTACCACTACGATTGTGCTGTCGCGTAAGGCCCCGGCGGCCCGAGGTATCTTTATGGCAAATCGCACCACCGCGCGGCGCGACACTGCGCCCGCGTCTTCGGTCGTCCCCATGGACGTCACCGGCATGTCTGCTGTCATGCAGAAATTGGCAACCCAGTTGCAGCTGGCGGCGGCTACCGACGCCAGCGTATTCATCGTGGGAGAAAGCGGCGCGGGCAAAGAAATCATTGCCCGCGCAATCCATGACGCCAGCGAACGGCGCGCCGCGCCGTTTGTCGCCGTGAACTGCGGCGCGATCAGCGGCACGCTGGCCCATGCCGAATTGTTCGGCCACGAGAAAGGCAGTTTTACCGGTGCGGTTGCGCAGAACGCAGGCTATTTTGAGTACGCCAGCGGCGGCACCTTATTCCTGGACGAAGTCACCGAGATGCCGCCCGACATGCAAGTGCATTTCTTGCGTGTGCTGGAAGCGGGAACGTATCAGCGCGTGGGCGGCACCGACCTGCTGCGCGCCAACGTGCGCATCATCTGCGCCAGCAACCGCGACCCCGCGGCCTCGGTGGCCGATGGCAGGTTGCGCCAGGACTTCCTGCATCGCCTGCTGGTCATCCCCCTTCGGGTACCGCCGCTGCGCGAACGCGGCGACGACGCGCTGATCCTGGCGCAGCGCTTCCTGGACGGTCTGAACGCGCAATATCAAACCCAGAAAACGTTTTCGAAGCGCATGCTGGACGCCATCGCCCAGCATGACTGGCCGGGCAATGTGCGCGAGCTGCGTAACGTTGTGCAGCGCGCCTTCATTTTGTCGGACACGCAGCTGGACACCAACCTGCTGGCCCGCCCTGCCGCCAGCCAGCACGCCGAGATGCGCGAAGGCGCGATGAACTTTCCGGTGGGCATGCCTTTGGGCCAGGCGCAGCGCGCCTTCATCCTGGCGACGCTGGCCCACCACGGGGGTGACAAGCGCCTGGCGGCCGACACCTTGGGCGTCAGCTTGAAAACCCTGTACAACCGCCTGGACGTCTACGAAAAAGAAGGTTTGTCCGGGGGCTGAGCAGTTCTTACCGTCGGCTTGTAATACGGTCGCTGCGACAGGGCCGCAAGCCTCGCGCCTAGGCCCGAAAATCGACCTGGCACGGATCTTGCATGTGTCCTAGGATGCGCCGCCCTTCGGCGGCTTTCATCCAGGAGATTCGATTGGGCCACCCCTCGCAAGAATTGCGCCTGCGCCAACAAATGACGCTTGCGCCGCGCTTGCAGCAGTCTGTCAAGCTGCTGCAGATGTCGGCGCTTGAATTCACGACCGCGGTGGAACACGCGCTTGCCACCAACCCCTTTCTGGAAGATGGCGACGAGCAGGACACCGAACCGCTGCCAAACGGCGATTCCATCAAACCCGGCAATTACGGGGACGAGCCGTCGGCCATGGCCGACGCCGCCCCGCCCTCGCCATCCGAGGCCGATGAGCCTTTGCCTGACGCCCCTTCCTATTCCGGCGACTATCCTACCCAGCTGACGGGCGGTGGCGACGGCAAGGACATGGGGCAATGGGTCTGCGCATCGGTATCGATGCGCGAGCGCCTGTCCGCGGACTTGGGCAACTATCACCTGGAACCGCGCGACCGCCTGCTGGCCGAATTCATCATCGACGCGCTGGACGACGACGGCTACCTGCGCGTGCCGCTGATGAGCCTATGCGATCCGGAGCACGCCGGTTTCAGCCCGCCGCCAGACGAAGGCGAATGGACGGCCGCCCTGCGCCTGGTGCAGCAGCTGGACGCGCCGGGCCTTGCGGCGCGAGACCTGACCGAATGCCTGTCGCTGCAATTGGCGGCGGCGCAGTCGGTCGAACCCCACGTGCGCGACCTGGCCTTGCGCATCGTGCGCGAGCATCTGGACCGCTTGGGCAAGAACGATTGCGTCGGGCTGCGCCGTTTGCTGGGCTGCACCGATGAGCAAGTGCGCGAAGCGTGCGCGCTGATCCGGAGCCTGGATCCCAAGCCGGGGTCGCGCTACAGCGCTGAAGCGCCGGTGTACGTGGTGCCCGACGTGTTCGTGGACAAATGGCATTCGCGCTGGCGCGTGCTGCCCAACCGCCACGCCATGCCGCAGGCACGGCTACATCGCACGTACGCCGACCTGTTCCGCCGCGCCCGCCTGGATGACCGCAGTCCGATGGCGCAAGAGCTTCAGGAGGCGCGCTGGCTGGTGCGCAACGTGGAACAGCGCTACACGACCATCCAGCGCGTGGCCGAGGCCATCGTCAAGCGTCAGCAGACGTTCTTTGAATATGGCGAAGTGGCGTTGCGGCCGCTGATGCTGCGCGAAGTGGCGGATGATCTGGACATGCACGAATCCACCGTGTCACGCGCCACGGTCGGCAAGTACATGGTGACTCCGCGCGGCGTCTTTGAATTTCGGCACTTCTTTTCGCGCGAGCTGGCCACGGAATCGGGCGGCTCGTGCTCGGCCGCGGCGGTACGCGCGCTGATCAAGGAAATGGTGGATGCCGAGGACCCGACCATGCCGCTGTCCGACGTTGCCCTGACGCAGCAACTGGCCGCCAGCGGGATCTTGCTGGCACGGCGCACGGTGTCCAAGTATCGCGGGCAATTGCGGGTGCCGCCGGCGGAATTGCGCCGTCAGCATTAAGAGGCGGTCGCCACGCAAGCGGTCGTGCAGGCCGCAGCGGGCGCCTGCTGGAAGACACGCGATAACACGCGATAACACGCGATACATACCGGCCACGCTTCCTGGAAGCCGTGGCCGGTTTGCTAAAAAATGGTGTTTCAGTTTGCCGGTTCGCATAAAAAAGAAGGCTTCCCGTGGGAAGCCTTCTGCTCGAACGGCGCGACGGCGGTGGTCAAGACCGCCGTCAACGTCAGCCGTTACTTCGAGCCGCCAGTGTTCGGATAGCCCGGAGGCGGCGTAGCGCCTGCGCCCGGCGTGCGGGGCACGTTGTCGTTGGCTTCACGAGGACGCTTCGGCGTTTCGTCGGAGTGCTTCTTGCCCGACGACATGGTGCCGCTTTGGTGAGTGGCGGGCGGCTTGGTCCCGGTCGAAGGCGTCGCATTGGGCGCCGGAGCCATCTGGCCCGGAGGCTGTGCGCGGTTCGGCTGCGCGGCGGTGGCGTCATTCGGCGTGGAGGACGGCGTGGTCGGGTTGGCCGATTGGGCCATTACCGCGCCGGCAGACGTCAAACCGGCTGCCAATACGAAAGCGCAAGTCAAAGCACGAGATTTCATAGTCAGACTCCTTTGTGGAAAAGCCCAGACCTATGAGCAAGCTCCGTTCCCGCCCCGCTTTCCCACCGGGCTTTTTCCTTGCGGCACCGCTACCCGCCGAGTCTGTCGCCTGACCGGGTATTTTTTACCGGCGATTGCAGTGGGGACATGCAGCGGGGACATGCAGTGGGGACATGCAGCGGGGGACAGCAGCCCGGTGGCGAGGCTGCGCACGCCACCGGGCCGGTGTGACTACGCCGGCCGAGCGTTCTCTGCGTCTGCGCGGGACTCATCAAGCATCCGCTGCACGCGTTCACCCAGGACTTCAAGCGAAAACGGTTTCACGATGAGCTCAATGCCGTGCTCCAGAAAGCCCACGCCCCGCGCCGCGCTTTCGGCGTAGCCCGTCATCAGCAAGACTTTCAACCCGGGGTGCGCGGCGCGCGCCGCATCGGCCAGTTGGCGGCCATTCAGGGCAGGCAGCCCCACGTCCGTCACCAGCAAGTCCATGTCGTGGGTATGCAGGACCAGTTCCAGCCCCGCCTCCCCGTCCGCGGCCGTCAACACCTGCATGCCAAGTTCAGCCAGGCATTCGCGCACCATCTCGCGCACATTGGCGTCGTCTTCCACCACCACCACCACCGACGGATTCGCGGCGTCCTGGGTGCGGTGCGCGGCGGGTTCGTGGCGCAGCGTGGCGTCGGGCGCGCCTTCATAGCGGGGTAGCAGCAGCCGGACGGTCGTGCCCTGGCCCACGCTGCTTTCAAGCGTGGCCGTGCCGCCCGCCTGCTTGGCAAAGCCGTAGATCATGGACAAACCCAGGCCGGTGCCCTCGCCCAGCGGCTTGGTGGTGAAGAAGGGGTCGAACGCGTGGGCCAACACGTCTGGCGGCATGCCGCAACCCACGTCGCTGACCGACACTTCCACGAATTGCCCCGGGCTGATGCCGGGAAACGGACGCAGCGTGGTTTCGTCCAGGTGCGTATTGCTGGCGGCCACGGTCAGCGTGCCGCCATTAGGCATGGCGTCGCAGGCGTTGATGACCAGGTTGAGCAGCGCATTTTCAAACTGGTTCCGGTCGCAACTGACCGTCCACAGATCGGGTTGCAGATTGAATTGCAGCTGCACCCGTTCGCCGGTGTAGCGATGGAACAGGTCGGCCATCGATTGCAACGTGGGCGCCACGCTGAAGGGCTTGGGGTCAATGGGTTGGCGCCGCGAAAATGTCAGCAGCCGCTGGGTCAGATGCGCGGCCCGATTCGCGGAATCCATCGCCACGGTGATGAAGCGCTGGGCCTGCTCCGGCGTGCCGGCGGCGAGCTTGCGCTGGATCAGGTACAAGGCGCCCGTGATGCCCTGAAGCATGTTGTTGAAGTCGTGGGCGATGCCGCCGGTCAAGCGGCCCACGGCTTCCATTTTTTGCGACTGCCGCAGCGCCTGTTCGGTGTCGCGCAGCGTTTCTGCCTGCACCTTCAAATCCGTGTCGTCACGCCCGGTCATGTAAAGGCTGTCTTGCGACCAGGACATGCTCCAGGTAATCCACCGATACGTACCCTCGCGCGTCAGCAGGCGGTTTTCCATATGGCGCACGGCCTGCGTCGGGTTGCCCTGGGCGGCCTGCGCAATTGCCGCGCGCGTGGCGGCCTGGTCGTCCGGGTGGATCAATTCGGTCAGCCCCATGGACAGGAACTGTTCCGGTGTCCAGCCCAGGATGGGCCGCACGGCCGGGTTGACGCTGACGAAACGATCCTGCCCGTCCACCACCGCCAGCAACTCGGGCGACAAGCGCCAGATCCGGTCGCGTTCCGCGATGGCGTCCTCCACGCGCTGCTCCAGCGTGCGGGCGTATTGCGAGCGCTCGACCGCGTCGCACAAACGTTCGGATACCTCTTCGATGAAGGCAATGTCGCCAGCCTTGAGCCGGCTGCCTGCCTGCGGGCGTACCCACAGCGCCCCGTCCTGCCGACCCCAGCGGCGCATGGGCACCACGATGGCGGACGGCCGGACTTCACCATTCTGTTCGGCCACCATGGGTTGCAAATGCGCCGTGCGCCCCTTGCGCATCGCCGCCTGGAATTCTTCACCGAGCTGCTCGGGCGACAGCGCTTCGCGCGTTGCCAGGTCCGACTCGGACCGCCAACAAGCGGACAGCGTTGCCGGCTCGGTGTCGCCCGGCCAGTCCACCACGGCGACCAAACCCAGCGCCAGGTGCTGGCCCAGCCCCGCGCAAGCCGCATATTCGATCTCTGCCTGATGGTGCAATTCGCGCATGCGGTCCACCAGCGACAACAGGAAATTCTTGCGATGCTGTCCTTCCCAGAGTTCGGTTTCAGCGGCCTTGCGGGCCGTCACATCCAGGAACAACGCCATCATGCAATCATCGCCATCCTTGCGGGCGCGGGCCTCGTACCACGCCTCTTTGGGCCCCGGCACGGCAAATTCAAACTGGGTTGGCTGCCCGGTTTCCACGACCTGGGCGAAGGCGTCCATGATCTGGCCCGGCACGCCGGGGATCATTTCGCGCAGCGTATGGCCCAGCGTGTCGCCCTCTTTCATGCCGCTTTGACGTTCAAAGGCCGGGTTGACCTCTAAAAAGCGGAAGTCCACGATGCGGCCGCTTTCGTCACGCAACGCCTCGCTAAGAAAGAAGGCCTCTTGCATGCCGTCGAACATGGCGCGCCAGCGCTCGCCACTGGCGCGCAGGGCGGCTTCGGTCAGGTGCCTTTCGATGGCCAGCGCGGCGCTGCGCGTCACCAGCGCAATGGCGTCGATGTCATGGGCGGACGGCGAGCGCGCCACCCCGTAGTAATTCGAAAACACTCCCAGCAGGCGCCCGTCCGGCGCCTTGATGGGCGTGGACCAGCAGGCGCGCAGTCCGTGCGCCAGGGCCAGCTCACGCCAGGGCTGCCAGTCCGGGTGCGACGCAATATCCTCGGCGTACACGGGGTTGCCCGTGTACGCCGCGGTGCCCCAAGAGGCCATGTTCGGGCCAATGGCGGTGCGCTGCACTGCCACGCTGAACTCGGGCGGCAAACTGGGAGCGGCGGTGTGCACCAGATATTTTCCGGTGTCATCCACCAGCGCAATGGCGGCCCGCAGCTGTACGCTGGACTGGGCCTCGATGGCGTGCAGTACGTGCTCCAACACGTGCGCAAGCGGCATACCGGCCGCAATGCGCTGCAACATAATCCGTTCATCTTCCAGACGGGCGAGCGTATCGGTCCACGGGAGGGATACGCGATCCTGCTTCTTCAACATTTCTGCCCCTTTACCAGCCAGTACTGTATTGCGGGGCCCCGCCGCGATGGCGAAACCCAAGGTAACGCAACGCTACCGATCCTGCCCCGTCCGGCGCCTCGGGTTTGTCCACCTGGCGCACTGATCGCTGCGCGCGCGTTATGCATGTGATGATCCCGCACCCGCCAGTATGCGCCGTCGCGCCAGCATCCGGCTTGGCTAGTGGAGGATACGCGCGGCTCAGGCGCTCATCAATCCGGCGCAATGAGAGGTCTTCTCTTGCGACACGTCGGCCGGCTCCCGACGACAAGGGAAATCCATTACTGACGCGTCCCGATGGCTTAAATATGATCGACTGACCATATCGGCACGGCAACCCGCCCCGGGTCTGCAATAGACGTTCGCGTCAGAACGCCGCGCGCCTTTCGCTCCGGTCGCGGCCGGCAAGCGGACTCCACGAGATGAGCGCCCGATGCCGAATTCGACCGAACTTCTGCGCGATATCCACGAAACCAACCTGATGTACCTGTTGCTGCTGCAACGCATGGCGCGCACCTGCGACGCCACGACGCTGGCCGGCATGCAGATGTCTCCGCGCGCCTGTCAGTGGCTGGCCGATCTGGAGCCGCACGCGCTGACCCGGCTGGCGCGCAGCAGCGTGCTGCTGGCACAGCTGGATGTAGCGCCGCACCTGCTGCTGTCGGCGCTGAGCCGGGGCATGGACGCGACGCTGGCCGCCCGTGGCGAGGCGGCGGCCATCCCGCCGCAAGCGGCGTTCAAGACCGAGGTTTGACGGCTTGGCGCGGGCCGTTTGCGGCCAGCCGAAGGCGCCGGGCCAGAATTGACCCGATCGAGCCAAATCTGGCCCACTCTAAGCCATTGATTCATAGATGCTTATTTTTTATCGAGCCAGATTTGGCCTGATTCGTGGGAAAAACTCGGGAATTCGGGCCCGATCGGCTTGTGCGCGCTGCGCGTAAGCCTCCTGATTTTTACGCAAGTCGATGATCTGAAAGGCTTTATTTTGTTGGCTTGTGGCTTGGCACGGATGTTGCATCAGCCCTGCCATGGCCCACTCATCCGACCTGCGTTTTACCTTCGTGCCCGCCGCCCGTGGCGTGGCGTTCGACGTTATTGAATTCACGCTGGACGAGGCGCTGTCCGAGACCTATCGGTTGGACCTTGAACTATCCAGCTTCGACCCCGCCATCGACTTTGGCGCGCTGCTGGATCAGACAGCGTTGTTCACGCTATGGCGGGGCGATGTGCCCGTGCGCCACGTGCATGGCATCGTCACCGCCTTCGAGCAAGGCGACACCGGCTTTCGGCGCACGCGTTACCGCGCCGTGGTCGAACCGTCGCTGGCGCGCGCGGCGCTGTGTTCGGACTGGCGCATCTACCAGCAACTGTCCGTGCCGGAAATTTTGGCCGATGTCTTCAAGCGCCATGGCATTACCGACTACGAACAGGTCACCACCAACCACCACCTGGTGCGCGAATACTGCGTGCAGGCCGGCGAAACCGATCTGGATTTCGTGGCGCGCCTGGCCGCCGAAGAGGGCTACTTCCACCGCTACGCCCATACCGAAAATTCCCACCGCCTGATCCACGGCGACCGCATCTACATCCATGGCGAGATCGCCGGCGGGCCGGTCCTCTACAACCCGACGCCGGGCGGCGATCAACGCGAACCTGCATTGCATCGCTTCATCTACACCGAACAACTACGCACCGCCCGCCAGACGCAACGCGACTACACCTACACACACCCGCAGTACGACCAGGAGCACACGCACGTCGCCGCCGACCTGCAACACCAAGACCCCCGCTACGAGCGCTACGACTACCCCGGCCGCTACAAGCGCGACGAGGCAGGCAAACCCTTCACGCAAAGCCGCCTGCTGGGCTTGCGCCGCGATGCGCGCATGGCCCAGGTGCACGGCGACGATGCGCGACTGATTCCCGGCGTGGCGTTCGACCTGACCGGCCACCCGCGTGATGACTGGAACCACGGCTGGCGCCCGGTGCGCATGCGCCACCACGGCATCCAGCACACCAGCCAGGAAGAAGACGGCGCGGGCGCCGAGCAAGGCACGCGCTATGGCTACACGGCCGACATCGTGCCCGACAAGGTCGACTGGAAACCGGCGCCCAGCCGCAAGCCGCTAGTGGACGGCCCGCAGATCGCCAGCGTGGTCGGCCCGCCCAATGAAGAAATCTACTGCGACGAATTCGGCCGCATCAAGGTGCAGTTTCCGTGGGACCGGCTGGGGAAGAACAACGAGCACAGTTCGTGCTGGATCCGCGTGTCGCAGAACTGGGCGGGTGCGGGCTGGGGCCACATGGCCATCCCGCGCATCGGCCAGGAAGTCATCGTCAGCTTTCTGGATGGCGATAGCTCGCAGCCGATCGTCACGGGCAGAACGCACCGGTCGATCAACCCGCCGCCCTACGAGCTGCCGCGCCACAAAACGCGCATGACGATCAAAAGCCAGACGCACAAGGGCGAGGGCTATAACGAGCTGCGCTTTGAAGACGAACGGGATCAGGAAGAGATCTACGTTCACGCGCAAAAAGACCAGAACATCCACGTCAACCACAACGAGACCACCTTCGTCGGCAACGACCGCAGCGAACAGGTCGAGCATGACGAAACCATCACCATCGGCCACGACCGCAGCGAATCGGTGGGCAGCGATGAACAGGTCCACATCGGCCAGGACCGCCGCCACACCATCGGCCAGGACGACTTCCTGACCATCGACCGCAACCACACCATCGCCACCGGCCGGGACCGCACGGAAGACGTGGGCAACAACCGGCGCGACAAGACGGTGGCCAATCACTGGATTGAAACGGGCGGCCATGTGGAACATAAGGTGCAGGGGCATTTCCAGGTGCATGCGGGCGAGCGGATCGAGGGCAAGACGGTCACGCTGGAATTGCAGGCCGCGCAAAGCGTGGTGATCAAGGGGCCGGGCGGCACCATCAACATCGACGATTCGGGCATCACGCTGGACGCAGGCGCCCTTGTATTCAAAGGGCCCATCAATCAGCAATCCGGCGCGGCCAGCGGCCCGTCGATGGCGGGCGCCGCTACCCCAGGGCTTGCCATGGACCTGCTTTGCGCATTGCGCGCCGACGGCACCTGCCCCCGTGTGCCCTGCCCTTGCGGCATGCAAGGAGCCTGACGATGTCCTTCCCGGAACATGCCGGCTGGCCCCGTCAAACCGTCCGCGTCGTGCAAGCGCCCAGCATGGACAGCCTGGCCGACGATCGCGCGAGCGCGGATACGAATTCTTGCCCTGGCTACGGCTCTGCCTCTGCCTGGCTTTGGTTGGATGGCGCACGCTCTGCCACGCTGGAACACGAGGTGTCGTCATTGCAGTCCGGCGTGGATCGTCACTGGTTATGGCGTGGCACCGATTGGGAATACCAGCCGCCGGGATATCGCCATGGTCCGTTGCTGACGCCCGTCACCTCGCCGCTGCTGCAAGCCTTTATTGACGATTGGGCACCCAGGCAAATGGGTGTGCTGTTGTTTGCCGGCGACGACGCGCCGGCAAGTGCACACTTGAAGCACCTGCGTCTGATGCGGGCGCCCGATGGCTTGCCCATGCGATTCAACCTGACGGCCACGCGCCAGTTGGAAGAGCTTTGCGAAGGTCTGCCTGCCGATCGCCTGGCGCAATTGCTGGGGCCGATACAAAGGCTGATCTGGCGCACCGCCGACGACGCGGGCGCGCTATGGCTGCAAGCCGATGTTCCTGTTCCGAATGAAACCGCGCCCGACCCTAGGGGCTTTGCGTTGTCGGCGGCTGAGGAAGACGCGGTCAACCGCGCCAGCTTTGCCTACTTCATGCGCGAAGCCGTGCGCCGCCACGTGCCTGCCGATATGGCGACCAAGCACCCGGCCGCCCACGCCAAGCTGCTGCATCAGATCGCGCTGTTTACCGACGAAGCCGGGCTGATCAACCTGCGGCTCGAACGCGACATTCATCACTACATCGAATTGCGCCTCTACTTTCCCCAATTGCCATTCGAGACAGATGCCGAATTGCGCGCCAATCTGGCCCGCCGCGACGAATCCGGGCTGTTGCGCCTGAACCACGCTGAACACCGCTTGAACACGATCACCGCCGCGATGGCATCAGGAACGCAATCATGATTCATCTGCAATGTCCCAAGGCGCTGCAACCGCCCCACCCTAGCGCCAAGATACTGGGCAAGGCGATATCCCCGCCGCCTTGCCAGCGTGGCATCCCCTTGTATCCCTTGCGCTATGGCATCACGGACAAGCCCTTTGATGCCAAGGTGTTCCCTACGCTGAGTACCGTCGGCTATCCGGCGTTGAGCGACGGCAAAGCCTACGGCTTGCGGGTACTGCGGCCACGCAGCTATGTCTACCTGTTTGTGCGCCAGAGCGGACGCATGTGGACGATCCACTATCAGGTCACCGACAACATCCGCTTCGCGCCTATCTGGTGGACCGAAGCGGACTACAAAGGCGACGTGCCGGGCCGCGCGGCCGTACCGGACGAAACGGGCGCAGCGCGCTACCTGCTTGCGCCTCCTGACCTGCAAGACGAGACCGTGCATGTCATGGTCAGCGACACGCTACTGAGCCACGCCGCGCTATGGGCCATTGAAAACAACAAAGAAACTTGGCGCAGCCTGCTGGCCACCCCCGTAAAAATTGCGGGCGGCAAGCAAGCGCACGTCTTTCCCGCTACCTTGCTGCCAGAAGTCCGCGAACTGTCCCAGACCGTGCTGCGCCAGTATCCCTGGAGTGAAAGCCGGCCATACACCGACGGCGTCCTGTCCACCCAGAACGCCATGACGGCCGCGACGCGGCCCCGCACGGACATCCAACCCCAAGCCGTTGTCGTGCAGGATCTGGCCGGGATGCTAAGTGAATTGAACATGTTCGTGGGCAGCAGGCTGGCGGATTTGCAGACCTACGGCGCCGACGCGGCTCACAAGCTGCGTGTGTCCCAGATGATCGATCAGTTGGGCAATCTGGCCGGCGATGAGGCCGGACACCAAACCCTACGAAATGACCCTATCGGCAGCGCCATGGGGCCGGGTGTCACCGGCCCGGACGTCCTGGCCTCTCGCGACCGCGCCAACCAGGCGCGCCTGGCCGCGTACCGCAAGCGCACTATGCACGCTCGAAATGCCGCACGCGCCCACTTCGCCGAACACCACCCCAAGCAGCTGCAAGCGCACGCCGATGACGTCGTCCGAGCCGCCGCCGATCTTTGGGCGTTGTTCAACAGCCAGCGCAAAGCCTACGACGCCATCGTCGACGTGCACGCGCCCGACACCCAGGGCTATCTGGACCTGCGCTGCCTTGCGGGGCACACCCTGCCCGCCCTGATCCACTGCACAGCCGGCAAGGTCTTCTTGCTGGCGCAAGTCGAACCCGACGGCCCGGTGGGCTTATTGCAAAAAGCCGTGCTGGGCGCGCCGGAAGTCGTCAGCTACGCCAAGCTGGCCAGCGGCACCGTCCGCCAGGCAGCGGTCAATGCGTCCTTGGCCGCGCTGCAAAAAGTGCTGGAGACGCTACCGGCGGACGGCGCATCCAATCAGCTGAGCGTGATGCTGGGTGCCTTGGTCGCGCACGGCCAATTGAAATCGCCCGGCGCATTCTGGACCAGTGTGTACCGCCCGATCATGGAAGTGCTGGACGGCACCCTGGCGCGCGCCCAGGACGTACCGCTGCGCGAAGTCGGCAATTGGGTGCGAAACAGCATGGGCCTCACCGGCGTCAACGGCTTTCGTCCACAGACCGTCGACCGCGCCGTGCAGACCCTTGTCACCTTGTATGACACCGAAGACGTGCAGGAGCGCGTGGAGCAATGCCGAAAATTGCCTGGGCGCTTGCGCTTCTGGCACAACGCCCGCCTGGCGCTAGGCGGCGTCGCGGCGTTCGCCACGGTCTACAGCGCGGGCGAAGCATTCAAGGCGTTGGGGCGTGAGGATGGATTGACTTTGGGGAATGCGCTGAATGCGACTGGCAAGGTTTTGGGGGTGGGCGCCGCTGGGGCGACGATGACGAGGTTTTGGTTTGAGAAACAGCGGGACTTCGCGAAAGTGCGGGGCGAGACGGGGGTGGCTGCTGCGTTTGATGGGGCGGCCAGCAAATGGGAATTGCGGGCGATTGGGGTGGCTGCTGTGGCTGCAATCGCGATTGGCGCAAAGGACTGGTGGCAGGCCGCCGTGCAAGAGCGCGGCCAAGTCGCGACCATCAGCTTCGTCAGTGGCTCAGTGCAATTTGCCGCTGGGGGGATTGGCTTCTTGCACCTGTGGGGAAAACTACGTCCTTGGGAGGTAAATAGATTGGCCAGATCAAGCTCATTACTGTTGAAAGGCACAACTGGAGTGGCTCGACTTAACTCCGGCACGATCGGGTGGATCCTTCTTGGAATCGAAGCGCTTTATCTCGGCCTTCGCCACCTCCACCAAACCACGGTCGACGAGGCGAGGGTCGAGACATGGATCCGACGTAGCGTATGGGGCATGCCAGGTGGGCTTGAGCCCTTTGCTAGCGATGAAGAAGAGCTGCAAGAATTCCATCGCTTGTTCCAGGCGCCCAGCATGCAAAACGACATCGACGTAATGAAGGTCTTGGCTCCTTCCCTGAAATCGAGGCTAGCGACGGTATTAGGAGTGCCGGACGACGTCCGTTCGGTTTCCGTCTTCTTGCCAGGATGGCGGTCGCAAATCAGCCAGTACTCGATCAGCCAGCAGCAGGCCCCGCGCCTGGGCGAGTTCTCAGGCCGCGAGGTGCGCTACGACGACCCGGACCGAGTGACCGTGATAAACGGTGTCGGCGTCGTCAAAATTGCCACGAACGCCCTGTTCGGCACGACGACGGTGAACTATCGCCCCAATGGTTTCACGGATGCCGACTACGAGATGGAGGCCAGCTCGTCATGGTGAAAAAGCTTCGCGCCATCGACCCGGCCACCATCCCGGACGCCGCAGTCGAATTCAAGCGTCAATGCGCACGTCTCGACGAAAGCTTGTATTTCGCCGCCCTGCCCGACATTCGCTACGCCATGGATCCCGAGCAGCTATGGCTGACCGAAGACGTGTCCGACCCCGAGCAGTTCAACGAGCAATATATTGAGCCGCGTACGGAAGGGCAGCTTACGTTTTTGCTGCAACTGTCGACGCTTGGCGTGTCCATGTCCGTGACCATCGTGTTCATTCTGGCCCCCCTGTTCGGGGAGTACCAGCACAAGGGCGCCCTCATCTGTATTCCTTTTTTACTGATGGCGGCGGCGGGTTTATGGTTAGGAACCAATTCTGCCATGTCGCGCATCCGATTTAATCGGCAAGCGCAATTGGTGCACGTCTCTTATGGCGATACGGTGCTGCACTTGCCATGGCGCGATGTGCGGCCCTACACCGAATTCGGGCACGGTTACACGCTACGCTTATGTTTCCCGCAGCCTTATCTGGAGACGATGCAAATGCCGTCCCAGGATCCCGAGAGCATCAGAAAGAGTAAAAGGCCGTTTATCGTCGGAGGCGACTTTGACGTGCATGATCAGACGTTCTTCGACAAGAACCTTCACCGGCTGGAGTTCATCCGCCGCTATATGGAGCACGGGCTGAAGGCAATTCAAGCCGACCCAAAATTTGTCGAGCAAGGCCTTGTCCGTAAACCCACCGGTGACAACAACGTCACCAGAACGGGCGGATGGAGCGATATCTTCAACATCTACGACATCCTCTTCAACCTCTTCACCCTCAAGCCTCTTCTCGACCGCTGGATCAAGCACAAAGCCAGCACCTTTCGCTGGCCAGAAGAAGTCGAACGCCTATGCACCCCGGGCGCTGATCTATCCGCCTACGACACGCGCCCCGTCAAGTCCAGCGCCCGCTACTTCTATCGCTACGCTGGGATGGACAAGGGTGTGATCTTTGTCGACCACAAGGGGCGGCAGGTTCAGCCGCGCAATCAAGCCGGTTGACCGGCGTCCCCGCGACGTGCGCCGCTGGTGCGCCAGGCCAGGCCGGCGCTGATGGCCAATGCCAATGCCAACAAACCGCCGGCCATCGCGGCCACGCCCGGCCATTGCTGGGCCGCCCAGAAGTGGCCGCCCCAGGCGCCCAGCACGCTGGACCCCACGTAATACACCAGCAGGTACAGCGATGCGGCCAGTGCCTTGTAGCCTCGGGCCATCTGGCCCACCCAGCCGCTGGCGACCGCATGCGCCGCGAAAAAGCCGAAGGTAAACACCACGATACCGGCGATCAGGATGGGCAAGGAGTCCGACAAGGTCAGCAGCAACCCCGCCAGGGCCAGGCCTGTGGCGGCGGACAGCATGGCGCCCCGGCCGTGGCGGTCGGCAAGGCGGCCGAAAAACGTCGAGGCAAAGATGCCGACCAGATACACGACGAAGATGAAGCCGATGAAGGTCTGGCTTAGCGAAAACGGCGGCAGCAGTAGGCGGAATCCCACGTAGTTGTAGACCGTGACAAACGCGCCCATCAGCAGGCCGCCCATGGCGAACAACGCGCATAAGGGCCCGTTCTTCAGGTGCGCGCCGACACCGGCCCGCACATCGCCCAGCACACCGGCCCAGCCACGCCCGCGTTGCGGCGTGAAGCGGCGCGAGGCGGGCAGCAACCACATGAACAGCGCCGCGGCCACGATGCCCACGACCCCCAGCGTGCCCATCGCGGCGCGCCAGCCAAAGTGATCCGAAACCAGCCCGGTGATGACGCGGCCGGACAGCCCGCCAAACGCGCTTCCGCTGATATACAGGCCCATCACGAAGCCCAGCGTGTCCGGTTCGACTTCCTCGGCCAGGTAGGCCATGGCGACGGCGGGGACGCCGCCCATCGCCACGCCTTGCAGCGCGCGCAGCGCCAACAGGCTGTGCCAGTCGGGCGCCACGGCCGCGATGGTGCCCAGCGCGGCGGAAGCCAGCAACGACCAGGCCATGACGCGCTTGCGCGGCAATGCTTGGGAGAACAGGCCAACAAAGAAGATCGCGATCGCCAGCAAGCCGGTGCACAAGGACAGGACCAGGCTGCTTTGCGCGGGCGACACGCCGAAGGCGCCAGTGAACAACGGCATCAGCGGCTGCACGCAATACAACAGCGAAAACGTGGAAAAGCCCGCAGCGAACAAGGCCCATTGCGCGCGATGCAGTTCTGGCGTGCCGCGCGCCAGATAAGGGGCGGGCGTGGGGGTGGGAGAACTGGCGCTAGGGGCAGACATGGGAAATCTCTGAAAGACAAGCGGGCGACGCGCCCGCAGATCAAAAGTAGACTTTTCGCCTTGATATGTCCAATATATGAAACCCCTACCGCCCATACTTTAAAACGATGGAATTACGACATCTGCGCTATTTCACGGCGGTGGCCGAAGAATTGCATTTCACGCGGGCAGCGGCGCGCCTGGGAATTGGCCAGCCGCCGTTGAGCCAGCAGATTCAGCAGCTGGAACGCGAAATCGGCACACCGCTATTTCTCCGGCTTCCCCGCGGCATCGAGATGACCGAAGCCGGCGCCCAGTTCCTGGAAGACGCCCGCGCCATTCTTGCCAGCGCCGACCGCGCGATAGACACGGCCCGGCGGCTGGGACGAGGCGAGCGCGGCGCGATTACCGTGGGCTTTACGGCATCGGCCGTATTCCACCCGTACCTGCCTCGCGCCATTCGCGCTTATCGCGACCGCTATCCCGACGTGCGCATCACCTTGACGGAAAGCAACACCATTTCACTGCTGCGCGGGCTGCGCGTGGGCGAGGTAGACATCGCCTTTGTACGGCCGCCCTACTTGCTGGACGCGGAATTTGAATCCGAACGCGTCCTGGACGAACCCATGCTGGTCGCCCTGCCCCCCGATCACGCCTTAAGCCGCCGCCGCAGCGTACCGATTGCGGCGCTGGCCGACGAGGACTTCGTGTTGTACCCCCGCCCCATCGGCGCCGGCCTGTACGACGCCATCCAGTCCGCCTGCCAGCGCGCGGGCTTTGCACCGCGCGTCATTCAAGAGGCGCCGCAAATGGCGTCCATCGTCAGCCTGGTGGCAGCCGGCGTCGGCATTTCCATCGTGCCCGCCGCCATGCGCCACATGGGCGCGCAGGGCATTGAGTATCGCCCCATCAAGGGCGACGCCCCGCACGCTTTGCTGGACATGGCCTACCGCCGCCATGACCGGTCTATGGCCGCAGGCAACGCCGTGTCGTTGTTGCGCCAACTGGCCCATCCCGAACGCGCGCAGCCGGCCGCATAGCGGCCGTAGTGCCCTGTCGCGTTTGTCATCTTCTGTAAAGCCCGCGCCTTGGACACCAGAGTAAATTGCGCTACCGCTGATCCGTCCCTGAGCCGGGACGCAGCTTCAGATATCAACCTTTTCAAAGGTGAACCCGTGCGACGTACTCTCTTGGCCTTGGCCCTTGCAACGATTCCCGGCTTGGGCGCAGCCGCCGCGCTGACCTCCGCCATCGGCGCGGTGACGGTCTATCAGGACCGCGCGGTCGTCACGCGCTCGGCCACCAGCGAGTTGGCGGCGGGCGAGCATGAGCTGACCCTGGAAAACCTGCCCGCATCATTGCAGGAGAATTCCCTGCAAGTGTCGGCCAAAAGCACCGGCCAGGCCTCGTTGCTGGACGTCAAGGTGCGCGACGCCTTCAACGCCGACACGGCCAACGAACGCGTTCGCGCCTTGCAAGAGCAGGTGCGCAAGCTGGAAGGTCAGATGGCCCAGCTGGATGACGAGGCCGCCGTCCTGGACAACCAGCGCGAGCTGGTCTTGATGATGCAGCGCGGCGCCACCGAGCCCTCCAAGGACAGCGCCCGGCTGACCTTGGAAGAACTCAAGGCCATCCAGACGCTTAGCGCGGACAGCCTGGCCAAGGCACTGGCCGGATTGCGTCAGGTCGCAACGCGCAAAGAAGCGTTGGAACGCGAGCTTGCCGCCTTGCAAAACCAGCTGAACGTGGTGCAAGGCCAGATGAGCCGCCGCACCAAGACCGTTACGTTGCGGGTCAACCTGGCGCGTGCGGGCAAGGTCGACCTGGCAGTGTCGTACGCCGTCGGCGGCGCGCGCTGGACGCCTGCCTATGACGCCCGCCTGCGTCCCGCCGACCGCAGCGTGGATCTGGGTTACTTCGGCGTCATTCGCCAGAATTCCGGCGAAGACTGGAACAACGTCAAGTTGACGTTGTCCACTGCCCGGCCCGCCTTGGGCGGTGGCGCGCCGACCTTGCAACCGTGGATCATCGATGTGGCCGCCCCACCGCCTCCGCCGCCGCGCCCCATCGCCGCGCCCGCGCCTGCCGTATCCAGCGAAATGGCCATGAAGCGCGCGCCGCGCGGTGCCAGCCAGGCCTATGCCGAAAGCGCACAGGCCGACGTCATGCCGGAACCGATCGACGTGCGCACCGCGCAGGTACAAAACGAGGCCACCAGCGCCTCGTTCCAGATCCAGAACCCGGCCACGCTGCCCTCGGACAACTCTACCCAGCGCGTGGCGATCGCAACCGCCAAGCTGCCGGCCACCCTGCAATATCAATCCACGCCCGCGCTGCGCGAAGCGGTATTCCTGACGGCGCAGGCCAGCAACAACACCGATTTTCCGTTCCTGGCCGGCCCGCTCAACACCTTCCTGGACGACGCGTTCGTCGCGTCCAGCGCCATGAAAGCGGTGATGCCGGGCGAAAAAGTCGAACTGGCGATGGGCGCCGACGACGGCATCTCGATCAAGCGCCAGCTGGTCAACCGCTACACCGAAAGCACGGGTTTTTCGGGCAGCGGCAAGCGGGTGACGTACGAATACAAGATCACGGTCAAGAACAACAAGGCCACCAAGGAACAGGTGTCGTTCAAGGACCGCCTGCCGGTCTCGCGCAACGAAAAAATCGTCGTCAAGCTGCTCTCGCCCGCCGACCGCGACATCAAGCGCGAAGAAGACGGCAAGCTGGTCTGGGAATGGGACCTTGAACCGGGCAAATCGCGCGAGACCGTTCTGAAGTTCTCGATCGACTATCCCGGCGACATCGACGTGTCCGGCATCTGATTGCCCCGCCTGCCGCCCGCCGCTTCAGTGCTGGCGGCAGAACTCGATGAACGCTTGCGGCTCCAGGGGGATGGACAGGCCATAGCCCTGGGCCACGTCGCAACCCAGCTCGCGCAGCAGTTGCAGGTCGCGTTCCTGCTCGACCCCTTCGGCGACCACGCGCCGGCCCAGCACCCGGCCCATTTCGATGGCCGCGGCCACCACCGCGCGCGATGCGGCTTCGCGGTGCATGTGGACGATAAAGTCCCGGTCGATCTTGAGTTCTGTAAAAGGCATGGCGGAAAACAGCCGCATCGAGGCGATGCCCGCGCCGAAGTCGTCCATGGCCAGTTCAAAGCCGCGCACGCGCAGCAGATTCAACGCGGAAGACAGCGCCAGCCAATCGTTGACGGGCTCGTCCTCGGTCAGTTCAATCTTGATCAGGCGCGCCGGCAGTCCCGCCTGCGCCACGCGCTTTTCCAGCACAGCCGGCATATCGCGAGAACACAGCGTGGACGCCGATGCGTTAATGGCGATGGGCACGGCGATGCCTTCGGCGTGCAGCGTTTTCTGCACCTCCAGCACGCGATCCGTCACGCGCAGAAACAGCATGCGATCCATGCCCAGGCGATGCGCGGCCGGCACAAAATCCACGGCGGATATGGCGCCCAGCTCGGGATGATCCCAACGCGACAGCGCTTCGGCGGCCAGCACCTTGCCGGTGGACAGGCTCATTTGCGGTTGCAACACCACGCTCATGCCCACGCCCGTGATCAAGGCCCGGCCAAGTTCGGCCTCGACCACTTCGCGGCGGATGGATGGGTGCTGGGGCGTCGTCACGTCCTCGGCGGCAAGCCCGGCCTTGATGGCCTGGTGCATGGCCGTGCGGGATACCGGCTTGGACAGCGCCTGCGCCGACGGGCAGCCGGCTTGCAGCGCCAGCCGTACATGTGACTGCAACAGCTCTTCGCTCAGGCTGCTGATCCAGATGATGGGAGGCATGCTTTTTAGCCGGCCCACATCCACCAGGCGCCGCAATTCGTTGGGCATGTGGGTGCCGTCGCCGTCGCTCATCACGATGTCGCTGATGACCAGGTCGTAGTACTGCCGGCTTAACGCGCTGACCGCTTCCGTGCTGCTGCCCAATCCGGCAACCCGCCGATATCCCAACGCCAGCAGCATGTTCTGCAGATAAGCGCGTTCAACGGGGTGATCTTCAACGAGAAGAATTCGTCGAGCGGCTCCGGCGTCGGTTTTTGGCATTCGTTTTCGTCCTAGCTTATAGGTCGAGCCCTGGCAGGCGGCCGCTGGTTCTGTTCGGGTTCCCATGCTACGGCATTCACTTGCGCTCTGTCGTCGGCGGCAAAGGGCTAAGGCAATTTCCGGGCCGATAGGCGTAGGTTTAAGAACACCCTGGCCGCAATTGCCTCGTCCCGTTGTCCACGCACAACGCACCGGCTCGTCCAGACGGACGCCGCCCCGCCGCCCGGGGGTGGGCGCGCGGGTGCGATAATGGCCGCCTTTACGCATCTTGCGCAGCTTGCGCAACCACGGCACGGAGCTTCCCTTGACCCGCATTGACGACCCCCAGCACGACCGCGAGGTCGGCACGGCCGACTCGACCCAGGACAACACGCGCACCGACGACACCCGCATCAGCGCCGTTCGTCCCCTGATTTCGCCCGCGCTCCTGCAGGACGAACTGCCCGTATCCACCGCTATCCAGACGCTGGTCGAGGAAAGCCGCGCGCAGATCGCCAACGTGCTGCACGGCCGCGACGACCGCCTGCTGATCGTCGTGGGCCCCTGCTCCATTCACGACCATGGCCAGGCCATGGACTACGCGCGCCAGTTGCGCGCCGCCGTCGATCAGCACAAGAAAGACCTGCTGATCGTCATGCGCGTGTACTTTGAAAAGCCGCGCACCACGGTGGGCTGGAAGGGTTACATCAACGATCCGCGCCTGGATGGCAGCTTCCGCATCAACGAAGGCCTGCGCCGCGCGCGCGAACTGTTGCTGGACATCAGCGGCCTGGGTCTACCGATTGCCACCGAATTCCTGGACCTGCTCAGCCCGCAGTACATCGCTGACCTGATCGCCTGGGGCGCCATCGGCGCGCGCACCACCGAAAGCCCCAGCCACCGCCAGCTGAGCTCGGGCCTGAGCTGCCCGCTGGGGTTCAAGAACGGTACCGACGGCGGCGTGCAGATCGCGGCCGACGCCATGGTTGCCGCCAGCGCCAAGCACGCGTTCATGGGCATGACCAAGATGGGCATGGCCGCCATTTTCGAGACGCGCGGCAACCAGGACACGCATGTGATCCTGCGCGGCGGCAAGCAAGGCCCCAACTATGACGTAGCCAGCGTCGACGCCTGTTGCGCCGCCCTGCGCGCCGCCGGCCAGCGCGAACAGGTCATGATCGACTGCTCGCACGCCAACTCCAACAAGTCGCACTTGCGCCAGATCGACGTGGCCAACGACATCGCCGCGCAGCTGGCGCAAGGCGATGCGCGCATCACCGGCGTCATGATCGAAAGCCATCTGGAAGAAGGCCGCCAGGATCTGAAGCCCGGCCAACCGCTGCGCCGTGGCGTGTCGATCACCGACGCCTGCCTGGGCTGGAGCCAGACCGAACCGGTGCTGGAAACGCTGGCACAGGCGGTGCGCCAGCGCCGCTTGAAAGTGGCCGGTACGGCGTAAACACACGCCCCCCAAGCGGCCGTCAACGCGACGGCCCCGCCCCGCCCCAGCGCCACCGCCGCCGCTTGCTTAGCGGCGCAATGCGTAAGGCGCGGGGTCCATGTCCGGCGTCTGGCCGGTGATCAGGCTGGCAAGCAGCTTGCCGGTCACCGGGCCCAACGTGAAGCCATGATGCGCGTGGCCGAAGGCCATCCACAACCCCTTATGCGCAGGCGCGGGGCCGATCACCGGCCTCATGTCGGGCATGCAAGGCCGGCAACCCATCCACGGTTCCTGCTCCACCGCCGCGCCCAGGGGCAGCAATTGCCCAGCCAATACCCGCGTACGCTGGATCTGGATGGGCGACGGCGGCGCATCCCGATGCGCAAACTCGGCCCCCGTGGTCAGTCGCACGCCCCGCGTCATCGGCGTCACCACAAAACCGCTGTCGATGTCCGCCACCGGATGCGACAAGGTCGCGCCCGCGTCCAGCGCAAAGTGCTGGTGATAGCCGCGCTTGACCGCCATGGGAATGCGGTAGCCCAACGGCCGCAGGATATCCAGCGACCACGGGCCCATCGCCACCACTACATCGCGCGCCTCGATCCGGCCGCCGTCGGCCTGCACCTGCCAACGCCCGGCGCCCGAGCCCTGAAGGGTGCGGGCGTCGCCGCGTACCAGTTGTCCGCCCCGTTGTTGAAACAGCGCCGCGTAGCCGCGCGTGACGGCGCCGGGATCCGACACGTTGACGGGGTCCAGCCAATGCACGGCACCCACCGCCCGCGCCGACAGGGACGGCTCCAGCGCCGTCAAGGCCTGCCGGTCCAACACCCGGTAATTCAGCGCATACGGCGCCAGCGCCTCGGCGTCGGCGATTGCCTGCGCCAGGCCGGCTTCGGTGCGCGCGGCGTCAATCCAGCCATTGCGGCGAAACAGCGGCGCCAGATTCGCATCGTCTTTCAGCGCGTCGTGCTCGGCCACGCTGCGCTCGATCAGCGGCAGCATCGCCTCGGCCGCACGCGCCAGCCGCGTTGGCGACGAATGCCACCAATAACGCAGCAGCCATGGCGCAATGCGCGGCAGAAAGCGCACGTGGTAGCTGACGTCGGGCGTGTTGTTGCGGGCATAGCGCCACAGGCTGCGCCAATCCCGGGGAAAGGCGTACGGAATCACGCTGGCCCGTTCGATCAGGCCCGCGTTGCCATAGCTGGTTTCTTCGCCAGGCCCCTTTCGGTCCAGCAGCACCACCGAACGGCCGCGCGCCAAGAGATGCAGGGCCGTACTGACGCCGACTATGCCCGCGCCCAGAACCACAACGTCTGTTTTCATGCGCCGAATTCTGCGCTTGCGCCCCATGTTCGGCAAGCGACGCGCATCGTAGAATCGCGCTCGTCGGCCCCTCATCAAATTCCCGCTGCTTCGGCAAACATCTGAAACAATTGGTATCATGCACGTCGGCATGGCCGCGTTGACCGTACGCGCCAGCCTCTTCAGATTGCCGGACGCCGTTGTCCGGGCCGCCACTTTCAAGTCAGGTATGGACAGCTCTCCCCTTATTCCCGCCGCCCTTTCCGTATCGCGCCACAGCGTATTCATCTACACCGAAGAACAGCGCGGCAACCAGCTGGTTGAATCCCCGGTCATCGGCATGCTGTCCGATATTTCCGGCTCCGAAAAACTGCTGGTGGTGCAAGACCCGCACAGCGGCTTGAAGTTCATCTACCGTGTGGATCACGAAAGCAGCAATCTGGATGCCGCCGCCATTACGGAACACGAGCCCGCGGCGTTCGACGGCAAGACCTCGGTGCAGATCAACGCCATGTCGTACCGCCTGGGCAGCGCCGAGAGCGCGATGAAATTGCTGCGGGGCAAAACGCAATGGATCCAGGACAAGGGATCGGTGTTGTCGGTGTTGCTGCAAAATGCGGCCGCCCGCAAGACCCGTTTCGCCTCGGCGCGCATCGAGCGTGACCGCATGCGCAAGGTGCCGGCGGGCGTGCCGATCGAATACCTGCCTACATAAATCGGATGGCGCCAGCCGGTCGCGCCTTATCCACAATTTCTGTGGAT
Source organism: Achromobacter sp. LC458 (assembly GCF_001005835.2). Classification (NCBI taxonomy): domain Bacteria; kingdom Pseudomonadati; phylum Pseudomonadota; class Betaproteobacteria; order Burkholderiales; family Alcaligenaceae; genus Achromobacter; species Achromobacter sp. LC458. The sequence goes on from NZ_LBHW02000007.1 coordinate 151,363, forward strand.
AAGGCAGCCGCCGATGCAAGGTGGGCGGCCTTTTGGGGGATGCGCAACGGGCTGCGCAAAGTTTGATCAGTCACGGTTTTGGCGCCGCCCGGATGGCATCCGCCACGTTTGCCGCGCCGCCGCAACGTCGTTGGTGATATTCTCCGCAGGCGCCACGATACGAAACGTATCTGGCCGGCCACGTGCCCGCGCAAGCGGACTCTTTTCCCAAAACAGATAGCCACAGCATGTCAGCAGCCACCCGCGTGCTTGCCCTTGGATCGCGTCACGTGCGTACGCCGGCGCGTACCCCGCCGTGACCATCATCGTTGTCGACGATCACGGTGACTGGCGCGACACCATCGTCGAGACCATCCAGGACCTGGGGCTGGACAAAGCCATCCTGACCGCGGGATCGCTGGCCGAACTGGACCAACTGCTGCTGACCGTCACGCCGGGCATCCTCGTGCTGGACGCCATGCTGCCCGACGGCGACGCCTTCACCCGCATTGCGCATCTGCGGACCTGCTATCCGTCGATGGGCATCATCATGCTGACCGGCCGCCTGCTCAGCGAAGACAAGGTTTCCGGCCTGAGCCTGGGCGCCGACCATTACCTGACCAAGCCCGTCAACCTGGCCGAACTGGGCGCCACCCTGGTGTCGTTGTCGCGGCGGCTGCGCGTGGTGCCCGCGACAGGCATGCACGATGCCGAATCCGATGCGTGGCGTTTTGATCCCTCGCGCCGCACGCTGGTTTCGCCCGAGCGCGTCTGCGTGGACATCACCGACACCGAATGCCGCTTGATCGGCGCGCTGATCCAGGCCGCCCCGCTGCCGCTATCACGCGGCCGGCTGGTTGAAGCGCTGGGCGCCAGCGTCGACGCCTACGACACCCACAGGCTGGACGCCCACATGCATCGCCTGCGCCGCAAACTGCGCGCGCTGGCGGGCGGCGACATGGGCATCCGCACCGTGTACGGCGTAGGCTATGTCTGCACCACGCCCGTGCAGGTCGTGGGCAATTCCAAACCCTGAGCCGATCCTTCCCGATTTCATGACTTCTGCCATCCGCCCCCGCCGCTCCGTCCTCTACATGCCCGGCGCCAACGCGCGTGCGCTGGACAAGGCCCGCAGCCTGGACGCCGACGCGTTGATTCTTGACCTGGAAGACGCCGTCGCGCCCGATGCCAAGGCCCAGGCGCGCGTGCAAGTGGCCGCGGCGCTGACCGCGGGCGGCTATGGCCGGCGCGAGCGCATCGTGCGCATCAACGCGCTGGACACGCCCTGGGGGCTGGACGATGTAGCAGCCATTGCGCGGGCCGGCGCTGACGCCGTGCTGCTGCCGAAGGTGCAATCCTCCGCGCAGTTGCACGCCCTGGCCGACGCGCTGGATGCCGCCGGCGCGCCGCCGGATCTGCCGCTGTGGGCCATGGCCGAGACGCCGCTGGGTTTTCTGCGCCTGGACGCCATTGCGGGCGGCCACCCCAGGTTGCGCGCCATCGTGGTCGGTACGTCGGACCTGGTCAAGGACCTGCACGCGCGCCATACCCCGAGCCGCGAAGAAACATTGCTGGCGCGGTCGATGGCCGTCATGGCCGCGCGGGCCCACGGCCTGGCGGTGCTGGACGGCGTGCATCTGGACTTACACGACGACGCCGGTTACGCCGCCACCTGCCGCCAGGGGCGCGACCAGGGGTTCGACGGCAAGACGCTGATTCATCCCAAGCAGATCGCGGCCGCCAACGCGGCGTTTGCACCGACCGACGATGAAGTGGCGCTTGCCCGCAAGCGCCTGGACGCGTGGCGCGCCGCCCAGGCCCAAGGCTTGGGCGTGGCCGTGGTGGACGGGGCGCTGGTTGAAAACCTGCATGCGCAAGAGGCCGAGCGCGTCTTGGCTTTGGCTGCCGCCATCGCGGGCGCATAGCCCGCTTCTGACGACCCAAAGCCAGCACGCGGGCAATATGCTGCTGTTTTGCCGCAACAATCAGAGCAAAACACGTCTGAATCCTGCCAGGATCCCGCTCGAATCCTGCTCACGGCACAGCGCCGGCTGCGCCAAGGCGCGCGGCCCGGTACAATAGCGCCCACGATTGGACGACGCCCCTACCCTGGGGCGTGTCTTTTTTCTATTCGCGCCCGCTGTCCTGCCGCTGTTTGGTTATTGTCTTGCCGATGTTTTGTCGCTGCCTTTGGCCGCGGCGCCGGCCACCCAGGCATTTGCGCGCGAACTCGCCCGGTTCCCTTTTTTGCGCCGCCCCTTGTGGCGGGAGCCACGCCGCGCGCTTGCCGCGCCCCCCCCTGCCCCAAGATTCATGATCCGCTTCCAACAAGTTTCACTCATGCGCGGCGTCAAGCCCTTGCTCGACAAGGTCGACCTGCTCTTGAACCCCGGCGACAAGATCGGCCTGATCGGCGCCAACGGCGCCGGCAAGTCCAGCCTGTTCGGCCTTTTGCGCGGCACGCTGCACGCGGACCAGGGCGACCTGGACTACCCGTCCAGCTGGCGCATGGCCTACGTGGCGCAGGAAACCCCCGCGCTGGACCGCCCCGCCATCGAATACGCGATTGACGGCGACGTCACCTTGCGCAAGCTGGAAGCCGAACTTGCCGTCTTGGAAGCCGAACCGGAAAGCGCCGAAAACGGCCTGCGCATGGGCGACATCTACGCCGCGCTGGCCGACGCCGATGCCTACACCGTGCACTCGCGCGCCGAACAACTGCTGACCGGACTGGGCTTCACGCAAGAACAGATGCACCTGCCGCTGACCAGTTTTTCCGGCGGCTGGCGCATGCGCCTGAACCTGGCGCAAGCGCTGATGTGCCCGTCCGACCTGCTGCTCCTGGACGAGCCCACCAACCACTTGGACCTGGACGCCATCATCTGGCTGGAAGACTGGCTCAAACGCTATGCCGGCACGCTGATCGTCATCTCGCACGATCGCGACTTCCTGGACGGCGTGGTCAACGTCATCGTCCATATCGACGAACGCAAACTGCGCCGCTACTCCGGCAACTATTCGTCGTTTGAACGCCAGCGCGCCGCGCAACTGGAGCTGGCGCAAGGCATGATGGAAAAGCAGATGCGCCAACGCTCGCACCTGCAATCCTTTATCGACCGCTTCAAGGCCCAGGCCAGCAAGGCGCGCCAGGCGCAAAGCCGCATCAAGGCGCTGGCCCGCATGGAAGAGATGGCGCCCCTGCGTGCCGCCGCCGAATTCTCGTTCGAATTCCGCGAGCCGCTGCGCGCGCCCAACCCCTTGCTGACCATGGACAAGGTCAGCGCGGGCTACCGCGTGGAATGCGAAGACACGCAGGCCGTGTCCGACAAGATCATCGTGTCCGGCATCAACTTTTCGCTGCAAGCCGGGCAACGCATCGGCTTGCTGGGCATCAACGGCGCGGGCAAGTCCACGTTCATCAAGACCATCGCCGGCGACCTCACCACGTTGGCCGGCGACACGCAATTCAACAAGGGCCTGTCCATCGGCTACTTTGCCCAGCACCAGGTCGAAATGCTGCGCCACGACGAATCGCCGCTGTGGCACATGACGAAGCTGGCGCCCACGGTGCGCGAACAGGAACTGCGCAACTTCCTGGGCAGCTTCAACTTCAACGGCAACATGGCCACCAGCTCGATCGCGCCGTTCTCCGGCGGTGAAAAGGCGCGCCTGGCGTTGGCGCTGATCGTCTGGCAGCGCCCCAACCTCTTGCTGCTTGACGAGCCCACCAACCACCTGGATCTGGAAACGCGTGAAGCGCTGACTACCGCGCTGGCGCAATTCGAAGGCACCTTGATGCTCGTGTCCCACGACCGCCACCTGCTGCGCGCCACCACCGATGAGTTCATCATCGTGGCCGACGGCGCCGTGCGTCCGTTTGATGGCGACCTGGACGACTACAAGGACTGGCTCTACAAAACCAAACTGGCCGCCAAAGCCGCCTGATCGCGATACAATCCCGCGAATTGCCCGCACGCGTCCTTGATGCGTCGTTTGCGAGGCGGCCTTCAACCACGTCCCGCTGTCCGCGGGACGCGTTTTTTCAGCGCTCGTAGATGACGATCAAAGACCAACTATTTCTCGCCAGCCAGTATCTTGCGCCCCATCACCTGGTGTCGCGCTTCTTCGGATACGCCTCAGACTGCCGGGAACCCGCGGTCAAGAACTGGATGATTTCGCGCTTTGTCCGCAAGTATGGCGTCGACATGCGCGAAGCGCTGCAAGAAGACCCGTTGGCCTACGACTGCTTCAATGACTTCTTCACGCGCGCGCTGAAAGACGACGCTCGCCCGCTGGACGACGAACCCGGTTCCGTGCTCTGTCCGGCCGACGGCGCGATCAGCCAGTTGGGCGCCATCGAGCAAGGCCGCATTTTCCAGGCCAAGGGCCACAGCTACGGCCTGGTTGACCTGCTAGGCGGCGACGTTGAGCGTGCCGCGCCGTTTCAAGGTGGCGAATTTGCCACGGTCTACCTGTCGCCCAAGGACTATCACCGCGTGCACATGCCGGTGGCCGGCACGCTGCGCGAAATGATCCATGTGCCGGGCCGCTTGTTCTCGGTCAACCCTCTGACGGCGCGCAACGTGCCGCGCCTGTTCGCGCGCAACGAACGCGTGGTCTGCATCTTTGATACCGAGCATGGTCCGATGGCGCTGGTGCTGGTGGGTGCGATGATCGTTGCGTCGATCGAAACCGTGTGGGCCGGCCTGGTCACGCCCTATAAGCGCCGCGTGAAAGCGGTGCGCTATGACGCCGCCGCGCGCGCGCCGATTCATCTGGAAAAAGGTGCGGAAATGGGCCGGTTCAAGCTGGGGTCCACCGCCATCGTATTATTCGGCCCGGACCAGATCCGGTGGGCCGACACGCCGTCGGTGCTGGGCCCGGTGCGCATGGGCGAACTGCTGGCCCTGCCCAAGCATCGTTGAATGCGCTGACCCTGGCTGGGTCATTCATTAAAAGCGAATAAGTTCGTCGCCTTTTATTCGCTTTTCGCAGTCATGCTGCGTCGGTAGATTACGGACTTTCCCAGGTCCAGTCTTTCTTCCGACGCCCTACTGCCATGACGACATCCACGCTGACCACGCCTCCTGCCGACACCTCGGCGGGCAACGCAGCCATGACCTCGGCCGCTCCGCCCGCCCCATCGGCGGCGACTGCCGCACAGCCGCTGCCGCGCGCGCTGGCCCGAATGCTGTCGTTGGACGATTTTGAAGCCGCTGCGCGCCGACGCCTGCCCCGCCCCATCTTCGGCTACGTGGCGGGCGCGGCGGAAGACAATCAATCCCTGCAAGACAACCGACGCGCGTTCGCGCAATACGGTTTTGCGCCGCGTGTGTTGGTCGACGTGTCCAAGCGCACGCAGCGCACCGAGTTGTTCGGACGCAGCTACGACTCGCCTTTCGGCATTGCGCCGATGGGCATCAGCGCGCTGTCGGCCTATCGCGGCGACGTGGTGCTGGCCCGCGCCGCGAGCGACGCCGGCATTCCGGCCATTCTCAGCGGCACCTCGCTGATCTCCTTGGAAGAGGTCATCCAGCAAGCGCCGGGCACCTGGTTCCAGGCCTATCTGCCGGGCGATCCGGCCAAGATCGACGCGCTGGTCGAACGCGCCCGGCGCGCCGGCTACGAGACCTTGGTGCTGACTGTGGATATTCCGGTGTCCGCGAACCGAGAAAACAATGTCCGTACCGGTTTCTCTACGCCGCTCAAGCCCAGCTTGCGATTGGCGTGGGACGGCCTGACCCGACCGCGCTGGCTGGCGGGCACGTTCCTGCGCACGCTGATGGCGCACGGCATGCCGCACTTTGAAAACTCGTTCGCCACGCGCGGCGCGCCCATCGTATCCGCGTCGGTGTTGCGCGACTTCACCGCGCGCGATCACCTCAGCTGGCAGCACGTGGCCCGCATCCGGCGGCAATGGCCGGGCACCTTGATCATCAAGGGCATCCTGCATCCGCAAGATGCGGCGCTGGCCCGGCAGCATGGCGTGGACGGCGTGATCGTGTCCAACCATGGCGGACGCCAACTGGATGGCGCGATCTCGCCGCTGCGCGCGCTGCCCGGCGTGGTGGACGCGGCGGGTGACATGACCGTGATGATGGATAGCGGCGTGCGGCGCGGCGGCGATGTGCTCAAGGCCCTGGCGCTGGGCGCGCGCTTCGTGTTCGTGGGCAGGCCGTTCAACTACGCGGCGGCGGTGGGTGGCCAGGCCGGTGTCGCCCACGCCATCAATCTTTTGCGCGCCGAAGTGGACCGCAACATGGCAATGCTGGGCATCAATAGCGTGCACGAGATGAACGCGGGCTTGCTGTGGCGCGACGCAACGGCTGCCGGCGCGTCCTAAGCCCACGGCCCGGCATAGAATGGCGTTTCCCTTGCCCGCCCCGCGCCCGCCGTGTCCCTACGCCAATCCTCGTTCTTCCTGCGCTTTTTGACCCTGGGCGCCCTGGCCCATGTCTATGTGGGCGCGCGCCTGATTCCCGACGCGCAACTGTCCGCCGCCGGCGCCGCCGCCGCCATCATCGGCTTGCTGCTGTCGTGCATCCTGATTCCGTTGGGCATGCTGGCCCGCTCTTCCATCAACCCGCCCTGGGGCGACCGCATTGCATGGGTCGGCCTCTTGGCGATGGGGCTGTTTTCGTCCCTGTTCGTGCTGACCGTCATTCGCGACGCGGCATTGCTGGTGACCTGGGGTGTGGCGTGGCTGGCTAATACCGACCTGCCGTGGGCCGACGTGCGGCGCTACAGTGCGTGGGCGGTGGCCGGGCTGGCATTGGCGGGCACGCTCGTCGGCTTCTACAACGCGCGCAGCCGGGCGCGGGTGGTCGATGTGGACGTCCCCATCGACGGCCTGCCGCAAGACCTGGACGGGTTCACCATCGTGCAGATCAGCGATGTCCACGTCGGGCCCACCATCAAGAAACGCTATGTGCAAGCCATCGTGGACGGCGTCAACGAACTGCTGCCGGACATGGTCGCCATCACCGGCGATGTGGTGGACGGCAGCGTCGAGCATCTGTCCGATCAGGCCAGCCCGCTAGGAACCTTGCGCGCCCCCTACGGCGTATACCTGGTGACCGGAAACCATGAATATTATTCAGGCGCCACGGCCTGGATTGCCGAATTCCGGCGCATGGGACTGCGGGTGTTGTTGAACGAGCATGCTGTTATTCACCCCTCGGGCCTGCCCGTGGTGGTGGCCGGCGTGACGGATTACAGCGCCGGTGCGTTCGATCCGCAGCAGCGCAGCAACCCCAAAGCCGCGCTGGCAGGCGCGCCGCCCGATGCCTGCGCCCGCATCTTGTTGGCGCATCAACCGCGCAGCGCCGCCGCCGCGCAACCGCTGGGCTATCACTTGCAGTTGTCGGGCCACACCCATGGCGGCCAGTTCTTTCCGTGGGGGTTTTTCGTGCGCTTTCAGCAGCCCTACACGGCGGGCCTGCATCGCCTGGGCAAGATGTGGGTGTACACCAGCCGGGGCACGGGATACTGGGGCCCGCCCAAGCGGCTGGGCGCGCCGTCCGAAATCACGCGGCTACGGCTGCGGGTGGCGCGGCCGGCGTAGTGAGCCTCGGCCGTCAGGTTCGGCCGTCAGCTTAGGCCGTCACGTTTGCCCGTCACGTTTGCCCGTCACGTTTGGCCGCTCCGTTCCGCCGTCACGTTCCGCCGTCACGTTCCGCCGTCCCGTTCTGCCGTCCCGTCCCGCCTTCACGTTCTGCCAGCGCGCGCGGTCCCCCCCCCCTGCACGCCGCCCTCTCCCGGTGCTTCCTAGTCCGCCACTTCCGCCGCGTTGTCGGGCAGCGGCCCGCGTTCCAGATAGCTGGTCAGCGCGATATCGCTGGTGGTGTTGGTGATGCCGTCTATCTGATGGATGCGCGCCAGCAGTAATTCCAGCGCCTGCGTGTCGCGCACCCGCACTTTCAACAGCATGGCGCTCTTGCCGGTGATGGTGTGGATCTCTTCCACCTCGGTCAGTTCGGCCAGGCCCAGCACCTGCTGCGTAATGCTCCAGTTGGCGGTGTCCACATGCACGAAAGCCAGCAATGGTCGGCCAATACGCGCGCCGTCCAGGCGGGCCGCAATGCCTTTGATCAGCCCGTCGCGCTTCAAGCGCTTGACGCGTTCATGCACGGCCGGGGCGGAAAGGTTCAATAACTTGCCCAGTTCGGCGTAACTGGGGGTAGCGTCGCCAGCCAGCAGCGTTAATAGTTTTCTGTCGCGATCGTCTAGGTCTGGCATCGGAATCAAGTTCTGCCTTACGGCATTCGAACTTTTATGGAATAAGGAGTTATCGGCGTAAACCCTTATTTTATTCCAATAAAATTCGGCGCATGCAAAATCCTGGCAAACAAACTTCGAAGCAGGCTTCGCCCGTACCCGCCCTGATGTTCGCCGTCAGCGTGGTCGGGTCTAACGGCCTGGCGCTCAGTCCGATACTGACCGATGTGGCGCAGTCCTTTTCAACTTCGGCGTTAACCATCAGCACCGCCATTTCGGCCTACGGCGCAGCCACCGCCGCCAGCGCCTTCTTCCTGGCGGGTCGCATCGACCGCATCGGCATCCGCCGTTCGCTGCTGGGCGCAATGCTGGTGCTGATTGCCGCCCTGCTGCTTTCCGCCACGGCGCCGCACTGGCTGGTGCTGACCGCCGCGCAAGCCTTGGCCGGCGCCGCCGCCGGGGTGATTCTGCCCGCCGCCTACGGGTCGGCGTCGCTGGTGGCGCCCGCGGGCCAAGAGGCGCGCACCTTGGGCCGCGTGATCGCGGGGTGGTCGGTGTCGCTGGTGGCGGGCGTGCCCTTGTCCGCGCTGATCTCGGATGCCGTCGGCTGGCGCGCCACCTATGGCACGTTGGCGCTGTGCGCCACGATTGCGCTGCTTGGCCTGCGCAAGCTGCCCGAGCGTCGCGTGCACAACGCCGCGCCGCTACGCTTGTCGCGGCTGCTGGCGCCGCTGTCCTATCGCGATGTGCCGGTGCTGTTGTTGGCCTGCCTGGCGTTCTCGTCCGCGTTCTATGGCGTGTACGCGTTTCTGGCCGACCACGTCCGGGCCTTGCTGGCGCTGTCGGCCGGTCAGGTCGGCTTCATTGCCTTCGCCTATGGCGCGGGCTTTATGCTGGCGGGTTTTGCCGGCGCGCCGCTGATCGAAAGGTTGGGACCGCGCCGCGCGTTGCCGCTGGCCCTGGCCACGATTGCCTTGGTGTATCTGGTGTTGCTGCCCGCCGCTCACGCGTTGGCGGCGGTGTTGGCGCTTGCCGTGCTGTGGGGCGCGGCCTCGCAGATCAGCCTGAACCTGCTGGTGTTGCTGCTGTCTCGCGCCCGGCCGGACGAGCGCGGCGCCGTGCTGGGCTTGAACACCTGCACCACCTACCTGGGCGCCAGCGTGGGGACGGCGGTGGCCGGCACGCTGTACACGCATATGGGCTTTGAAGCGCTGGGCCTGTGCGCAGCGGCCGCCGTGGGCGTGGCAGCGCTGGGTTTGCACTGGCGCCTGAACGGGCGGCGCGCAGGTCGGCGCGAGGCTGCGGCGTAGGCGGCGTACGGGCTGCCACGCGGTCTGCGACACAAGGGGCCACACGAGCCACACCAGCCACACAAGCCACACAAGCGGCCCCCGGGCAGCCGCGCAGGCCACCTTTTACCAGGGGAAGCTGATCAGGTCGCCGTAAAGACGCTTCAGGGTCGTTTTGACCTCGGGCGAGTTCTGGTAGATCGAAATGAATTTCAACAGGCGCGGGTCCTGCGCCTTGTCGGGCGTGGTCACCCAGCGGATCGCGTAGCGGCGGATGCTGGCCGGGTCCGTATTGTCGAACGCCAGCCCGTCCTTTTCGTTCAGCCCGGCCTGCTTGGCAAACGTGGTGTACGTCACCGAGGCCGTCACGTCGTCAAAGGTGCGGGCCGACTGCGAGCCTTCAATCTGCACGAACTTCAAGCGCTTGGGGTTGGCCACCACGTCTTGCAACGTGGCCTGGTGCGCCACGCCCGGGGTCAGCTTGATCAGCCCGATCGACTCCAGCAGCAATAAGGCGCGGCCGGTATTGACGGGGTCGTTGGGCACGGCAATGGTGGCGCCGTCGGGCACCGTGTCGCCCTTTTTCAGCTTCTTCGAGAACAGGCCGATGGTGGTCGAATAGCCATAGGCAATCGGCGTCAGGTTGGCGCCCCGGCGCTGGTTGAACAGTTGCAGGAATGGCTCGTGCTGAAAGAAGTTTGCATCCACCGAGCCGTCGGCCACGGCAATGTTGGGCAACACCCAGTCGTTGAATTCCACCAGCTTCACGTCCAGGCCTTCTTTCTTGGCCTGGGCGATGGCAATTTCAGTGGCTTCGTTAGCCACGCTGGGAATGACGCCGATGCGCAAGGGCTTTTCCTGGGCGGCGGCGGTGGCGCACAGCACCACGGACAAAGCCGCCACGGTAGCGCCGCGCGTCAACGTTGAAAGCAAGGAATGCAAAAGCATGAGAGCCATCCAGAAGTCATGAAGAATCGGCCGGCGTGATCGGTATCGACGTGACGGCGCAGGCGCTATTGTGCAGCAGCCGGCCAAGGCGCGCGTTACTATCCGCCCATGATGAACCCCACCGGAGTCCACCACTTGCACACCCCCGCCAGCTTGCCCACCCAAATCACCCTGATCGGCGCTCCTACCGACATCGGCGCGGGCGCACGCGGCGCGTCGATGGGCCCCGAGGCCCTGCGGGTTGCCAACCTGGGCCCCGTCATCGAAGCACAGGGGTTTGAAGTGATCGATCGCGGCAACCTTTACGGCCCGGCCAACCCGTGGCTGCCTCCGGAAAACGGCTATCGGCATCTGGAGGAAGTGGCGGCCTGGAACCAGGTGGTACACGATGCCGTCTATGCCGAACTGACGCTGAACCGCCTGCCGATTTTGCTGGGCGGCGATCACTGCTTAGGCATCGGGTCCATCAGCGCCGTGGCGCGCCATTGCCGCGAGTCCGGCAAAAAGCTGCGCGTTTTATGGCTGGATGCGCACGCGGATTTCAACACACACGCGCTGACGCCCACAGGCAATATCCACGGCATGCCGGTGGCCTGCCTGTGTGGGTACGGACCGGCGCAGATCACGGGCATGTCCGGTCAGACGCCCGATATCGAAGCCGGCTGGGTCCGCCAGATCGGCATACGCAGCGTGGACCAGGGCGAGAAGCGCCTGGTGCACGAAGCCGGCCTGGAAGTGTTCGACATGCGCTATCTGGACGAAATGGGCATGCGCGCCACCATGGAAACCGCCCTGGCCGGGCTGGATGCCGACACCCATCTGCACGTGAGCTTTGACGTCGATTTTCTTGACCCCGACATCGCGCCCGGCGTGGGCACAACGGTGCCCGGCGGCCCCACCTACCGCGAAGCGCAGCTGTGCATGGAAATGATTGCCGACACCGGCCTGATGCGCTCGCTGGACGTGGTGGAGCTGAACCCCGCGCTGGACGTGCGCAACAAGACGGCCGAAGTCGCGGTGGACTTGATCGAAAGCCTATTCGGCAAATCGACGTTGATGCGCCGGGGCAGCTGAGGCTCGCCGCCTGACGCATCCCTGCTGGTGCGCCGCTGCTGCTGCCCCGATGCTGGTGCGCCCGCTGCCGACAGCGCGGATGTACACCCCGCTGCTAACTTTCCCCTACCCCGCCCGCGCGCGCCTGATGGCGTCGGCCGCGTCCGTCAGATAGGCCAGGTTCTGATCCCGCCGTTCCCACACGCGCGGGGTCGGGCCGGCCATGCACAGCGCGTACCATTCCCCGCCCAGATCCAGCGCCACGGCAAGGCCCGTCAAGTCGGCCACGCTTTCACCCACGTTGGCCGCCCAACCGCGCGTCTGCACTTGCAGAATGTCTGCCAGCAAGGCGTCGCGCGTGGTCAATGTGCGTTCCGTGTGGCTGGCGTAGCTGACGCTGGCCAAGACGCTGTCGCGCTCGGCGGGCGGCAGGCGCGCCAGCACCGCCTTGGCCACCGCGCTGGTGTGCAGCGGCCGGCGCTCGCCGGGGCGCGCTGCGTAATGCACCGGTTGCGTGGATTCCACCACGTCCAGGAACACCACGGCGCCATCCTGGATCTTGCCCAGCATGACCGTCTCATTGGCCGCGTCGCGCAATGCCAGCAGATGCGGCCGGACCTGTTCCAGCCAGGGGTCACCCGCCTGTATCAGCGCGCTCAACGCTTGCAGCCGCGCCGTGGGGTAATAGCCGCCGCGCCGCCGCACTTCGTACAGATAGCCGCGCGCCACCAAGGTGCGCACAAGCGCCAGACAACTGGACATGGGCGCGCCCAGCCCTTGCGCCAATTCGGTTAGCGGCATGGGCCGCCGCGCCTGCGCAAAAAGCTCGATCAAGTCCAGCGTGCGGGCTACAAGTTTCACTTCCATGGTGGCGACCCCTGTGCGGATTTACCGTCGCAAAAAGTGCAAATCTGCTAGGTATTCCACTATGTTGACTTTTCATATGGGCGAACCTAAATTCTTGCACAGGAATTATCTTTCACCAATAGGAATTCCTTTTCAGCCGGCCAAGTGGTGGCTGCCCGTCAGCGGTACCGCGTCAACACCAAAAAATTCAAACCATACGGCCCGGCAAAGGGTCGGGGAGACAGACAGATGCGTATCAAACCCCTGTTGGCGGCCCTGGCCGCCACGATGGCCGCGTGCGCGGCCCATGCCCAGTCGGATGTCGTGCGCCTTGGCGTGTCCAATGACCGTTCGGGCATTTACTCGGACCTGGGCGGGCTGGGTTCCGAAATGGCCGTGCGGATGGCGGTCGAGGATTTCAACGGCAAGGTCGCCGGCAAGACCGTCGAAGTCGTGGGTGCGGACAATCAGAACAAGGCCGATGTGGCCTCGGCACTGGTGCGGCGCTGGTTTGACACCCAGGGCCTGGTTGCCGTGGTGGACGGCGGCGCCAGCTCGGCCGGCTTGGCGGCCCAGGGCGTGGCTCGCGAAAAAGGCGGCACGGCGCTGATCAGCGGCGGGTTTGCCGGAGACTTCAGCGGCAAGCAATGCAGCAACCTCAGCACGCAATGGGCGCCAGACACCTACGCGCTTGCCAACGCCGTGGTCAAAAGCGTGGTCGAAGGCGGCGGCAAGTCCTGGTACTTCATCACCACCGACTACGTATTCGGCAAGTCCCTGGAAAGCAACGCCAGCCGCTTCGTGCAGGACGCGGGCGGCAAGGTGATCGGCAGTACGCGTCACCCGCTGGGGGCCATGGATTTTGCATCGTTCCTGGTGCAGGCGCAGGCATCGAAGGCGGACGTCGTGGGGCTGGCCAGCGCGGGCGGCGACCTGGTCAACCTGATCAAGCAGGCGCAGGAATTTGGGCTGACAGGCGGCAAGCAGCGCCTGCTGACGTTCCTGACCTTCATCAACGACGTGCAGGCCATGGGCTTGCCGGTAGCGCAAGGGCTGACCTTTCCCACCGGCTTTTATTGGGACGCCGACGACGACACCCGCGCCTGGACACAGCGCTGGCAGAAAAAGATGGGCGTGACGCGCCCGCCTTCCATCGTGCAGGCGCTGAGCTACGTGGCCACCACCCACTATTTGCAGGCCGCCCAGGCGGCGGGCACTTTCGAAGGCGCCGCGGTCAACAAGAAGATGCGCGAATTGCCCATCACCACCAAGCTCATCAAGAACGCCCGCATCCGCCCCGAAGACGGGCGCGTCATCATGGACCTGTATCTGGTCGAAGTGAAAAAGCCCGCCGAATCCAAGTACCCCGGCGACTTCTACCGCATCCTGTCCACCGTGCCGGGCGACAAGGTATTCGTATCGCTGGCCGACAGCGAATGCCCCCTGGTAAAAAAGTGAATATCGTTCCCCTGCGGCCGGGTGTAGTCTGCTGGCTATAAAAAACCACGAAGGAGACCTTTCCATGAAGTGCTATTGCGTTGTGAACTTTCGCGAACCCTTGCAGGAAATGGACGCACCCACGCCGACCCCGCAAGGCACGCAGGTGCTGTTGAAGGTTCGCGCCGCGGGGGTGTGCCACAGCGATATCCACTTGTGGGAAGGCGGCTACGACCTGGGCCAGGGGCGCACCCTGGCGCTGAAAGATCGCGGCGTGTCGCTGCCGCTGACCATGGGCCATGAAACCGTGGGTAGCGTGGCGGCCGCCGGACCCGACGCGCAGGGCCTGTCCAGCGACAAGAATTACCTGGTGTACCCGTGGATCGGCTGCGGACAATGCGCACCGTGCCAGGCGGGCATGGAAAACCATTGCAGCGCGCCGGCCTGCCTGGGCGTGCATCGCGCCGGCGGCTACGCCGACCACATCCTGGTGCCGCACCCCAAATACCTGATCGACATCGGCGACCTGGAACCGGCACAGATCGCCCCCTATGCCTGCTCGGGCCTGACCACTTATTCCGCGCTGAAGAAAATCGGCGCGGACGTATACCGCGAGCACCCCGTGGTGATCTTCGGCGCGGGCGGCCTGGGCTTGATGAGCCTGACACTGATCAAGGCCCTGGGCGGCGCCGGCGCCATCGTGGTCGATATCGACCCGGCCAAGCGCCAGGCAGCCCTGGACGCCGGCGCGCTGGCCGCCATTGATGGCGCCGCGCCCGACGCCGCGCAGCAAATCATCAAGGCCGCCGGCGGCAAGCCGGTGCAGGCCGCTATCGATTTGGTTGGCGCGCCCGCCACAACGTCGCTGGCGTTCGACTTCCTGACCAAGGGGGGCAAACTGATCATCGTGGGCCTGTTCGGCGGCGCGTCGTCGTGGCCCATCGCGCTGATTCCAATGAAGGCCATGTCCATCATCGGCAGCTACGTCGGCAACCTGGCCGAATTGCAAGAGCTGATGGAACTGGTGCGCGCGGGCAAGGTGCCGCCGATGCCGGTGCACCGCCACGCCTTGGCAGAGGCCGACAGCGTGCTGGCCGCGCTGCGGGCCGGCAAGGTGGTCGGCCGCGCGGTGTTGACCAACGATTGACGGGCTGGCCGCGCCATGAAAAAGGGAGCCCCGGGGCTCCCTTTTTTTGCGGCTAGGCACCGTTCACGCCGCTTTCAGGCGTGGGTCATAAACGAAACGTTCGCGACGCACCACTACGATGTTCTCGGCGTCCGGGTGCGCCGGGTTGATCAGCAGATTGCAGTCGGGCACCCCGCGATACGGCACGATCGCGCTGGGCAGCTCCAGCACTGCGGACACGCCGGACGCGACCCAGTTGTCGCCCACCGTCTGCGAGGCCTCGGCAAACGGCACCGCTTCCCAGAACGGATAGTTGCGCTGCAACTGGTCCACCGTGAGCACCTGGCGCGCATCATGCACGGCGCGTGGCACCGCCACTTCAATCAGGTAACGGTTGGCCTGCTCGGATGCGCGCGCGGCAAAATGCACCACGGTTTCCAGCACCGCCAGCGCCACGCTGGCCGACGTGTACACCACCGCCGTGCCGGGGCTGTTGTAGCGCCCGCCCACCGCTGCCGCCCCCGCGCCGCTCAGGTCGTCAGCGCGGTATTTTCCCGCCGTGGTGCCAATGCGCCACAGCGAAATGAAGTCGCTCATGCGTACACGCCCGCCGCCGCCCGGGCCAGGGTGTCCTCCACGATCCGGCTGCTGGCGTCGGACGTCAGCAGCGACAAGGGCTTGACGTTGCCCAGCGCGGGCACCGGCGTGTTCAGCCATTGCACCGCTTCTTCATCGCTGCCCAGCACCTGTCGCGCCACACGCGCCACCCGGGCCACGCGCGCCAGGCGGTCGGATTCCCCCAACGGCAGCATCTGCCCTTCGCGGGTCCAACGCGACAGCGACGCCGCTTTGACTTCGGTAATGGCCATGATTTCGGACTTGGGCACCTGAAGGAAATCGGCCGCGTCGTCCACCATCTGCGCAGGCAGGCCGCGCCGCACATCGCGCGCCATATCGCTCAGCGGGCTATCCACCAATTCCTGGAACAACTGCTTGGCGCGCGGCACGGCGCGGCGCGGCGGCCGGGCCGACGAGGCGTCACGCTTTTCGGCGGATTTTCCGGTAATGGACAGGGTCATGTTGCGCTCCGGTTGGCGGCTGGGCGGACAGCGGGCGCCGCTCAAAGTCAAACAGGGATGTTCCAAACAGAATTTATAATATCTCATTTGGAATTCGTGTCGCAAGGGCCAAATGCGCCGCTGTTCTGCCGGGCATGCACCGTATTTGGGCATATCATAGGCGGCGTTACACACGAACAACGATAAGGATTGGCAATGACGGACCGGCAGTTGACGATACTTGCGGCGCTTAATCTCATGGTGGCGGTGGGCGCGGGCGCGTTTGGCGCGCATGGTCTGAAGCGGATGCTGACGCCCGAGCTGCTGTCCGTCTGGCAGACCGGTGTGCTGTATCACCTGGTGCATGCGCTGGGCTTGTTCGCTATCGCGCTGCTGGGCCCACGCTTTGGGTCGCCGCTGCTATCTGCTGCGGGGTTGGTGATGTTCGTGGGCATCGTGCTGTTTTCGGGCAGCCTCTACACGCTGTCGCTGACGGGCATCCATTGGCTGGGGGCCGTCACGCCGCTGGGCGGCACCGCGTTCCTGGCCGCATGGGCCATGGTGGCTTTGGCCGCCTATCGCGCCCAGGGCTGAACACGCCAAGCCATTTCGCTGCGCGCCCGGGTTTATCGCGTTTTTAAGCGGCGCGGTTTTCTACCCCCGGTTTTTACCCGTTTTTCTCTAACGGCGGCAGGAAGCGCCGCCTTTGCAGGTTTCCGATGTCTTCCTCGACTGTATTGCCCGCCGCCCGGGAACACTCCGCCTTTGCAGGCATCGCCTGCGTGGTGGGCGGCATCTTCTTTCTTACCCTCAGCGACGCCAACGCCAAATGGCTGGGCGCCCACTACAACCCGCTTCAGATCCTGTTCCTGCGCGCCCTGATCGCGCTGCCCTTCGTCACCGCGCTGGCCTTGTGGCTGGGTGGGCGCCGTGTCATGCGCACCGCGCATCCCGGCTTGCATCTGCTGCGCGGCGCAATCAACGTCGTGTCGGCCTGTTGCTTCTATCTGGGCTTGCGCGCACTGCCCCTGGCCGAAGCCACCGCCATCGCATTTGCCGCGCCCTTGTTCGTGACGGCGCTGTCCGTGCTGATCCTGAAAGAGCGCGTCGACGGCAAGCGCTGGCTGGCGGTGCTGGCCGGCTTCGTGGGCGTGCTGATCGTGGTTCGCCCGGGCTCGGATGCCTTTCAGGCGGCCACGCTTTATCCGCTGACCACGGCCTTGCTATACGCCGTCATGATGATTACCGCGCGCGGCATCAGCCGCGCCGAAGGCATGTTGACAACCACGTTCTATATCGTGCTTGGGCAATTGATCTGTAGCGCGGTGGGCTTGCCGTGGGTGTGGCAGACGCCGGCCGCTGAACACCTGCCCTACTTCGGCGGCATCGCGCTTTTCAGCACATTGGGGCTGGCATTGATCACGCAGGGTTTCCGGATCGGCCCGGCATCGGTCGTTGCGCCGTTCGACTACACCGGTCTGATCTGGGCCACGATCCTGGGGTGGATCTTCTGGCGCGAAGCCCCCGACGCCTACGCTTATCTGGGCGCGCTGATCATCGCCGGCAGCGGCGTGTACATCGCCGTGCGCGAAGCCCGCGCCAAGGGCCGGCGGCGCGGCAAGGCCTGATAGGCCCGGCGCCGCGCGTCTCTTCAAGATTCGGCGGCCCCACCCGGCGACCAACCCAGCGATGCGACGCGCTATTCGGTCGGCGCCGGGAAATGCCGCCGCAGCACCCGCGCCACATTGGGTTCCTGCGCGGCTTGTCGCGCCACGGACGTCAACGCCGGGCATTCGGCCTGAAACCATGCCTGCCCCGGCCGCCAGTGCGTCATGACCGTCACATACAGGTCCAGCGCCGAGAAGCGCCGCCCCAGCATATGCGGCGCACCGGCCTGCTGCTCCAGCTCTTTCCACAACTCGGCGCGCCGCGTATGGATGCGTTCCCGCAGCAGATCCGCCCCGGCGCCTTCGCCCGCCCATTGCGCGGGAATGTCGCCATAGGTGAACGTCGGGTATACCGCGGCGACCAGCCGCAACAGCAGATTCAGGAAATGCGCTCGCTCGGGCTTGTCGGCGGCCGGCACCAGGCCCGCTTGCGGCGCCACATCGTGCAGATGCAGGATCATCGCGGCGCTTTCCGTCATGACCTCGCCTTCGGGCGTGATCAGCGTAGGCACCTGTCCCAGCGGGTTCAGGGCAAGCAAGCGGTCGCGTTCGGGGCCGGGCTTCAGGTACGGCACGTCCGTCAGCCTGTGCGGCACATTGGCCAGCACCAGCGCCATTTCCACAATGGCCGACCCGCAGCCGGCTGACCCGATCAATTCGTACGTCTTCATCGCTTACCCTCCTGATTGCGCTGGCGCTATCCGCAGCAGTTGCCCCGGCGATGCGTCCGTCAACACATACACATAACCGTCCGGCCCTTGCCGCACGTCACGTATGCGGCTCTTGCGATCCACCAGCAGCCATTCCTGGCCCACGACGCGGTTGCCGTCCAGCGTCAGGCGGATCAAATTCTGATTGCCCAGCGCGCCGATAAAGACGGAATGCTTCCAGGCCGGAAAGCGGTCGGCGTTGTAGAACGCCATGCCGCTGATAGCGGGTGACTTGGCCCACCAGAACAGCGGCGGCTCGGTGCCCGGCGCGGTCTCGCCCTTGGCCTCGGGGATGGGCTGGCCCGAATAGTTGATGCCGTAAGTCGCCAGCGGCCAGCCATAGTTCTTGCCCGGCTGCACCACATTGATTTCATCGCCGCCGCGCGGGCCGTGTTCGTTTTCCCAAAGCTCGCCGGTCCAGGGATTCATCGCCATGCCCTGCGGGTTGCGATGCCCATACGACCAGATTTCCGGCCGCGCACCGGTCTTGCCCACGAAGGGGTTGTCGTCGGGCACCGAACCATCCAGCTTCAGGCGCACGATCTTGCCTTGCAGCTTGTCCAGGTCCTGCGCCGTGGGGCGCTGGTTGTTCTCGCCCAGCGAGATGAACAGGTGGCCTTTGCCGTCAAACACCAGGCGCGACCCAAAATGCAGACCCGAGGATAGCTTGGGCGCCTGCCGGAACAGCACTTTGAAGTCTTCCAGCGCGGTCGCATCGTCGGATAGCCGGCCACGGCCGACGGCGGTGCCGCTTTTATCACCGTCGGACTCGGCATACGACAAGTACACGTAGCGATCCTTAGCGAAGTCGGGCGACAGCGCCACGTCCAGCAAACCACCCTGCCCGCGCGCCGCCACGTTGGGCACGCCCGCCAGCGGCTTGGACAACCCGCCCGGCGTGCGCAACAGACGCAGATTGCCGGGTCGTTCGGTGATCAGCACACCGCCGCCATCGGGCAGGAAAGCCAATGCCCAAGGATGATCCAGCCCACCGACAACCGCCGTCACGTTCGCCGGCACCGACGGTGGCTCCTGCGCGGCGCGAGCCGGCGTTGCGGCCCAGATGGCGCCGGTCAGTATCAACGTGGAGAAAGCAAAACGGGGAATCGCGCGCGAGCTTGCGGCGGTGCGTGACTGCATGGACATCTCCGGCGGCAACGAGTGGGAATGCGGGCGCGGGTGGCATGACAAGTTGGCGCCAAGCGCGCCGGGGGTGGCGTACCATAGCGCCCAAGGACGGGGGCCCGCCCGTTCTTTCGTTCAGGAGACCCGATCACATGAAACTTTACTACATGCCCGGCGCGTGTTCGCTCGCTTCCCATATTGTTCTGGAGTGGGTGGGCAAGCCCTATGAAACGCATCAATTGAGCCGCGAAGCGCTCAAGGGGCCCGACTTTCTGAAGGTGAATCCGCTTGGCGCCGTGCCCGCATTGAGCGACGGTGACTGGACCCTTACGCAGAACGTAGCCATCCTGGAATACATCGCCGAGCAGGCCCCGCAGGCCAAGTTGCTGGGCGACGGCAGCGCGCGCTCGCGCGCCGATGTCCGCCGTTGGCTGGGCTTCATCAATTCCGACATCCACAAGACCTTCTCGATGATCTTTGGCGCGTCTCGCTTCTTGGGCGATGAAGCCGCGCAGAAAGAGCTGGCGAGTTCGGCGTCCAAGCTGCTGACCAAGCTGTTCGCGCAGCTGGACGCACAATTGGCCGGCAAGCCGTATCTGGCGGGCGACGCGCCTTCCATCGCCGATGCCTATCTGTACGTGGTGCTGCGCTGGGCGCGCGCCAAGGAAATCGACCTGGCCGGCCAGGACAATCTGGCGGCGTTTGAAAAGCGCATGGAAGCCGACAAGGGCGTCCAGGCCGCATTGAAGGCCGAAGGGCTGGCGTAATCCCAAGTCCGCGGTCTTGCGTCCGGCGTCCTGCGTACCGCGCCCTGCGAGCCCCGCACCGCGCCGGAAACACTCCGCGCTTGCTCTGAACCCGCCGACAACGGACGCATTCACTGCGTGTCGGCGGCGCTTTCCAGCTCCAGCGTCTTTTTCACCGCCGCCAAAAACCTGCGCGCCAGCAGCGGCGGCGCGCTCAGGTTCGAATGCGTGGCCCAGATTTCAACGCTGGCCTCGGGTGCGATCGGCCGCAGCACCATGTGCGCGGACTGCTCCGGCGATACGCACCACGCGTCCACCAGCGCCGGCCCCAACCCCTGCTGTACGAACGAACACGCCGTCACCGGCGAATGCACTTCTATGGCGGCGGCATGGCGTGGCCCTGCGCCAAAAAAAGTGACCAGCGCACGGCCCAGCGGCGTGTCGCGCGGATAGCCGATCCACGCGGCGGATGAAAAATCCTCGGGATGCACCACGTTGTGGCTGGCCAGCGGATGCGCGGCGGGCATCACGCACACCACGGGAACACGCGCCAGCCGGACCGACGTCAAATTGGGATGATCGGGCGGCTGCATGGAAATGCCGATGTCCGCCTGGCCCGACAAAAAGTACGCCGCCAGTTCGTCGAACGTCACGCTGCGGTAGTCCACCCGGGCGTCCGCATTCCGGCCGCGAAAGCGCTCAAGCGCCATCGGAATCAGCCGCTGCCCAAAGCTGGCGCTGGCCACGATCTTCAACATGCCAGCGCCGGATTGGCCCAGGCTGGCGGCAAGGTCGTTCACGCGCTGGATGCCGCCATACACCTGCTCTACTTCCGCATACAGCCGGCGCGCTTCAGCCGTGGGCGACAGGCGGCTTTTGACGCGTTCAAACAAGCGATAGCCCAGCCGGCTTTCCGTCAGCGCCAGCACGCGGCTGACGGCCGGCTGCGACACATGCAGCATGCGGCCCGCGCCGCTGATCGAGCCGGCCATCATGATCGCCCGGAAGACCTCGATCTGACGCAGGTTCAACGGCCGTCCCGCGCTGGGTCCGACCTCGTCCGCATAGCCGTCCGCATCCATTTTTTCTTCCCCTTATCGATAACGGCGGATTATAGGATTGCCACATTTTTCGATGATGCAGCGCCGCAACGCGGGTGTAATCTGCGCCCGTCACCACAACAAAACAAGGGGAATACCACCATGCATCGTCAATTTATCCGCAGCCTGTCCGCGCTGGCCGTCAGCGCCACACTGGTGGCCACCGCATCGGCCGCCAACGGCTATCCCGACAAGCCCATCACGTTCGTCGTGCCGTCCGCCGCCGGCGGTTCGCCCGATGTGCTGTCGCGCCTGATCACCACCCAGATCGCCAAGGACACCGGCGCCACGATGGTGATCGAAAACCGTCCTGGCGCGGCCGGCAACATCGGCATTGCGCTGGTCAAGCGCGCCGCCCCGGACGGCTACACGGTGGGCTACGGCAACATCAACACGCTGGCGGTTAACCGCTCGCTGTTCAAGCGCCTGCCCTACGACGTCGACCAGGACCTGACGCCGGTCGCGCATATGTTCGACCTGTACAACGCGCTGATCGTGCCAGCCGAATCGCCCGTCAAAAGCGTGCAAGACCTGATCGACCGCGCGCGCAAGGAACCGGGCCGCTTGTCGTATGGCGCGTCGGGCGTGGGCACCACCGGCCACATGGGCGGCGAACTGTTCAAGAGCATGGCCAAGCTGGACGTCATGTTCATCCCGTACAACGGCGGCCCCGCCGCCATTCAGGACTTGCTGGGCGGTCGCCTGGACTACCTGTTCGTCAACACGTCCGAAGCCGCACCGCTGGTCAAGAGCGGCAAGGTGCGAGCCATCGGCGTCAGCAGCCTGAAGCGCCTGGCGCTGATGCCTGATGTGCCCACGCTGGACGAATCCGGCCTGAAGGGCTATGAAACGGTGGCCTGGGGCGGCGTGGTCGCGCCCAAGGGCACGCCGGCCGACGTCGTTACCAAGCTGAACGCCGCCATCCAGAAAGCCCTGGCCGCACCCGACGTGCGCACCGGCCTGGCCACGCTGGGCGCCGAACCGGCCACGGGCTCGCCGGAAGAGTTCAAGCAGTTGATCGACCGTGAAACCGCCAAGTGGCAGAAGATCATCGACACTGCCGGCATCGAGAAACTGGACTAAGCCTTCATGACGCAGCACACCTTGCAGGCAGACTTCATCGTGGCCGGCGCCACGCTTATCGACGGTTCGGGCGCGCCCGCCCGCCAGGGCGACGTGGCCGTGCTGGGCAAACGCATCGTGGCCGTGGGCAGTTTTGCCCACCCTGCGGGGGTGCCGGTCATCGATGGCCGGGGCCAGGTGCTGGCGCCCGGCTTCATCGATTCCCACACCCACGATGACGGCTACCTGCTGGCGCACCCCGACATGCTGCCCAAGGTGTCGCAGGGCATCACCACGGTGGTGACCGGCAACTGCGGCATCAGCCTGGCGCCGTTGGAATGCGACAGCATTCCCCAACCGCTGGACCTGCTGGGGCCGCCCGAGCTGTTCCGCTTTGGTACGTTTCGCGCGTGGATGGACGCCTTGCGCGACACGCCCGCCGCCGTGAACGTCATTGCGCTGGTGGGCCACACCACCTTGCGCGTGGCCGTCATGGACGACACCTCGCGCCCCGCCGACGACGCTGAGCGCGCCGCCATGCGGGCGCTGCTGCAAGAAGCGCTGGACGCGGGCGCCTTCGGCGTGTCGACGGGAACGTTCTACCCGCCCGCCAGCGCCGCGCCCACCGACGAAATCATCGACGTGTGCCGGCCTTTGCTTCCCGCGCAAAACGCGGGCCGGCGCGGCCTGTACGCCACCCACCTGCGCGACGAGGCCGACCATATCGTGCCCGCCATGCAAGAGGCGCTGCTGATCGGCCGTGAACTGGACTGCCGCGTGGTCTTCTCGCACCACAAGCTGGCCGGCGAACGCAACCATGGCCGCACGCGCGAAACGCTGGACCTGATCAACCGCGCCGCCGCCATTCAGCCCGTTTGCCTGGACTGCCATCCCTACCCCGCCACGTCCACGATGCTGCGCCTGGACCGCGCGCGGCTGGCCAGCCGTACGATGATCACGTGGTCCAAAGGCTACCCCGACGCCACGGGCCGCGACTTCAGCGACGTCATGCAAGAGCTGGGCCTGGACGATGAGGCCGCCGTGGCGCGCCTGGCTCCCGCTGGCGCCATCTACTTTTTGATGGACCCAGCCGACGTCAACCGCATTTTTGCGCATCCGCTGACGATGGTCGGTTCGGACGGCCTGCCGTTCGATCCGCACCCGCACCCTCGCCAATGGGGCACCTTTACCAATGTGCTGCGCACGATGGTGCGCGAACAGCAGCTACTGTCGCTGGAAGCCGCCATCCACAAGATGACCGGTCTGGCGGCTGACCAATATGGCATCGCCGAACGCGGTCTGCTGCGCCAGGGGTATCATGCTGACCTGGTGCTGTTCGATCCTGCCACGGTAACGGATGTGGCCACTTTTTCAGCTCCCATTCAGGCAAGCCAGGGCATCCACGCGGTGTGGGTCAATGGCCGCCAGGTGTGGGATGGGGAACGGACCACCACGCAACGCCCGGGACAGGTTTTGATGCCCGGTGATGCCTTAGCCCGGAGTGTATAAAGTGAAGACGTTTTCCCAGGGATGCTACCTGGGTGTATTGGGCGGTATGGGTCCCATGGCCGGCGCGGCCTTTGCCCTACGCCTGGCGGCGCTGACGCCCGCCGCGATTGACCAGCAGCACATCCCCACGCTGCTGCGCAACGATCCCCGCATTCCCGACCGGTCCAGCGCCTACATGGCCGGCGGCGAAAGCCCCCTGCCCCATATGGTCGAAGGCGTGCGCTTTCTGGAACAGGCGGGCGCGCAACTGATCGCCATCCCCTGCAACACGGCGCATCTCTGGTACCACGACATCGCGGCCGCCACCGGCGTACCGGTGCTGCACATCATCCAGGCCGTCATTGACGACCTGCGCCGCCTGGGCTTGCCGGGCGGGCGTATCGGCCTGATGGGCACGGCTGCTACGTTGAAGCTGGGCTTGTACCAGAAGCACCTGCTGGCGCAAGGCTACGAGTGCATCGTGCCGGATGACGACGAGGTCGAACGCTATTGCATGGGTTCGATTCGCGCCGTCAAAGGCAACCGCCTGGAAGACGCGTTCGCGCCCGCCGCGGAATGCATTGCCCGCCTGAAAGCGCGCGGCACCGACGCCGTGGTGCTGGGGTGCACTGAACTGCCGCTGGCCGTGCCGCACGCGCTGCGCGCCAGTCTGGGCGTGACGCTGACGGACTCCATCGACGCCTTGGCGCGCGCCGCCATCGCGCACTACGAAGCGGATCTGGCCAAGCAGCTGATCGCGGCCTGACCGAAACGGGCGGAAAAAAAGCGCATCTTTCGATGCGCCCGAATTTCCCTTCGCGGGGAATGTGTCAACGCGGTTCTTATCCGCCCAGGTACGCCTTGCGGACTTGATCGTTGACCAGCAAATTGGCGCCCGTGTCTTGCAACACGACGCGGCCGTTTTCAAGCACATAACCGCGATCGGCCACGCCCAGCGCCTTGTTCGCGTTCTGCTCCACCAGGAATACCGTCACGCCCTGCTCGCGGATTTCGCGGATGATGTCGAAAATCTGCGCAATCACCAGCGGCGCGAGCCCCAGCGTGGGCTCGTCCAGCAGCAGCAGGCGCGGGCGCGTCATCAAGGCGCGGCCGATCGCCAGCATCTGCTGCTCGCCGCCCGACATCAGCCCCGCGCGCTGGGCCGAACGCTCTTTCAAACGCGGGAACAGGCCGTAGACGTGATCGATGCCCTCTTCGATTTCAGCGCGCTTGGAAAAAAAGCCGCCCATCATCAGGTTTTCAGCAACGGTCAGGTCCTTGAACACGCGTCGGCCTTCAGGCGAAATGGCGATGCCATTGCGCATGATGTGGTGCGTGTCCTTGTGGGTGATGTCCTCTCCTTCGAACGTGATCTTGCCTTCACGCGCGCGCGGGTTGCCGCAGACCGTCATCAACAGCGTCGTCTTGCCGGCACCGTTAGCGCCGATCAAGGTGACGATTTCGCCCTTGTTGACCTCTACCGACACGCCGTTCAACGCCTGGATGGCCCCGTAAAAGG
This sequence comes from Achromobacter sp. LC458, assembly GCF_001005835.2. NCBI lineage: Bacteria > Pseudomonadati > Pseudomonadota > Betaproteobacteria > Burkholderiales > Alcaligenaceae > Achromobacter > Achromobacter sp. LC458. The sequence goes on from NZ_LBHW02000007.1 coordinate 176,733, forward strand.
TGTGTATGTTTTCCAGCTTAAGCATCATTCCTCCCCCAGGTACGCTTTGATGACGCGCTCGTCGTTGCGCACCTGCTCGGGGGTGCCGGTGGTGATCGGCTTGCCGTGTTCCATGACCAGGATACGGTCGGAAATGCCCATGATCAGGCTCATGTCGTGCTCGATCAGCAGCACCGCCACGCCGAACTCGCGGCGCAGCTGGTCGATCAGCGATTGCAGATCGCGCTTTTCCTGCGGGTTCAGGCCGGCTGCCGGTTCGTCCAGCATCAGCAAACGCGGCTTGGTGATCATGCAGCGCGCGATTTCCAGACGGCGCTGGTGGCCATAGGCCAGGTTGCCCGCTTCGCGGTTGGCGAATTCGCGCAAACCCATGAAATCCAGCCACTGCGCCGCGCGCGACAGCGCTTCGGCTTCCGACTGTCGATAGCCCTTGAGCTTCAACAAGCCCGGCAGCAGCCGCGATTCCACCTGCGTGTGCTGCGCCACCAGCAGGTTTTCCAGCACGGTCAGCTGCTTGAACAGGCGCACGTTCTGAAACGTGCGCACCAGGCCATGGCGCGCCACCTTGTGGCTGGGCAAACCGGTGATTGGCTTGCCGTCCATGATGATGTCGCCGGCCGTGGGCGCATAGAAGCCGCCCACGCAGTTGAACACGGTGGTCTTGCCGGCCCCGTTGGGGCCGATGATGGCGAAGACCTCGTCGGATTGGACTTCGAACCCCACGCTGTCCACGGCCAACAGGCCGCCGAACCGCATGGTGAGCCCGGATACTTTCAGCAATGCCTCGCTCATTTAGACAGCTCCACGTGGGGACGCTTCATGGGCAACAACCCCTGCGGACGCCACATCATCATCAACACCATCACCAAGCCGAACATCAGCATCCGGTACTCGGCGAACTCGCGCGCCAGCTCGGGCAGCACGGTCAGCAGGATGGCCGCCAGAATCACACCCACCTGCGAGCCCATGCCGCCCAGCACCACAATGGCCAGGATCAACGCGGATTCGATGAAGGTGAAGGATTCGGGGTTCACCATGCCCTGGCGAGCGGCGAAAAACGCCCCGCCAAAACCGGCGAACGTCGCGCCCAGCGTGAAGGCAGACAGCTTGATGCGCGTGGGGTTGAGCCCCAGCGAGCGGCACGCGATCTCGTCTTCGCGCAGCGCTTCCCAGGCGCGTCCGACCGGCATGCGGATCAAACGCGTGGAAACGAACAACGTAACCAGGGCCAGCAGCAACGCCATCATGTACAGATAGATGACCATGTGCTGGTTCTGGAACGTCAGGCCGAAAAAGTCGTGGAACGTGGTGCCGCCTTCGGTGCTGGCGCGACGCGTCATTTCCAGGCCGAACACCGTGGGCTTCGGAATGCCGGAAATGCCGTCCGGGCCGCCGGTCAGCGTGTTCAGGTTGATGAGCAGCAGGCGGATCATTTCACCGAAACCCAGCGTCACGATGGCCAGGTAATCGCCCCGCAACCGCAGCACCGGAAAGCCCAGCACGAAGCCGAACAAGGCCGCCATCGCGCCCGAGAACGGCAGCGCTTCCCAGAAGCTCCAGCCGCCCCAGTGATACAGCAAGGCGTAGGTGTACGCGCCCACGGCATAAAAGCCCACGAAGCCCAGATCCAGCAGCCCCGCAAAGCCCACCACGATGTTCAGGCCCAGGCCCAACATCACGTAGATCAGCACCAGGGTCGCGATGTCGACCGAGCTGCGTCCCGCGAAGAATGGCCAGATGACCGCGATGGCAAGCAGCAACAGCGCCAGCCCCTTGTGGCTCTTGGCGGGCGCCGACGGCAGTGTCGGCAGGCCCGTCTTGAGCTTCTGGAACGGAATGGCGATCCACGGGCGCAGCATCTGGAACACAAACACCACGGCCGCGGCAAGGGCCACCAGGCCCCAGTGCGATTCCATCGACGTGCGCGCACCCTGACGAATCAGTTGCAGGCCAAACACCGGAGTCACGATGACCGCCGTCAGCACGGCCGCCATCGTGGCGTTTTTAATATTGTTTTTGGACATCAGACTTTTTCCACCTCAGGTTTGCCCAACAGCCCGGTGGGACGGAACAACAGAATCAGGACCAGCAGCGAAAACGCCACGATGTCCTTGTACTGTGACGAGATATAGGCAGCCGCGAAGGTCTCGGCCAGGCCCAGCAGCACGCCGCCCAGCATCGCGCCGGGGATGCTGCCGATGCCGCCCAGCACGGCCGCCGTAAAGGCCTTGATGCCGGCCAGAAAGCCGATGAACGGGTTGAGCTTGCCGATGGTGATGGCGATCAGCACACCACCCACCGCCGCCAGGATCGCGCCCATCACGAACGTGAACGAGATCACGCGGTTGGTGTCGATGCCCAGCAGGTTGGCCATGTGCATGTCTTGCGAGCAGGCGCGCGAAGCGCGGCCCATGCGCGAATACTTGATGAACAGCGTCAGGCCGACCATCAGCACCACCGTCACGACGATGATCATGATGCGCGAATACGGCACCGTCACGTCGAAGTCGGATCCCATGTGGAACTGCACGGCGCCGGATACCAGCGAGGGCACGGCCATGTCGCGCGCGCCTTGGCCCAGGGCCACCCAGTTCTGCAGGAAGATCGACATCCCGATTGCCGAGATCAGCGCCACCAGGCGGGGGCTGCCTCGTACGGGGCGGTACGCCACGCGTTCGACCGAGAAGCCGTAGATGCCGGTCACGGTAATGGCCACAAGCAGCATGGCGGCAATGATGAACGGCACCGGCAGCCCGCTATTGGTGCCGATGGACGTCAAGGTGACCAGGCCGACATAGGCGCCGATCATATAGATTTCGCCGTGGGCGAAGTTGATCATACCGATGATGCCGTAGACCATTGTGTAGCCGATGGCGATCAACGCGTAGATCGCGCCCAGAGACAATCCGTTGAAGAATTGCTGGGTAAGTTGGGGTATGAGGTCAGACATTATTCTCTTGCTCCAAATGGTTCCGGCCCCGGTGAGAAGACCCGGAGCCGGAAACCTGGGCGTATTTCATAAGGGCCTGTGGTCACCGCTTGCCGGCCGCACAGCGCTTTTGGCGCATCGCTACGCGGATTACGGCACAACGAAGACGACAGGCCCTACACGCCGGCACCGTGCCGGCGGGATCGCGAGTTTACAGCTGGGTCTTCTTTCCGTCCTTGTCCCACTTGTAGACGGCGAATTCGAAGTTCTTCAAATCGCCCTTGGCGTCGTATTCGACCTTGCCGATGCCGGTATTGAACGTGGTCTTGTGCATGTAGTCCGCGACCTTGGCGGGATCTTCGCCCACGGCGTTGATGCTGTCGGCCAGGATCTGCACGGCGGCGTACGCGGGCATCTGGAAGGCGCCGTCCGGATCGCGCTTGGCGTCCTTGAAGGCCTTGACGATGCTTTCGTTGCCGGGCAGCTTGGTGAAGTCAGCCGGCAGCGTGACCAAGAGGCCCTCGATGGCCGGGCCGGCAATGGCCACCAGATCCTGGTTGGCGGTGCCTTCCGGACCCATGAACTGAACCTTCAGGCCCTGTTCCCGCGATTGGCGCAGCAGCAGGCCCAGTTCGGGGTGGTAGCCGCCGAAGTAGACCAGGTCCACCCCCGCCGACTTCAGTTTGGTGATGATGGCCGAGTAATCGCTGTCGCCAACGTTGATGCCTTCGAACATCGCCACGTTGACGTTCTGCTTGGCCAGCGCGTCCTTCACTTGCGTGGCCACGCCCGAGCCGTACGTCTGCTTGTCGTGCAGCACGGCAACCTTTTGCGGCTTCAGCGTCTTGGCGATGTACGCGGCGGCGTACGGGCCTTGCTGGTCGTCGCGGCCGATCGTGCGGAAGAAGAAATGCGGCTTGATGGTGTCGGTAACCAGCGGCGACGTGGCGCCCGGGGTGATGCCGACAATGCCCTCTTCCTCGTAGACCTTCACGGCGGCCACGGTCACGCCCGAGCAAGCGTGGGCCACGGCGAACTTGGCGCCGGAGTTGACCACGCGGTTGGCGGCCGGAACGGCCTGCTTGGGTTCGCAACCGTCGTCGATCAGGATGGGTTCAAGCTTCTTGCCCTTGACCCCGCCCTTGGCGTTGATGGTTTCAATGGCGGTCAGGGCGCCGGCCTGGATCTGGTCACCGTATTGGGTGTTGGGGCCGGTCATAGGCTGGGGAATGCCAATCTTGATCGTGTCGGCGGCGTGCGCGGCGCCAGCCAAGGCAAGTGCCCCAAGCGCCATGGCAACCGGGGTAAGGCGATTCAGAAACTTCATGCGGAGTTCTCCAGCGAGGTTTTGAGCGGCTCTGATCGAAACGGTTAGTCGGGTGGATACCCCGCAATCCGTATCGCGCGTCGCCGGCTTCTTGGGCAAAAACACGGTGTGGGCGGTATTCTGGAAGCAAGCCGCCATACTGTCACTGCGTGTAATCCCCAATATTTAGCGCCAAACGTTTAATCGTGACGGATCAGTTTTGCAAGCCCATGAAATCGCTGGGAAAATCGCGGAATTTACAGGCGGGATGGGGGCTGCTTCGCGCCACCGCTGCCACCCGCGGATATATGAATAATCATTAATACAGCGTTCGAATTACGGGCGGTCTCGCATTTAAATACACTGCTTACGCCGGACTTACGAATAATGATTATCCGGTTAATAAAAAAGCGCGTATGGCAAGCGGAGAAACCGCTGTCCATACGCGCTTTTTTTGGCACGGCGAACCGACGTTGCGGTCCGGACCCGTTACCTTCAGGCGTTGGCGGGCCTGGCCAGGTTCCACATCAGTGCACGGAACGGCGCCAACATGCTGATATTGACCACGAGCTTGATGGCCAGATCGCCCATCAGCCAGGTCGTCCAGGGCGCACCCGTGGCGGCGAACGCCACGCTGAAGAACACCACCGTATCCAGAATGGCGCCCAACACGCCCGACACCAGCGGCGCACGCCACCAGCGTTGGTCGCGCAGGCGGTCAAACACCTGGATGTCAACCAGCTGCGCGCAGATGTAAGCCAGGCCGGACGCCAGCGCAATGCGCGGCGACGCCACCCAGAACGACACCACCAATGCGGCCGCAAAGCCGAACCAGACCACGCGCCGCGCGGCGCCCGGGCCAAAACGGCGGTTCAGTACGTCGGTCACCAGGAAGGCGATGGGGTACGACAGCCCGCCCCACGTCAACCAATCGTTAAGCGGCACCTGCACCAGAATGTTGGAGCCCACCACCACCAGCAGCATGCACAACACGGCGATGCCGAATTGCGTGCGGCTCATGGCGGGAAAGCCCCGGCTTGCCTTGATCATTTCCCAAATTCCTCTGCCAGCTCGCCCGACCGGCGGGCCGCGGCGGCCATGGCGTCTTCAACGATGCCGGTAAACCCGGCCGCGCCGAATGCCGCCAGCGCCGCCGCCGTGGTACCGCCCTTGGACGTGACGCGCTCGCGCAGCACGGATAAGGGTTCGTCAGATTCCGCCGCGAGCTTGGTAGCGCCGGCCAGCGTGCCCAAGGCCAACTGCTTGGCTTGGGCTTCGGTCAGACCGACCTTCAACCCGCCGGACACCAGCGCTTCCAGGAACAGGAACACATAGGCCGGCCCGCTGCCCGACAACGCGGTCACGCCGTCCAGCGCGGCGTCGTCGGCCACCCACACCACATGCCCCACGCTGGACAGCAACTGCGCAGCCAGTTCGCGGTCGGCCTCACCCACGCCGTCCAGCGCGGCCAGGCCCGTCATGCCGGCGCCCACCAGCGCGGGCGTATTGGGCATGCAGCGCACCAGCCGCTTGAACGGCGCGTCGGGCGTGCCGAGCCAGCCGGCCAGGGTGTCGGCGCGAATGCCGGCGGCAACGCTTACCACCAAGGTGTCGTCCCGAAGCCACTGACGTGTGGAAGCCACAACATCTTTCATGTTCTGTGGCTTGACCGCGAACACCCAAACGCGGCACCGCGCCAGGGCCTCGTCGGGAGCCACCGAGGTGGTCATGCCGCGCGCCTGCCACGCTGCGTGGCTATCCTTATTAATGTCAATGACATGGATGTTCCCGGCGGGGCATACTTTGCCGGCCAGACCGGAGGCCAAAGCGGCCGCCATATTGCCGCCGCCAATGAACGCAATCGAAAGTTCGTTTTTCATAGCGCAGCATTGTAATCGGTCAACTACGTTGGGGAAAAAAAAGAAAATGTTCGTTCGCGCCTGAAACGCGCAATTTGACAGGCGTTTGGAGTGATGTGAAAGTCACGGTTTTGTCACAAACAATTCATAAGGTGTCGTGTTTTCCGTGTCCGGACTACCCGGTCACAACACGCCCATCAGGAGGAACTTCACCATGCGATCACACCGTATTGCTTTAACCTTCGCCGCCGTCATGGCTGCGTTCGCGGGCGCGTCCGCGCATGCCGCCACCGAGATCCAGTTCTGGCACTCGATGGAAGGCGCCCTGGGCGACCGCGTCAACGGTCTGGTTGACGAGTTCAACAAGAAGAACCCTGACTACCAGGTCAAGGCGATCTACAAGGGCAACTACGGCGAATCCATGAATGCCGGCATCGCCGCGTTCCGCGCCGGCAATGCGCCGGACATCCTCCAAGTGTTCGAAGTCGGCACCGCCACGATGATGTACGCCAAGGGCGCCATCAAGCCGGTCCAACAGATGTCGGAAGAAGTCGGCAACCCGATCGATCCGAAGGAATTCATCGGCGCCGTGGCCGGCTACTACTCGTCGGCCGACGGCAAGCTGGTGTCGATGCCCTTCAACAGCTCGACCGTTGTCTTCTACTACAACAAGGACGCCTTCAAGAAGGCCGGCCTGGACGCCGACAAGCCGCCCAAGACCTGGGAAGAGCTGGCCGCCGCCGGTCAGAAGCTCAAGGCCGCCGGCCAGGAATGTGGCTACACCACGTCGTGGCCGTCGTGGGTTCAGCTGGAAACGTTCTCGGCCTGGCATAACGTGCCGTACGCCACCAAGGACAACGGTTTCGGTGGCCTGGACGCCCGCATCGCGATCAACACCCCGCTGCACGTGCGCCATCTGGAAAACCTGGCCAAGCTGGGCAAGGAAGGCATCTTCATGTATGGCGGTCGCGGCGACGAGCCGAACTCGCTGTTCATCAGCGGCAAGTGCGCCATGATCACCGGTTCGTCGGGCCTGCGCGCCAACATCGCCAAGAACGCCAAGTTCGAATTCGGCACCTCCACCGTGCCCTACTACGCCGACGTGCAAGGCGCCCCGCAGAACACCATCATCGGCGGCGCTTCGCTGTGGGTCTTCGCCAACAAGAAGCCGGAAACCTACAAGGGCGTGACCGCGTTCTTCAAGTTCCTGGCCAGCCCGGAAATCGCCGCTCGCTGGCACCAGCAGACCGGCTACGTGCCGGTCACCAAGGCCGCCTACGAACTGACCAAGAAAGACGGTTTCTATGAAAAGAACCCGGGTACCGAAGTTGGCGTCAAGCAGCTGAACGTTGAAACCACCGCGCAATCGCGTGGTTTGCGCCTGGGCTTCCTGCCGCAGATCCGCGAAATCGAAGACGCTGAAATCGAACGCATCGTGTCCGGCAAGGTTGCGGCCAAGGACGGTGCCGAGAACATCGTCAAGCGCGGCAACGAGTTGCTGGAAAAGTTCGAGAAGAGTGTAAAGTAGCGCCCTTTCCGGGATTCCGTCAGTCGATTGCCTTCGCGCATTTCTCAAGCGTGACAATGACTTAACGGCCAATCCGGATACGAGCGCAAGGCTTAAAGCCCTGGTTTTTTTAGGGCTTTAAGCCTATCGTATTTTTATGAAAGCGGTTTCAAGCGGCGGTTAATCCAACCGCCGCTTTTCTGTACCTTGGGTACCCCCTATGGAAAAACGCGTTGTATTCGGGCATAAGACCCTGCCCTATCTGCTGCTTCTGCCGCAGCTGATCATTACCGTGGTCTTCTTTTTCCTGCCCGCCGGACAAGCCATGTGGCAGTCCATGCGGTTGGAAGACGCCTTCGGTTTGTCGTCCGAGTTCGTCGGCCTCGACAACTTCATGGAACTGTTCTCGCAACAGGCCTACCTTGATTCCTTCCGTGTCACCGCCGTGTTCTCGGTGCTGGTGGCCGTTGTCGGTCTGGGCGTGTCCTTGCTGCTGGCCGTCATGGCCGACCGCGTGATCCGCGGCGCGGGGCTCTACAAGACCCTTCTGATCTGGCCTTACGCCGTGGCGCCCGCCGTGGTCGGCGTGCTGTGGCTGTTCATGTTTTCGCCTTCCGTGGGCATTCTGGCTGTCGCGCTGCGCAAGTCCGGCGTGGACTGGAACCCGCGCCTGGACGGCAACCAGGCCATGATGCTGGTGCTTGTCGCCGCCGTCTGGAAGCAGATCTCGTACAACTTCCTGTTCTTCCTGGCAGGCCTGCAATCGATTCCGCGCTCGCTCATCGAAGCCGCCGCGATCGACGGCGCCAGCCCGGCGCGCCGCTTCTGGAGCATCGTGTTCCCGCTGCTGTCGCCCACCACGTTCTTCCTGCTGGTGGTCAACATCATCTATGCCTTCTTCGACACCTTCGCCGTTGTGGACACCACGACGCAGGGCGGTCCCGGCACGTCGACCTCGATCCTGGTCTACAAGGTGTACAGCGACGGTTTCCGTGGCCTGGACCTGGGTTCGTCCGCTGCCCAGTCGGTCATCTTGATGTTCATTGTGGTTGCCTTGACGGTCGTACAGTTCCGCTACGTCGATCGCAAAGTGCAGTATTGATTTTGTTCGAGGCTAATAACAATGGTTGAACGCCGTCCCTGGCTGGATATTCTGGCCCACTTCATTCTGCTCTGCGGCGTGGCGATGGTGGCATTTCCGCTTTACATCACTTTCGTCGCGTCCACGCAGACTGCTCAGGAAGTGGCGCAAGCGCCGATGTCGCTGATTCCCGGCCCGCACTTTGTCGATAACTACATGCAGGCGCTGTTCGGCGGCTCGTCCGGCGGTTCGTCGGGTGCGCCCGTCGGCCGCATGATGTACGTCAGCCTGATCATGGCGTTGTCGATTTCCATCGGCAAGATCGCGATCTCGCTGCTGTCGGCTTTCGCGGTCGTGTACTTCCGCTTCCCCGGCCGCATGTTCTTTTTCTGGATGATCTTCGTCACGCTGATGCTGCCCGTCGAAGTCCGGATCGCGCCCACCTACAAAGTGGTGGCAGACCTGGGGCTGCTCAATAGCTACGCCGGTCTGACGTTGCCGCTGATCGCCTCGGCCACCGCCACTTTCCTGTTCCGCCAGTTCTTCCTGACGGTGCCGGACGAGCTCATCGAAGCCGCGCGCATCGACGGCGCGGGCCCCGTGCGGTTCTTCTTCGACGTCCTGCTGCCGCTGTCCAAGACCAGCATCGCCGCCCTCTTCGTGATCCAGTTCATCTACGGCTGGAACCAATACCTGTGGCCGCTGCTCATCACCACGCAGGAAGACATGTACCCCGTCGTCATCGGCATCAAGCGGATGATCAGCGGCGGCGACAGCGTGACCGAATGGAACATCACCATGGCCACCGCCATGCTGGCCATGATTCCGCCGGCGCTCGTCGTCATCCTGATGCAGAAATGGTTCGTTAAGGGTCTGGTCGACACTGAAAAGTGACGCTTGCCCGCCCTCGCCTACCCGAACACGACTCCGAACACGAATAAACATGGCTACTCTCAGCTTCCGTAACGTCAAGAAAACCTATGCCGGTAATGTGCCGGTCATCCATGGCATCGACATGGATGTCAAAGACGGCGAATTCATCGTCATCGTCGGCCCGTCCGGCTGCGGCAAATCCACGCTGATGCGCATGGTGGCCGGCCTGGAAACCGTGACCAGCGGCGACATCGTCATCGACGACAAGGTCGTCAACAACCTGGAACCCGCCGAACGCGACATCGCGATGGTGTTCCAGAACTACGCGCTCTACCCGCACATGACCGTGTTTGAAAACATGGCCTATGGCTTGAAGATCCGCAAGTTCTCCAAGGACGAGATCAAGAAGCGCGTTGACATCGCCGCGCAGATTCTTGAACTGGGCCACCTGCTGGACCGCCGCCCGCGCGCGCTGTCCGGCGGCCAGCGCCAACGCGTGGCCATGGGCCGCGCCATCGTGCGTGAGCCCAAGGTCTTCCTGTTTGACGAACCGTTGTCGAACCTGGATGCCAAGCTGCGCGTGGCGATGCGCCTTGAAATCATGAAGCTGCACCGCCGCCTGGGCACGACCAGCCTGTACGTGACGCACGATCAGGTCGAAGCCATGACCTTGGCGCACCGCATGATCGTCATGTACCAAGGCGTGCCCGAGCAGATCGGCACGCCGATGGAAGTGTTCGAAAAGCCCGCCTCGACGTTCGTGGCCGGCTTCATCGGCTCGCCCCCGATGAACTTGATGGAAGTACAGGTGGCAGGCGACGGTACCGTGCAGACGGCCGACGGCACGCCGCTGGAAATCTCGCCGCTGCAAGTGCCCTCGCAAGTGCGCGGCCGCAAGATCATCATGGGCATGCGTCCGGAGCACATGCTGCTGAACACGCAAGGCGTGCCGGCCGAAGTTGAAATGGTCGAGACGCTGGGTTCGGAACAGCTGGTGCACTGCCGCTGCGGCAAGACCACGCTGGTCGTGCGCTGCACGACGCGCCAATTGTCGGAGTCGTCCGCCAAGGTGGGCAACCGCGTCAACGTCGGCCCGGACGGCCGCCACCCGCTGCACTGGTTCGAAGCCGACACCGGTCGCCGCGTACAGGGGCTGTAAGCCTATCGGCGGGCGCGCCCCCGGCCGGCCATTCGGCCGCCGCGTTCCCCCGCCTGCCCAGCAATAAAAAAACGGACCGCACACCTTATGGCTTGCGGTCCGTTTTCTTATGCAGCGGCGGGCTTGCGCCCGCCGGCGCATGACTTCCCGGTATTACTTGCCGGGCATTACTTATAGACGGTCTTGGAACCGTCCTTGTGCCAGGTGAAGACCTCGAACTGGAAGTTCGTCAGGTCGCCCTGCTTGTTCCACGACACCTTGCCGATCGGCGTGTCGAAGGAATTGGCGTGCAGGTACTTGGCAACCTTGGTCGGGTCGTCGCTACCGGCGCCCTTGATGCCGTCGGCAATGACCTGGGTGGCCGTGTAAGCCGTCATCTGGAACGCGCCACCCGCGTTGCGCTTCTTGGCTTCAAACGCCTTGACGATGTCTGCGTTGGCGGCGTTCTGGGTGAAGTCGGCCGGCAGGGTCAGCAACATGCCTTCGACGGCATCGCCGGCAATGGCGTTGATGTCCGGGTTGCCCGCGCCTTCCGGCCCCATCCACTTGGCCTTCACGCCTTGCTCGGCGGCCTGGCGCAGCAACAGCCCCATTTCGGGGTGGTAGCCGCCGTAGTAGACGAAGTCCACGCCTTGGGCCTTGAGCTTGGTGATGACAGCCGAGTAGTCGCTGTCGCCGGCATTGACGCCTTCGAAAATCGCGACGGGCACGCCGCCCTTTTCCAGGTCGTTCTTGACGGCGGTGGCGATGCCCTGGCCATACGACTGCTTGTCGTGCAGCACGGCGGCCTTCTTCGGTTTGATCTTTTCCAGCACGAACTTGGCGGCGGCGGGACCTTGCTGGTCATCGCGGCCGATGGTGCGGAAGATGAACTCGTAGTTCTTGCCGTCAGTGACCGCGGGCGCCGTGGCCGACGGCGTCACCATGACCACGCCTTCGTTGTTATAGATATCAGCGGCAGCGATGGTCGCGCCCGAGCACACGTGGCCCACCACGAAACCGATCTTGCTGTTCACGACGCGGTTCGCGGCAACCGGGCCTTGCTTGGGCTCGCAGCCGTCGTCGATCACCACGGCTTCCAGCTTCTTGCCGTTGACGCCGCCTGCGGCGTTGATGCGTTCAATGGCGGTATCCACCCCTTCGCGGACCATGTCGCCATATTGCGTAACGGCGCCCGTGGTGGGGCCGACCACGCCGATCTTGATGGTTTGCGCGTGCGCTCCCGCGGCAAACGTCAGGCCAGCGGCGACTCCCAGCGCCGCGATGACCGGGGTCAGACGAAATACTGGCTTCATGAGTGGACTCCTTTAATCGCTTTAATCATTGGTTTTCGTAGCGGGCGGACGCCGGATACCAATAAGTTCACGCCCCGCCACGGTGCTTTTGCACGGCAAGCATACACCGAAAAAATGCGGCTTTTATGCCCATCCGGCCCGACTTCCGGCGGGGTCCGGGCGCGGTGGTGCCGCATCGTGCAAAGCCTTCTTCGATACGCGGCGCCGGCTTCAGCCCGGGCTACGTTTGATAGGAAGGGCTGCCTTCCGGTAGGGCGACGTCGGACAGGCAGGCCGCATTCCGGGCTGGCCTGGCCTTATACCCGGTGCGGTATATGCAAAAGACGATTTATTCGTTTGAGTTACAAGCGCCGCGCGGCAAGATGGCCGCCATGAGACTCCAACCGATCATCGTCCCCGGATGGAAAAACTCCGGACCCGAGCACTGGCAATCCCGCTGGGCAGCCACGCTGCCCCACGCCGTGCGCATCGAACAACGCGACTGGGAAAACCCGTTGCCCGCCGAATGGGTGTCCACGCTGGCCGCCGAAGTCGACCGCGCGCGCAGCCCCGTCCTGCTGGTCGCGCACAGCCTGGGCTGCCTGATCAGCGCCTCCCTGCCCATCCCCCTGCGCGCCAAAGTCGCCGGCGCGCTGCTGGTCGCCCCGGCCGACGTCGAACGCCCCGACGCCCCCGCCTGCCTGCGCGCCTTCGCACCTATCCCCCGCCAACCCCTGCCCTTTCAAAGCGTGGTTGTGGCCAGCGACGACGACCCGTACTGCCGATTGGAACGCGCGCGCAAGTTTGCCGAGGATTGGGGCAGCCGGGTCGTGGTGCTTTCGGGTGCGGGGCATATCAACGCGGAAAGCGGGCTGGAGGAATGGCCGCAGGGGTTGAAGATTTTTGGGGCGCTGAGACGCCGGGCGTCCTGGAGGATCCCGACGCCGGCGAAGAGAATCCCGCCGGTGCCGGCGTGTGGGATATTTTGATTTATGCCGTTACGTTTATTTACGTCGAGCCAAGCGGCTCCTTTCGGCATCCGTTACACTGCCGCAGCCTTTCAAGCATTTGACCGAAGATCGGCAATTGTGCAGTCACTATTGCAAATTATGCGATTAATGACAAAACTGCTCGGACGTTTGTACAAGCCTGAATCGTTTTGATTAATCTTGCCCAAGGCTAGTTACATGTGCTTGATATGCTAGCGCCCGTTAAGCGTCGGGTCAGCCAAATGGAAGCGAATTGGCGGATTGCGCTTTAGGGGGGCTGCGGTGTATCAAACCCGCGCCACGGTCGGGCGTTGCGCGGGCATACAGTAAAATCATTTCGTTCCAATCCAAATGTTTCTGCGGCCGAACCGCAACTATGCCCCGCCCTTGCCAAAGCGAGCGGTCGAGAAGGCATTGGTTCGGCCAAATCACACTGAACAATGACGAATTACAGCTATTTGGTGGCGCGCCGGCAGCAGCGCCAATGCAGTGTCCATCCCAAGGGGGCCATTCTTGCAATGGCCGCGCAACGAACCAGTCCGCCGGATCGCGCGGGCTCGGCCTGACTTCAGCGTCCACAGCCTATTGGCTTTCGTTACGCAAGGCGCCAGCTGGTTTCGGCGCCCTGGCCACTTCTGGCCTACGCCCCCCCTGCGGCCTGACCGCAATTTCAAATTCCTCGTCGCAGTCCGGCGCGGTAAGAAGGACACTGCATGGCTAAGCGCGTTGCCGTCATCGGACTTTCGTTCCGATTCCCCAGCACTACCACGGACACCTACTGGCCTGACCTGCTTGATGGCCGCAACCTGGTCACGCAGGTAGCCAAAGACCGCTGGTCCGCCGACGCTTACCTGCATCCCGCAAAAGACCACCCGGGCTCCGCCTATACGTTCGCGGCTGGTTCAATCGGCGACGTCTCCGGGTTCGACGCCGGGTTCTTCGGTATTTCGCCGCGCGAAGCCGCCTTGATGGACCCGCAGCAGCGCTTGTTGCTGGAGATGAGCTGGGAAGCCATGGAACAGGCCGGGGTTCGCCCTTCGTCGCTGCGTGGCACCAACTGCGGCGTCTATATAGGTATAGCCAGTTCTGATTACGCCTATCGCATTGCCGAAGACCTGAGCGCCGTCGACGCATCAATGGCAACGGGCAACACCGCCAGCATCGCCGCCAACCGCCTGTCTTACTTTTTTGACCTGCGCGGCCCCAGCATTGCCATGGACACCGCGTGTTCGTCGTCGCTGGTGGCCTTCCATCAAGCTTGCCGCGCGATTGTTTCTGGCGAATGCAGCCAAGCGCTCGCTGGCGGCGTCAGTTTGCACTTGCATCCCTACGGTTTCATTACATTCTCGAAGGCGTCGATGCTGTCGCCCCGTGGGCGCTGCAACGTGTTTGACGCCAACGGCGACGGCTATGTCAGGTCAGAAGGCGGCGGCGTCTTCCTGCTTAAGGACTATGACGCGGCCGTGGCCGACGGCGACAACATTCTGGCAGTCGTCGCCGGGTCTGCCGTGAATACCGATGGCCGCAAATCCGGGTTGACCGTACCGAGCGCGGACGCGCAGGCCACGTTGATGCGTCAGGCCTATGAGCAGGCCGGCATCTCAGCCGACGACATCGACTACCTGGAGGCGCACGGCACCGGCACTGCTGTCGGCGATCCCATTGAAACCCGGGCCATTGGCGCCGCGTTGGCCCAACAACGTGCCAAAGACGCCCCCCTGCCAATCGGCTCGGTCAAAAGCAACCTGGGGCATCTGGAAGCGGCATCGGGCGTTGCCGGTCTGGTCAAGGCGCTATACGTATTGCGTCACCGCGTCGTGCCAGCCACGATCGGCATTAAAACGCTGAATCCGAAAATTCAATTCCGCGAGTGGAATCTGGATGTGGTCACCCAAAACCGCAAGCTGCGCCAGACCGGCAAGCTTGTGGTCGGCGTGAATTCATTCGGGTTTGGCGGGGCAAACGCGCACGTCATCCTGGAAAGCGCGCCGCCGCGCAATCCGGCCACCGAAGGCAAAATGGCCAAGACCGCGCCGATTCCCGTCATCGTTACGGGTAAGTCGTCGCAAGCGCTGAAAGCTGCGGCGCGGCAAATGGCGGAGGTGTTACGTGGCCAGCCCGCCCGTTTCCTCTACAACGCCGCCTACCACGCCGCCATGCGGCGCGACTGGCATGGCGAGCGGGCAGTCGTCTTTGGCACCCAATGCAATACCGTCGCCGACCTGCTGGAACAATTTGCCAGCGGCGCCGACACCCATCACCGTGTCGTGGCCGGCACGGCCCTTGACCGCGCCAGCGGCCCGGTCATGGTCTATTCGGGCAACGGTTCCCAATGGGCGAACATGGGCCGCCGCCTGCTGACCGACCCCGTCTTCGCCACGGCAATCGACGAAGTGGACGCCCTGTTCTCGCAATACGCCGATTTCTCTTTGCATAAAGAACTGGCCGGCGAGAATGGCGACAACCGTTACGCCCGCACTGAAATCGCCCAGCCGGCATTGTTTGCGCTGCAAGTTGGCATCACGCGCATGCTGGCGCAACGCGGCGTCGTGCCTTCAGCAGTTATCGGACACAGCGTTGGCGAAGTAGCTGCCGCCTGGGCTTGCGGCGCCCTGACGTTGCCCGACGCGGTCTGCGTCATTTTCCAGCGCAGCCGGTTTCAAGGCCAGACGAAGGGTCACGGCAGGATGACCGCGCTTGGCATCAGCGGCGAAGAAGCGCGAGCATTGATCGCCCTGCACAACCTGGGCGACCAGTTGTGCGTGGCGGGCTTCAACAGCGGCCGAGGCTCGACCGTGGCGGGTGCGCCTGATGCCCTGAGCGTGCTGGAAGCCGTCCTGGCTGAACAAGCGCTGTTCTTCCGCCGCCTGGACTTGGACTACGCCTTCCACAGCCCCGCGATGGATCCCATCGAAGCCGGCATCCGCGATGCCCTGGCGCAGATTCAGCCCCGCTCGTCCGACGTCCCGTTCTACTCCACGGTTACTGGAGCCCCCCTTGACGGCGCTGAACTCACCGCCGACTACTGGTGGCGCAACGTGCGCGAGCCGGTTCGCTTCGAACAAGCCGCCAATCAACTGGCCGCCCAGGGCAATAACGTTTTTGTCGAGGTCGGCCCGCACCCGGTGCTGCGTTCTTACCTGAACGACACCTTCAAGAGCGCTGACATCCAAGGCCGCGCGCTCAGCACGTCCACACGCGGTGGTGACGACCCTGAAAAAATCTGGAACGCAGCCGGCCAGGTCATCATCAGCGGCGCACAAATTGATCTGCAATCGCTCTTCCCGTGGGAAGGGCCGGCAGTGGAACTGCCCTCGTATCCGTGGCAGCGCGAGCGCCACTGGCATCCCACCACGCCTGAATCACTTGGCCTGCTGTCGCGCCGCCTGGTGCATCCACTGCTGGGCTACCCCATGCAGCAGCACGAACATACGTGGGAAAACCAGCTGGATACGCAGTCTCACCCAACGCTTGGCGACCACGTGGTCGGCGATGCCGTTGTCTTCCCGGGTACGGGTTTTGCCGAAATTGCCCTGGCGGCCGCGCTGCAATGGCATGCTGGCGAATTCGCGGAACTGGAAGAGCTGGAAATCCACGCCCCGCTGCTGCTTAATACGTCGCCCAGCAAGCTGACTCGCCTGCTGCTTGACGATACCGATGGGCGATTCCGCATCACCGCCAAAGATGTCGGCAGTGCCGAGCCGTGGGTCAAGCACGCCAGCGGTCGCCTGCTTCGCGAGCCGGGAATCGGCCGTCTCACACAAGACACGTTGTCTTTGCCGGAGCGCGCGCCCGACTTCACCGGGCAAACGCACAACATGCTGACGCAATCGGTGGGTCTGGATTACGGCCCCGCCTTTTGCGCGGTAGCTCATGGCTGGATCGAATCCGACGCAAGCGTCCTGGCCGTGCTGCAAGCTGACGCCAGCGTGGCCGGCGAACTGCCGTTCACGCACCTGCACCCCGCCCTGCTCGACTGCGCTTTCCAGCTGATCATTCAGCTGTTGCGCAACGATTCCGCGATGGGGCAAGGCATTGCGTTTGTGCCCGCCAAGATTGGCCGCCTGACGCTACGCGCCAACGCCGGTCAGCCCGCCGCCGCGCGTGTCCGCCTGGAACGACGGGCACCGCATTCGCTGACGGCCAGCTTCGAACTCTATAACGCGGCGGGTGAGCAAATCGCCGCCGTCGAGCAGGCGCGCTTTCGCAGTATCCGCCTGCGCAAGCCCGCGGCCGACCACCTTAGCTTTCTTGACGTCGTGGCTACCCCGCGTCCGCATGCGCCATTCGGCCCTAATCCCGTCGACCATGCGATGTTGCGCAATGCCCTGTCCGACGCCATCGCGGCCTGCGTCGCGGATGGCGGACATGATCGCTATGCGCAAGAGGTCGACCCGCTGCTCGATAGCCTTTGCCATGGCTTCGCGCTTGACGCCATGCGCCAGATTGCTCCCGACGGTCTGCTGCTGCCGCAGCCCTTGATCGTCGAACTGCGCCGCCATGCTCCGGACACCGCGCTGCTGCTCGACCACACCATTACCCGCCTGACCGCGGCAGGATATGCCGAGCCCAGCTCTGCCGGCGTGCATCTGCCAGCACAAGACGACGCAGACAGCGGCACGACGGACATCTGGAACACCTTGCTACGCGAGTATCCGGACTACGCACAGATCGTCCACGCCGTTGGCCGTGTCGGCCTGCATTTGCCCGCCCTGCTGCGCGGCGAAGCCTTGCTTGACGACGTATGCCCGCGTGCCAGCACCCCTGCCGCGATCTACCGTAGCGCCATGGGTGCCGCAAGCAGCCAGCGCTTGGGCAGCGCCCTGCATGGCGTGCTGCAACAGGCACAAGCCAGCCGCCTGGCCGGCCAACGCCTGACCGTCATTGAAGTGGGTCAAGCCGCACCGTTGCTTGCATCCAGCTGCTGCGACGCGCTGGATTGCAATGTGGCGGACTACTGCTACGCATCGAACCAGGCCGACGTCCTGGATCACGTCGTGCACCAGTTGGCCGAGCGTTACCCCAACGCACAAACCGAACTGATCGGCGAAGGCGGCGTCGGCGCAACCCCCCGTTGCGACCTGGCGGTCTTCCATTGCGAATTCGACACGCTTGAAGCCGCCCGTGCCGCCCTGCGCCATGCTCGCGCCAGCCTGCGGCCCGGCGGCATCCTGCTGCTTTGTGGGGCTCACCCCGCTGCGTGGGGCGACTTCGTCTTCGGCGGCCGCCAAAGCTGGTGGCAAACGAGCGAAAAAGGCGAACAGCTTTCCACCCAACAACCGGCTGATTTTTGGCTGGACGAACTGCAATCACTTGGATTCGCTTGCGACAGCTCGCTGGCATTCTTGGAATCCATCGCCACCGGTGCATACCTGTTGACCGCGCGCCTGGATGACTCGGCAAGCTCCGCAACCGCGGTGCCCGCCGCCATCGAACCCGCCAACTGGCTGATCCTGGCCGACCGCAATCCGGAGCATGGCGCCGGCGTGGCGCAATCGCTCCAAACCGCGCTCACGACGGCAGGCCATCACGTTCACGTAGCCACCGACGTCAACGCCGACGAGCTTGACGAGCTGCTGCGCAACGGCGCAGTCGGCCCGATCAACCACGTTTTGCATCTGGACGGCCTCGCTTGGGTCGACGCGCATCAGACTCCCCAGGAACTGCTGGCGAAGCAAACCCGCCGCTGCGCGATGGCAGCCGCAGTCGTCCAGGCATGCGAGCGCACCCAAACCACCGTGACGCTTTGGCTCATTACGGCGGACGCTGCCCAGTATTTGCGTCCCCAGGCGCAGGCATCGACCGGCATGTACGCCATGAACGACGCGGCGCTGTGGGGCTACGGCCGCACGCTGGCCAACGAGGCGTCTAATTTCCGAATCCGAATGATCGACCTGCCGCTGGCGCGCGCCGGGCAGCTGACTGATGCTCTGGTCCGCGAGGTCACCCATGTCGACGACGAAGACGAGATCATTCTTGACGACATCGGCGCGCGATATGCGCCCCGCTTGCAGCAAGCAGCACGTCCCGCTCTGGGATCGGCTGACGCGCGGGCGTCGCAGGCAATCCGCCTGGGCTTTGAATTCCCGGGCCAATTACGCAACCTGCGGTGGGAGGCGTGCCCCGCATCCGCCCCTGCGGCCGACGAACTCGAAGTTCGCATCGAAGCCACCGGCCTGAACTTCCGTGACGTCATGTACGCCCTGGGCCTGTTATCGGACGAGGCCATCGAAAACGGCTTTGCCGGACCCACATTGGGCCTGGAATTCTCGGGCACGGTCACCCGCGTGGGTGCCGACGTGGACGGCTATGCCGTTGGCGACGCCGTCGTGGGCTTCGGACCCGCCAGCTTCGGCGACCGCGTGCTGACCAAGCCCAGCGCCATTTCCCATATCCCGGACGGATTCTCGTTCGAAGCGGCCGCCACCATCCCCAGCACCTTCTTCACGGTCTACTACGCGCTGCACCACCTTGCGCGGCTGGAAGAAGGCGAGAAGATCCTGATCCATGGGGCCGCAGGCGGCGTCGGCATCGCCGCCATCCAGTTTGCGCAATGGCTGGGCGCGGAAATCTACGCCACCGCCGGCTCAGATGAAAAGCGCGACTTGCTGCGCCTTTTGGGCGTGCGCCACATCTATGACTCGCGCTCGTTGTCCTATGCCGACGAAATACTGGCCGACACAGACGGCCGGGGCGTCGACGTCGTATTGAATTCCCTTGCCGGCGAAGCCATCAACCGCAACCTGCGGGTGCTGAAACCCTTTGGCCGCTTCCTGGAACTGGGCAAGCGCGACTTCTACGAAAACACCCGCATCGGCTTACGCCCGTTCCGCAACAACATCAGCTACTTCGGGATCGACGCCGATCAGTTGATGAACGAACGGCCTGACCTGACGCAACGCCTGTTCGCGGAGATGATGGCGCTGTTCCGCCAGGGCGCGTTGCACCCCCTGCCCTATACCGTGTTTGACGCCAACGACATCGTCGATGCGTTCCGCTATATGCAGCAGGCGCGCCAGATCGGCAAGATTGTCGTCACCTATCGCAATGGCATCAGCGGCATCCACACGCCCGCCGCCCCGCAACGCGCCGGACTGACACTGCCCGCAGACGCTACTTACCTTGTCACGGGCGGCTTGGGCGGCTTTGGCCTGCGCACCGCGCAGTGGTTGGCCGACAAGGGCGCCCGCAACCTTATCTTGATCAGCCGCAGCGGCCCCACTACCGACAC
The DNA here is from genome assembly GCF_001005835.2 of Achromobacter sp. LC458. Taxonomy (NCBI): domain Bacteria; kingdom Pseudomonadati; phylum Pseudomonadota; class Betaproteobacteria; order Burkholderiales; family Alcaligenaceae; genus Achromobacter; species Achromobacter sp. LC458. The sequence goes on from NZ_LBHW02000007.1 coordinate 196,941, forward strand.
CGCGCAAGCCGCAATCGCGGCCCTACAGGCCCAAGGCGTGCGCGTGCATGCCGCCGCCTGCGACGTCACCGACCGCAAGGCCCTGGCCCGCTTGCTGGACGACACGGCAAGCACGTTGCCGCCCCTGAAGGGCGTCGTCCACGCGGCCGTCGTCATCGACGACGGCCTGGCCCGCAGCGCCACGCCCGAACAAATTGAACGCACGCTTGCCGCTAAGGTGCTGGGCGCCCAGCACTTGCACGAGCTGACGCGCAAGCTGCCGTTGGACCTGTTCATCTTCTACTCGTCGGCCACCACCTTGTTCGGCAACCCCGGACAAAGCAATTACGTGGCTGCCAACACCTGGCTGGAGCGCTTGGCCGCCCAGCGCCGCGCTGAAGGCCTTCCCGCCACCTGCGTGCGCTGGGGCGCCATCGATGACGTCGGTTTCCTGGCACGCAATCAGAAGATCAAGGACGCCCTGCAAGGACGCATGGGCGGCGGCGCGCTGGCATCGCAAGTTGCCTTGAATGCGCTGGAAGACATGCTGCTTGCCGATGTTTCGGGAGTGGGTGTATTGGAATTAGATTGGCGGGCGCTTAGCCGCTTCCTGCCTGGCGCCAGTTTGCCGAAATACTCGGACATCGCCCGACACGCCGGCGATTCAAGCGACGACGACGGCGGCGCGGACGACATTGCGCATCTGATCGCGACGCTGGACGATGCCGCGTTGCACGAACGCTTTACCGAAATGCTCAAGACTGAGATCGGTGAAATCCTGCGCGTCGCGCCGGACAAGATCGATGCCTCTCGCTCCGTTTACGACATGGGCCTGGACTCGCTAATGGGCGTTGAATTGGTCGTCGCACTGGAGAACCGATTTGGCATCCGCCTGCCGGTGATGGCGCTTAATGAAAGCCCGACACCCACCAAGCTGGCCGAACGGCTGGTTCTGCTGCTGCGCGACGAGCACGGCGAAGTTGCCAGTGATGCCGTCACAGCCAGCGTCCAGCAAGTGGTGGCGAGCCATGCTGCGGAAGTCGGATCCAACGCTGTGTCCGAGTTCGTCGACGAGATCAAGATGAACGGCAGCCTTCCCATGCAGCGCATGATCCAGTAGGCCAGAAGCAATTGAGCACCGTAAAAAAGCTGCCGGGGCTTGCCGCCGGCATTAAGGACAGACTCATCCAGCAAGCGCTGGAGCGCAAACTACGCCAGGCCGCCGCGCCTTCTGGTCAGGCGCCCGCGCGCCCTGCCGAGAAGAAGGCCGAGATTCCCGAAGAGCACTACCGCTTCCATTTGCATCCCGGCTACCAGCAACTGCGCATCATTAACGACGGCGCGCAGCGCCTGGGTGTGAAGAACCCGTTCTTCAAACTGCACGAAGGTACAGCCGGCGCCGACACGCAGATCAGTGGCCGCGAGTACATCAACTACGCCAGCTACAACTACCTGAACATGTCAGGCGACCCGGTCGTGGCCCAGGCCGCCAAGGCAGCTATTGACCGCTACGGCACATCCGTTTCCGCCAGCCGCCTGGTATCGGGCGAACGCCCTGTACACCGCGAACTGGAAATGGAAATCGCCGCCCTGTATGGCGTGGACGACGCCATTTCATTCGTCAGCGGCCACGCAACCAACGTATCCACCATCGGCTACCTGTTCGGCCCGCGCGACCTGGTGCTGCACGACGAACTGATCCACAACAGCGTCCTGCAAGGCATCCAGCTATCCGGCGCGCGCCGCCTGCCCTTCCCACACAACGATTGGGAAGCACTGGACGCCATCCTGAAGGAACAGCGCCATCAGTTTGAACGTGTCTTGATCGTGCTGGAAGGTATCTACAGCATGGACGGGGACTTTCCTGATCTACCTCGTTTCATTGAAATCAAACAACGCCATCGGGCGTTCTTGATGGTGGACGAAGCGCATTCGCTGGGCGTGATGGGCGCGCGCGGGTATGGCATCCGCGAGCACTTCGGCGTGGATGGAAAGGCCGTGGATATCTGGATGGGCACGCTGAGCAAGACGCTGGCGGGCTGCGGTGGGTATATCGCGGGGGAGACGGCGCTGGTGGAACATTTGAAGTTCCTGGCGCCGGGGTTTCTGTATAGCGTCGGGATGCCGCCTAGTGTGGCGGCCGCGTCATTGGCGGCGCTGCGAAGGATGAAGGAAGTGCCGGAACGCGTGGCTGCGCTGCAGGCGCGGGGCAAGTTCTTTTTGGAGCAGGCGAAGGCTGCTGGGATTGATACGGGGACGAGCACCGGGCTGGCGGTAGTGCCGGCGATTATGGGGAGCTCGTTGAAGGCGACTCGGGTGTCAGCGGCGTTGTTTAAGCAAGGGATTAATGTGCAGCCGATTCTGTATCCGGCGGTGCCGGAGAAGTCGGCCAGGTTGAGGTTTTTTATTTCTTGTATGCATACGGAGGGGCAGATCGCGGAGACGATTGCTGCCCTCCGCCGCGCTATGTGAATGCCGGGATTTCGCCCGATTACCGTTCGATCAGCTTCGGCAGAGAATTGCCTATCGCCATGTCGATACCTGGCTTAGAATAAAAGCCACCATTAAGCTGAGTGTGGTGAATAACCACATTGCGGAATGCAGTGAACAATTTCTTGTCCGGCCTATGCTGAGCATGCCAGAAATCCTGCAGGCTTCCCTGAAACGTCAATCCATCCAGCGCATAAATCGCCTTGCCCAAGGAAATCGTCTTGCAGCCGTGGAGCAAGGCAGAAGCTCCGGCGGTACTGTTGACAGTCACGACGCCGCTGGCGCCGTCCAACAAGGACGGCAGGTTGCCGCTTTCTACAAAAAACACCCTGCCTGAAACGTCATACTCGCGAGCCCACCTTCTAATGAGTTTCTCGTAGTTGATAAGGCCTGGGTCCAACGGATGCGCCTTGATGAGCAACCGGCTGAACGTTGGCGCATGTTCGGAAAATGACCTCAAGACCGTCTGCACAGCCTCAATCATGTTGGGAAACGGCGAGTGATAACGGATTTGCGCATCCGTATTGATTTGCAGCGGGAAAAGATAAAACGGGGTCTCCCCGGCCTCCTGCAGTACTCGGTTGATTAACTGATCATCACCCGTCGTGCGCTTCTTGACCGCAAGTGCTCGTCGGACGTATGACAGATATTCCACTGCAGGGTTGTAGGGCACATGGCTCTTGACGCCCCGGTGCAAAATCGGATTCAAGCCAGCCCAGAAGTTATAACCAACGTCATACGCCGCGCGGCGCCAAAAGGGAGCAATGAAGGACTCCCCATTGCCATAAGCCGGCGTGCTTCGAGCCTGTTCCCGGTACCACGCTGGGTCGCGAGGGAGAAGGGAATTGCCATTGACGCCATCTCGCTCCAGAGTTATCCAATATGGGCGAAAGTACCCCTCTTCGAAAACATGTACACGAATGTCGCGTTGCTTAGCCAGTTGGATGGCTGGTTGGTGCACGGGACGGCAATCGCCGAACAACACAATATCCGTAGTGCCATGCAGGTTGTACTGATGTTCGTAGAAGCCATGCAGATGCGCCATGTCTCCACGATATGCGGTCGCTTGCCCCTGATTCCAATATGCCCGGTCGCCCACCGTAAAATTCACTTTTCGTACAGAATGGCCAGCCCCACGCAGGGTCTGCGCCAGGCGCGGAAAGAATGGCGAGCATACGCCCTGCAAAAATAGAAACTGCTGTGTCATGTCTAGGAGTTACCAATGCAACCCATTTCAGCGCGAACGCGCCAGTGGGCCTTGGCTATTGTTATGGATGGCCGCGCCCCGGAATGTATACCGCCCACGGCCTTCACGATTTAAGAATAAACCCCGCTTGGAGCCAAAGCTTTATCTTGCGCCAACTCCGGCGCAAGCTCCCCATTTTTGTTCCATCTTTGCCGTACCGGGCAGTCAGCGCGTCTCGCTGTCGCACCAGTTGCGCGATAACCGCCTCGCACGTTGTAAAGCCCTTGAGAGTGGCGTCCCAATAAATCGGGTAATAGAGCAAAACGCCGGCCACCAGCTCATCCAGGCTGAGAGAACGATCTCGACGAAGTAAAGAAAGTCGGTCCCGGGTCAACCCCCAACCCGCATAAAAGGGTCTGCCATATACCGTCACTGGCTTGCCACGTAGCAATGCGTCGAAGCCCGCCAGTGAGGTCATGGTATGGACTTCATCGCAAGCCTCCACGCAACTGACTATCGAACATTGCGTTTCGATCGTATCCGCATAAAGCGAAGCGAACTTTAGATGAACGCGCCCCTTCCGATTGCGAGCAAAAACGTCGGGATGGGGCTTATACACAATAAACGCATCCGGGCAGTGTTGCCTGACCGACTCAAGCAATCCCAAATTCGTACAAACGTCTTCACATCCATATCGGACTGAAGCGTCGTCCTCGACCTGCCCCGGGACAAGCACTACAGGGCGTCCGCCAGTTTGCCAAGATGGAGCTTGTCTCGGTTCGACGTTGTATTTGGTGATCCCGTATTTAATGATGTCATGCCGGACACTGGCCGCACGCAGGCGGTCTTCAATGCTGAAGGGCATCGTATTCAACAGGCATTCCAAATCGCTGGGTTGGCGGGGATCGAAGTAAATGCCCGATCTATCCAACACAAGAGACATGGGCGGAACGAAATCAGACCCCAGCCCCACGGAGCGCACAAAGCCATCCTCCATGCGAACCAAAGCAGCGCCTGTATGCTGCGCCAGCTCAGACACATCATCTGCGGGATCGCCGCCCCACAACACCAGCCGGTCGTTTGGACCCGGCCTCATCCGCGCGGCCGCCGCAGCGTTACGCACGAAATGCACACGCCCCATGTTCAAACCGAGAAACGGCTGAACATTCCTTGCCTTCCACCGCCGATAGCCCACCGCAATGGTGCGCCCGGTACACGCTTGCGCCATGTCGCGTTGCCGCCTTAGCCACGCGATTGCGTCGAAAATCTCACCGCGCTGGTACGTCACAGGATTCAGATAACGCGTGTAATGCAAGTACGCCGCTGCAAACAGTTCGGAAACGCTACGTTTCCGATGCCGCCTCGCACATTTTTGCCGGTCGTCCGTGGCTCCCCAGCCTGCATACCAAGGCATTCCAAAACAGGTGACAGGTCTGCCGGCCAGCAGCGCTTCGAATCCAAAGTGTGAAGTCGCTACGTATACCCGATCCATATGGGCAACCAGGCTCAAGGGATTCACGGCGTCTCGGAGTAGTACCGTCCGCGAATCGGCCGGCACATCTGCGTAATAGCCGCGCTTCGCACCAGAACTTACCTCGGGGTGCGTCTTGATAAAGACCGTCGCTCCTGGATTTTCGGCTCGGGCGGCGGCTAGCATGCGCGCGAACGTCTCAGCCGAGGCATTACCAAAAATGACCCCAGCGTCCCCGACGGTCTGGTCTACAACAAGAACGCGGCCGCCCGAGGGGCAGCCCAGCGAGGCGAGCTCCAAATCCGGAGCCGAATTGTATTTACTTAGGCCGCACTCCAGGATCTGATCCATCGCACGGCGGCAAGTCGCGCCAATACCATCCAACAGATCATCGTCGGAGCCCAGAAGACGCTCTAGGTCGGAGGCGCGATCTGCTGCGTAGTAAATGCCTAGTTCATCCGACACCAACGACAAAGTGGGCGACTTCTGACCTGCTCCGAAAGAACGCAAAAAACCGTCCTCGAGCGCGACGAACGGCAGTTTGTGCCGGGCGGCATAAGCACGCGGACCTCGCGTTGTCTTGCGCAACCCCCAGCCAGCAATGGCGCTGACGTCTCTCGGAAGCGCAAACCAATGCCAAAAATGCATCCGACGTACGCCAGCCCGCGCCAGAATACTGACAGCGGGCTGGCGAAACATGCGACGGGAAAACACGCCAATCATGATTCAGGCGTGGACCAGGGGTTAGCCAATGTCAACGGCCGCCTACATCATCAAAACTTACTGGCGTATTGATCGCGATATCGCGCACAACCTTACGGCCAATAATCGCTTCGGTCTCTTTGGGCGGCAGGCCAAAGCCTGGACGAACGCTACGAATGACATCGGCAGTGATCACATCACCAGCCTTTAGCGGCTTGACGTAGTACAGCGATCGCCGGAACTGGGCATTGCCCTGTTCACTCGATTTACGACCGTAGTCGACCTGACCCAAGGCCTCCCAAGCCGTTTTGCTATCGCGGCACAGAGCTTGCAACTCGCGCGGCTCAAGCGAAAAACTGTCGTCAGGACCGCCACCGCTACGGTCCAGCGTAAAATGCTTCTCGATAATGGAGGCGCCCAGCGCGACACTGGTGACTGCGGTAGTGTTGTCCAGTGTGTGATCCGACAAACCAGTCACCAAACCAAAGCGTTGCATCATGTCAGGCAGGGTGCGCAGGTTGTAATCCGCTGCCGGAGCGGGATAGCCACTGACGCAATGCAGGATGGCCAACTCCTTGCAGCCGCCTGCCCGCGCAGCATCAATCGCTTCTTGAATTTCCTCGGCGTCAGCCATGCCAGTGGAAATGATCATTGGCTTGCCGGTGCTGGCAACGTAGTTGATCAGCGGCAAGTCGACCGCCTCGAACGAGGCAATTTTGTATGCCGGCGCGTTCAAATCTTCCAGCAAGTCGACGGCGGTTCTATCAAACGGTGAACTGAAGATCGGGATGCCGACCTTGCGTGCATGCTCGAACAGCGGAGCATGCCATTCCCACGGCATGTGCGCCCCTTTGTACAGTTCGTACAGGGTCTTGCCATCCCAGAGACCGCCATGAATCTGGAAATCTTCGGTGTCGGCGTTCAGGGTTATTGTGTCTGCCGTATAAGTCTGCAGCTTGACTGCATCAGCGCCAGCCTTCTTGGCCTCTTCGATGAGGCGCAGAGCGATGTCCAGCTTGCCATTATGGTTGGCTGAGACTTCGGCAATGACGTACGGGCTATGTGCTGCCGAGATATCTCGGCCAGCAATCGTAATACGGGGAATACTCATATTCATCCTACCTTTCTAAGTGCCTTCCACTCGTGACTCAATATGCCAAAGGCCACTATCGAGCAATAGCGTTCACCATCGAAATGCTGGTCACGCAGAGTCCCTTCTTGCTGGAAACCTAGCCGGCCGTGAAATTTGATCGAGCGCTCATTAAAGTCGAGCGCTTGGCCGCAAACCTTGTGCATTCCAATCGTCTGAAAGGCATATTCCAATGCTGCATGCCCAAGCTTGAGGCCAGTGCCCTTCTCGGCATCAGGCGCGACGTAAAATCCCCAATCCGCAATCCCACGGGCGCGCAGTTCGGTCAAATTCACAAAGCCCAGAGGCTCGCCTTCAAGCTCAAACACCAGCAGGTGTTTGCTCGAATCCTGCGATGCGCGCTCAAACCACGTCTGATGCTCATTCAAGCTGATCTCATGAGTGGTATACATGTACCGGCGAATTTCGGGATGATTCCGCCACGCCAACACCTGCTCCAGATCGGTTCGCGCCATCACTCGTAGGCGCCCCACCGATTCATCCTTCTGCATCACGACGTCGTCTCCAAATAATCCACTATGCGGGCCGCGCCAAGCCCATCACATACGTTCGCCGCCAAGCTAGCCATTTCACCCAACCTGCTAGTTCCCATGACAGCATCTAGCGCCTTGGGCAACTCGCTCGGAACGTCTGCAGGGTTTCCGACCAACATGGCGGCGCCATGCTGACTTAATGCCAGCGCGCTTGGCCGTTGATTTTCAGCCAGAACCACCATAAGCGTCGGCACCCCCAAGCAGCAGCGCTCCCAAGATGTACTACCGGCTGCGCCAATGGCCAGATCGCTGTTGGCCATGCGATCAGCCATGTCTCGCACCCCCGCCAGCACCTGCGTGGCAAAGGGCATCGTCGTGGCAAGCTCACGCACCTGTTGCAACCACGGCGCGGTAGGACCCAGCACCACCTCGATTCGGCAGCTAGGTTCCAGCGTGCTTACGCGCAAGGCCTCGAGCACAGCCGCGGTGGCGTTCTGCTGATCGACGCCGCCCATACTGATCAAAATTTGCTCAAGCTTGTGCGAAGTGCGGCGTTCCAAACTGTACGGCCGCAATTGTGAGAACTCAGGCCGCAACAATGCATAGCTTGTCCCCACGAACATACTGCAGCCCGCCGGCACGAAAGCTTCGTAGTCCGCCGCCAGCCGCCCTAAGGTCTGATCCAGCAATGCATCACACTGATGCTTTCTGTCCGCCAGGTCGTCAATCACGAAGAGGCGTGCGCGCAAGCCGCGAGTCAGATCCTCCCAGGTTTGGTCAAGGGCGTAGTGATCGACGACCAACCAATCCGGCTTCCACTCGCGAAGGAAGACTGCGGACTGCGCCGCGTCGACGTCTTGCGACACTCCAAGCCATGACGCATGCGCGAGCTCTGTCGCAGACCACGCTAGCGTCGAACCCAAGGCCGGCATTTCATGGACCTCGAACCCTTCCTTGCGCACATACGACGCCAAATTCCCGTCGTGCAAGCGGCTAAGAAAGGCGCACTCATGGCCCCGCGCGACTAATGCCCTGGCCAACGTCAGACATCGCATCACATGGCCAGTGCCGATCTGGAGCGAAGCGTCAGCGCGAAATGCAACTTTCACGCTATGCCCCTTCCTCGTCTTGCATGGCTTTAAAGAGCCATTCAGCGCGTTCCCAGTCTTCCAATGTGTCGATGTCCTGCACACGATGCCGAGGCAGCATGACCGGAGTCGACGCGGGCGTAAAAATCGTGCGCCCCTCCAGCCATGCCTGTGCCGTACCCCAATAAAACTGACCAGCGTCGTGGAATGCTTCCTCGAGATCCTGCGAACGGGTGGTGAAATGCTCAGGATTGAACATTTGCACGCGATTGCCGCTGGTCAAGCGCAGCGCCCGTTGGATAGGAAACGCATAGCTCGTCACGGAAAACGCGTAATCGCTTCCCGTCGTATCAAGCAACTCCAAACCGCGGCGTAGGTCGGCGGACCGTACAAAAGGCGCAGTCGCATATAGGCAGCACACGCTTTCCGGCGCCCTACCCTCGTCACAAAACCACTGGGTGGCATGCCGCACGACGGGAATGGTTCCCGTATGGTCATCCGATAGATCGGCAGGTCGGATGAACGGAATCGAGGCGCCGAAAACCCGCGCCACATCCGCGATTTGCGGGTCATCGGTGGAAACGACAACCTCATCAAAGCAGCCGCTTGCCATAGCGGCGTCAATCGACCAGCCAAGCATGGGCTTGCCGCAAAATTCCTTCACGTTCTTGCGAGGAATACGCTTGCTACCGCCACGCGCAGGAATGACCGCGAGCCTCACGCCAATACCGCCTTGCGTACTGCCGCGACAACTTCGTCCTGCTGCGCGTCCGTCATAGTCTGGAACATCGGCAAGCTGATGGCTTCCGCGTAATAACGTTCGGCATGCGGGAAATCGCCTGCCCGAAAACCCATGCGTGCATAGTAGGGCTGCGTATGGACGGGGATATAGTGCAGATTGACACCGATGCCCAGTTCGCGCAGCGCATCAAAAACCTGACGATGGCTGCGATTGATCTTGTCCAACTCTAGACGAATGACGTATAGATGAAGCCCTGAATAGCTATCCTCGTGTTGCCACGGCGTAACCACTGGCAATTCGGCGAGCAAACGGTCGTAGCGGCGTGCCAAGGCATGGCGCCGTTCGATAAATGCATCCAGGCGGGTCATCTGGCTAACGCCCAGTGCGGCTTGCAATTCCGTCATGCGATAGTTAAACCCCAGCTCGATTTGCTGGTAGTACCAACCACCGTCTGACTCATGCGTCATCTGGGAAGGATCGCGCGTAATTCCATGACTGCGGAACAACGCCATCGCCTTGGCAAGCGAGTCGTCATTTGTCATCGCCATGCCGCCTTCGGCGGTGGTGATGATCTTCACGGGATGGAAGCTGAACACCGTGATGTCGCTGTATTCGCAATTGCCAATGAAGTTGCCACGATACTTGCCACCGATTGCGTGGGAAGCATCCTCAATGACCTTGAAACCGTACTCCTTCGCGAGCGCATGGATGGCCGCCATATCGCAGGGCTGACCGCAAAGATGAACCGGCACCACAACCTTCGGCAACGTGCCGTTCAGCTTGGCTTGTTCGAGCTTGGACTTCAACGCTACCGGGCACAGGTTGTATGTCTTAGGATCGATATCGACGAAGTCGACTTCCGCTCTGCAATACAGCGCGCAGTTCGCCGACGCCACGAAAGTAATGGGCGTCGTCCACAAACGGTCCCCCGGCCCTAGCCCCAGGGCCAGGCAGGCGATATGCAATGCGGAAGTTGCGCTGTTTACGGCAAAGGCGTGCTTGGCGCCGACATGGTCGGCAACCGCCTTTTCAAAGCGCGGGACCATCGGTCCCTGCGTAAGAAAATCCGACTTCAACACGTTGACGACAATGTCGATATCAGCCTGCGAAATATCCTGACGACCGTACGGAATCATGATCAGATGCTCCCGATCTTCTCGCGATTCACGTCGATCCAATGTTGCAGATCGGCGTCCGACATCCACTCGCGGTTATTGTCGCTGGCATAAACAAAACCTTCCGGCACGCGCTTGCCATCCTTGATACGCTCAGGCGAATCCGACCAACCATTGATGGCGGGCAGAATCTTGTAGTGCTCGGGGTACTCAAACGTGTGGAATGAATCTTCCGCACCAATCATCTGTTCATGCAGTTTTTCGCCCGGACGAATTCCGACGATTTCCTGGCGGGCTTCCGGCGCGACCACGCGGGCAAGATCCGTGACCTTCATCGACGGGATTTTCTTGACGTAGATTTCGCCGCCGATCATATCCTCGAAAGCGTGCCACACGAGCTCAACGCCCTGCTCCAGCGAGATCATGAAGCGCGTCATGCGTTCATCGGTCACCGGCAGGACGCCCTTGTCTTTGATCGACATGAAGAACGGAATAACCGAACCGCGCGAACCCATGACGTTGCCATAGCGCACCACCGCAAATCGCGTACCGTGCTCGCCGGAATAAGCATTGCCCGCCACGAACAATTTGTCGGACGCCAACTTCGTGGCACCGTACAAATTGATCGGGCTGCTAGCCTTGTCGGTCGACAGCGCAACCACGCGCTTCACGCCTTTGTCGATGCACGCGTCAATCAGGTTCATCGCGCCATCAACGTTGGTCTTCACGCATTCAAAAGGGTTGTACTCAGCGGTCGGCACGATCTTGGTCGCCGCGGCGTGGACCACGAAGTCAACGCCATCCAGCGCACGATAGAGGCGCTCACGATCGCGCACATCGCCGATGAAGAAACGAACGCGGGGATCGTTATGGAACTTCTTAGCCATATCCCATTGCTTCATTTCATCGCGGGACAGGATGATGATCTTCTTCGGGTTGTACTTGGCCAGCGTCATCGGCACAAAAGTATTGCCGAAGGAACCCGTTCCGCCGGTCACGAGGATAGTTTTATCGCTGAGCATTTATTTATAAATCCAAAAGAAATTCAAAAATTAACTACTGCGCAATCTTTTTAGCCAATTTGTCAAAATATGGCTTTATAACCGTCGCGTAAGTAGCGTCTACAAACTCAAAAACAGAATTGTAATCAGAAAACCCGTTTTTTATCTGTGCTTCGACGTACTCAAGCACACGACCAGGAACTTCAATATCGCCCGCCATTGTGTCCATAGACAAAGCATCGAAGCAACCTACCGCCGTACCCGGAGTGTTGGCCAAGCCAAAAGAACGTGCATCTTCGATCAAAAGCACGGACGGCTTCCGCTGGCGCAAAAATGCGATATGACCATGCAATCTATAGCCAATATGCAAATCTATTGCATCATAAGCGCGCAGATTCTCGACGTCACCACTCAAAGACAATGTCTCGAACCCCAGGCCTGCCGCAAAGGCAACGACCTTCAGTGAACGCTTATTAGGCTTGCTGTGCATCGCAATGAACAGCCGGGCCGAGTCGAATCTTGCCTTTACTTGCCTCAGTAGCTCGAACGATTGATCGTCATAGCGATCATGATGCTGTACAGAAACCACTATCGACTTGATGCTCCGAGGAGCGGAAAACTGGGTGCCGATCCGATCCTCATCATAGATAGCCAGGTCGCCGCTATATAAAGCGTCGATGCCATTTTTCATCAGCATATCTACGATAAGTTGGTCTCTACACGGCAAAGGCCCTGAACGACCTACCACCATTTTCAAGAAAGCTAGAGTTGCCTCCCCGTACCTATGCTCGTGGAATGCGGAGTGCGCCGGCAGTGTGTGTTGAAACGAGCAACCGATTGGGTAGAAATCTCTCAGTCTCTCGATGTCTGAATAGAGGCCAAAAAGTTTGGGGTATGTTTCGTCAAGCACAGAAAATCCCGGAGCGATGATGCTCCGCAAGGTGCCATCCGCAAAGCCATCCAAACTCTCCTCGCGAAATAACACTTTCGGAGCAAAATCCGGAATGCGGCGAGCTAGCAACTTGACCAGAGAATGCGTGATCAAATGATCACCGACGTTTCCCGAACGATGTTCCGGGAATGTCGTCAATATCAGATCTCTCGTCCCCGCTGTCTGTCCAACTTGTTCGATCAAATTCATAGCCGTTTTCATTCCACCGAATCACTGAAATTGCATAGGCCCGTCAGCAACGTCGACGCATACTCTGGCTCGATTTTCAGAAAACATCATCAACTGATTGCGAAGATTCTCTACAAGCGTATTCTTGTCACCCAAAACGCTCCCCTCAACATGCCGGGTTGTGTTATGCCACACATCGGAACCCTGATCGTCCAACTTCCGCCAATGCAATTCCGCAGAATTCGAAAGTAACCACGCTTCACAACCAACTGCGCCCGCAAGCTCCACAACCGACGTCGCGGGAGACACCACAAGATCAACACATTTCATCAATGCGGCCACAGCATCAAAATCATTGTATTGGTCAATATCTGAGAAATCGACGATCTTGCCCGGGAATCTCTCCTCAACCCAAGCCAACTCTTCGGCACAATCGTCATACTGCATATTCACATAAATGATATTTGGAATCGAAAAAATCGGTGCAATCTCTTCAACGGTTAAATAATGAATACTGCGCGCATATGTCGCCAAGCTGCTCCTCCAGCAAAGGCCAACATAAACCGGCCCGCCCGCCAGACGTGTTCTATGAACGTCCACGAGAGCTTCATCGCACTTCAAATATGGACGTCCCGGGAAGCAGTCATATGTCTTCCGAAACTGCCAAATTAGATCAGTCACCATCACGATACTGCTGGCGTTTTCTATTGGAGTGATTGTCTCGTTGTCAAGCATCACACACAATTCCGCGCCAGGGAGATTATTATAAATTTCTCTGGGATAACTTTGCGAAAAACCTCGAGAACGTCTCACAGGAATGAAGCTAATATCAGGAAAGGATCGAGAAAATAATGATTCAAACCGATAATCGCAAGTCAATCGGAACTTACCAGCCCCAAATTTTCGAATAAAGTCTTCATACAGAGAAGCGAATCTGACCTCATCGCCCGGCCCATAAACAGCCATGATGACCAATCCATCATCAATATTCTCGATGCTCTCTTCTGAATAGTACTTCTCACCATAATACTTGATGACCTGCTCGCGGAATGGAACATTTAAATAACACTTATATCCCGCCTCGATCTCTTTCAAACCTAGATGAGAGGGCATAATAAAGGCCTCACCCACATCAATACGCTTGAGTTGAGCGTCCTTTATGAGGACTTTTGCTTCTGAAAAGTGGCCCAAGAAACTCATTAATCTTAAGGATTCCTTGTAATTAGCTTCAGTAGGCTGCAGGTTTCGAGCGACGGCAAGAACCTTCAGCGCGCCCTCATGCTGACCACATGCGACCAAAACTTTCGCATAAGCGACGCGAGTCCTATCGCTTTCCCCTTCCGAGCGTAAAACGCTTTCAACAATGGAGCGCGCGCGCGCCGGCTGGCCGACTTCTAAATATGCCATCGCTTTTTGAATGGTCTGCTCGTTATCCATGCCCAACCAAGACACGACGACTTGATCTATCCGAGCACGGTCTTCCATGAATTGGCGACTTAATGTGAAGCAGTTATTAATACGCTCAGGATTCAGTTTTAGCTCCAGCGCAAGATTCTGCTGTAATTGGAGCGAAGGGTATGCAGTGGGATCGGTCGGAAGGTTTGCTAAGAATAACGACAATGCTCTCCGGTTCTCCGCATAAAGATCACCCTTCTGACAAAATACGGCAATATCCCTGGCAGAATGCACGTCGAAAATTGCGGTAGCAATGCGGGCCGCCTTCAGCGCGATGCTCATCGTGCCGTGTCCTGTCACCGCCAACAAGCAGATAACATCGACTGCTTTCACGAACTCCTTATTACCAATATGCAGATCGAGCATTTCTTGCAACAGCACTCTCTGCTCGTCCGACACATACTCGGCTGGCTCCATTAAGGGTGAACTTCCCTCGTCCCCGTCCGCTGTCACTGCGCCAGAAGTCATGGTCCTGTTCTGAAATTCCACGTATTTCTGAATACGCGCGACCAAAACTTCATGTGCAATTGCATCTTCTCGCGCTTCTGCGAGCAACCAAGCCATATGCCGCGTTACGTAAGTCCCCGGCGAATATCGGCGGAGCTTTAAAAGAACCTCGCCAAGAACATCCACATCGATAAATCTTCGGACCTGCGTCAAAAATGCATCCCGCCCCGCCAAACTGCACAACTTCCCTAATATCAGGTGGACAAAAAGCTTCTGGTAAATCCTACCGGTATCGTGTGCAAGAAATGACGAAAAATCGATTGCGGATAGGACCGAATCCAGAGGCACTGCGTCTGCCCGGAACAGGATGCTCGGCCAAAAGTCCGTTCTTGCTAGCTTAAGTGCGTCCTCGAGCCTTGTCGCGTCCGTCTTCTTCGCATCGTCAAAACCCACCACCGACATGTCGGCTTTGATTCTGAGGCACGTTGCATGGAACGCGATGTCGGCACAGTCGATGGAAGCGAGATAGCGTGGATACGTCAGATATACGGCGTGAAATAGCTCTTCTACAGTTCGCTTGGCTTGCCTACGCGGAAATAATACGCGGTCATCAGTTAAGCCCCATCCAGCATAAAATGCGGCACCTACAACTGTTACCCTTTTACCTCGTAAGAGCGCCTCTAACCCGGCCAGAGAAGTAACCGTGTAAACATGGTCGACGCCGTCCAGAAACTCGGCCATTGGCACGTCTGGTGACTGTATCTCACAGATCATAGCTACCGGCCGGCTACGAAATCGGCTTCGTTGAAACCCTTGATATACATCGGGATGCGGTCGGTAGACGATGTCCGCATCGGGATTCTCGAACTTCGCTAGACGGATTAATTCGATCATCGTCCAACGATCGGGATTTCCAAGACGCATGGCCATATCATTATCCACTTGGCCCACGACGGCAACCCGCCTACGCAGAGCAAGCGCTCTCCCCCCCGTCTTAGTAACGGCAGGAGGATTATATTTGGACAATGACAATGAACGCATAAGCGCCATGCAGCGCGTAGCCTCGGCAAGCTGCAGTGCCGAGAACTGATGCGTATTCAGAATATTTTCGAGATCCGACGGAGCAGATGGGTCGTAGTGCAACCCGGTCGCGTCAAGTACCAGGGAGTATGGTGTGGAATGAGATGCTCCCAACGTTGACGAGCGTAGGAAGCCATCTTCCATCCGCAGAATAGGAATTTTCCTTTTCTGAGCAAAATTCCTTACGCCTTTCGTTTCTGTAAAACCCCAAAAAATAAAGCACTGTACTGGCAGGGGAAATCGTCGAGTGGAGAGCAACGATGTGATAGTGCTCATCTTCCTCGGAGCAAAGCCCACACGATACTCGCTCAAATACTCAGCAACGAACCCCCACTTCCAATTATTAAACCCCCACAGCAGCGCTACTGGCTTCCCAGTTCCGTTTACCCAGTTATCCCCTACTAAAGAAAAATCGCCAAACTTAACGTCAGGGCCGAAAATTTCATAGGGGTCATGCACCACGAATGGATAATCTTTCGCTTGAACTTTCTTTTTTCGAAAGAAAATACGATCGCGACGAGCAAAAGTCTCGTTTAGCGTCCGTCGAACATCCGACCGCCGACCCGGAAAAACGTCTCCAAGCCCGTAGATCAGCTCATTCGCTTTGACCTTAATGTGGTTATAAATAACTTTCAAACCAAAACCCATTTATTTTCAGCCACTTTAGCCATGATCAATCACCACGAATATTCTCGACTGAATAGAAGCGATCAATCTTTTTGATACTCCGAGATCCCCTCTTCCACGTCGTCATACAACTGTATGGAACCGGCTTTCAGGAGCACCACACAATCGCACATCTTTCGGACCTGCCCCATGCCGTGTGTGACTAGGATCAAGTTGGCCTTCCCTACGCGACTCTTGAATTCAAGACTCGCCTTTTCCCGAAAATGCGCGTCACCAACTGACATCGCCTCGTCAACCAAGTAATAGCCAAAATCAAATGCTAGGCTCAAGCCAAATGCAACCCTTCCCCGCATTCCCGACGAATATGTTTTGACGGGAAGGTCAAAATACTCTCCAATCTCGGCAAACTCCTCAACATAAGCGACTCGCTTGCGGAGATCCTCGCCTCTATCCCCCTGCACACGGCAAACAAATTTGACGTTTTCCCGCCCAGTGAGACTGCCTTGGAACCCACCTGCTAGACCAACAGGCCAAGAAATGCTCCGATCGCAGTGGATAGACCCTGAGTCAGGTACGTCTAAGCCTCCCAAGAGCCGCATAAGCGTCGACTTCCCCACACCGTTTTTACCGATTAAAGCCACGCTTTTACCCGAGGGAATGACAAAAGAAAGATCCTTAAATACAAACTTTCTCCCTCCTCGGTGGTGCAAATATGACTTTGTGACGTTTTTTAGCTCAATCATATGGCCAGCAGCTCCCGACGTTTCGCACGATATAGCGCCATACCGACAAACAGGACCACAAGCGCACATTCAAAGGGGTATCTAAAGCTGACGCCTTCCACTCGTGGATAATTGTCAAACACTGAGTACCGCAAATTATCGACAATATGAAGATAAGGATTCCATAGCAA
Source organism: Achromobacter sp. LC458 (assembly GCF_001005835.2). Lineage (NCBI taxonomy): Bacteria > Pseudomonadati > Pseudomonadota > Betaproteobacteria > Burkholderiales > Alcaligenaceae > Achromobacter > Achromobacter sp. LC458. Next base: position 213,980 of record NZ_LBHW02000007.1, read on the forward strand.
CCACTCAAGGTACTTAGAAGGTATTGTCCATATGGGAAAAATAATACCGGCAAGCAAGTAAAGGGGCATGAACAGAATACGAATGAACGTACGCGAATTTGGCATTATTTCTGCCACTACGCACAAAATCAATCCAAGCCCAAAGGCAAAAATCACACCCGTTCCCAATGCGAAAATCCATCTTAGCGGGCTCGCAATACCTACATCATAGTTCGCCCAAAATCCTAATGCCGCCATCAAAATTACGTACAAAGAAAAGGAAAGAGCGCATTCTATTATTGCTCGAGCCACAAACGTGTCAAAGGGCTTGATATTTGGATAGGCGAATAAGGACTTGTTTGCAGACACGGAATCCATCATTTTTAAGGAGATATTTCTCATCAAAAAAAATGGAACCATTCCTGCTAACAAAAATACCGGGTAGTCGAATCCGGCTGCGTGTCTACCTCGAATCACGGCAATGATGAGAACCATCACTGCCACATGAGAAATCGGTTCGAACAACATCCAAAACGCACCCATCCTTCGCGCACCAAAGCGAGTCTGCATCTCCCGCAGCACTAGAGCGAAGATGACTGAGCGTGAGATCTGCCATGGAGTACGTAGTTTCATGCGTCCCTCTTACATTGCATCGACCACACGTCCCAACACGAGTACTTGAACTATAGGAGTAATGATCTTCTGCCACTCGTATATTGCTGCGTTCGTCACATACACGGCATCTTCGGGCTGCACCAAAAACTGGCGCGCAAGAAACATTGCAGCTGGCTCTTTCATATTCAAGCGAAAAACCTCAGCCTTAGACTCAACCTCACCAGTTTCAGGATCCTTGCGGTCAATCAACCGAAAAATGAAAACTCCGCTCGCATCCGCCTTCATTTCATTCAAGCCCTTCACGCTGCCAAGGACTTCCAAAAGGCTCGGATTGCTGGAAGGCAGGTCATGCAGCCCGGGATCCCCTACGGCGCCCATGGCAACGAAACGCTTGCGCGCACGCTCCACAACAATTTCTGCGCCCGGCGGGACAATCTGATTCTTTCCCGATAGCAGATCTTCATAGTTATATGCGTAAGATTGCTGGCCGGTTCTTACCACCACCTTACTCAGGTGGGGCTCCAATTGGGTGCCGCCCGCCCTGTTGATCGCGTCCAAAAGAGTCAAAGGCCCTTCAAGCGCTGAAAATCGTCCCGGCGATTTGACTGCGCCAGCAACCAGCACTGAACCGGACAAGTCACCAGTAACGTCAACCTGCACTTGCACATCGCTCACGATGCCCTTAAGTTTGCTCTTAATAACGTCCTCAACTTCCGGCAAGGTCTTTCCTTTGACCGATTGACGGCCAACGTACGGTAAAGACAACATGCCTCGGCTATCAACGCGCACATGGTCAAAAACGGTCCCACCTGCCGCCAACGGCGCGAACAGGGAACCTTCCGAGGCACTATCGGCGATCATGACGCGCAAAACATCTCCGGGCACGAGACGAACCTCCGGCACGGAGGGTAAAGCGACCGTGCTCAGCGCCTCAGCGTCCGCAGGTCGCATATATGGCGCGATAGTGTCGGCGGAAAGGTCGATAATCTTGTAATTTTGAGTTTCTGTGCTGTGCTCGACCGCGTAACGGGAGGGGCCAGCACCGGATAACAAACTACCGCATCCAGTCAAAACCAGTGGAATAGCAAGGACGACGGTACGAAGTACCGATGAAGACTTCAAAAAGCTCATGGTTCTATATCCGCTAGTCTCGATGATCTTCGATAGTGGCAATGACGAATCGGGCGATACCGTAAAAAATCAGCAAACCTATAAAAAGCGTAATTAGGTTGTAGATCCGCTCAGGATAAATGGCCTTGTCTGGCATATTGGGAGAAACCACTGTCACCAGACTGCGAATTTTCTTACTCGCTTCAATTCGAGCCGATTCCACCGATCCTACCGCAAGCTTATATGTTTCTTCCGCGATAGATGCATCAATCATCAGATTGCGATAACGCGAAGCCACCACATTTAACTGATCTCCATCTTTCTGAGAAACAAGCCTGTGATTCTCAGAAACCAATTGTTGCTCCAACGCTTTAATACGCACACGCTGTTGACGTACCTGGGGCGTCCCGTCTTGAAGGGTCGCGAGCAGACCTTTTAGGGTCGCTCTTTCCATTGTCAATTTGCCTTCCAATTCGCTGATAACGGCAGATCGCGCTTTCGCAGTAGCTTCGGCATCCAGCAGATTATTTTTACCTTGAAAGCTTAGGAGTGCCTCTCGCTTATCTTCATACGCGAGACGTGCCTTCGCGAGTTCGCTTTGAGCAAACGCCATTTGTTCTCGGGCCATTCGGTGAGACAACTCGTTCACGAATCTCTCGCTTTGCCCTTGCATCACTTTTAATATTTCTTCAGCAAATTCCGAGTCAAATGCTTCGACACTGATGCGCAACAGGCCCGTTTGTTCATCAAAGTGCGCCGAGACTACGCGACGGTAATAATCGAGCATATCTTCGCGGGCTGAGCGTTCACTCAGGAAATATATCGGATCGCGCCAACGGCCGGCATAGTGCTTCGACCAAGCTAATTTTTCCTCAAGAACATTGAGCATATCCTGCGACGTCAGATATTCACGCAAGTAAAGTGTTTCTTCCCGCGAAGTGGGATTTAGTCCGCTTAGCATGACAGCCAGGCCGGGCATTTGCGGGGCTTCATTGTTACCCACTTGACGAACCGCTACTTGAGCTGAGCTGACGAAACGATCGAGCGCAAAAAAGCCGTAGTAGATCGATGCAACGAGCATTGGCATACCCACAAGCCAAAGCATGAGGCGTTTGGACTTTAATTTTTCAAAATTTGTCATTTAATGTGTGCAAATCTACAAAATGCTGCAATCTTTGCGAGCATTTACGCCGTCATCCTAACTGCGCCCAGCCTGGAAAGCTTGGGGCGCGATTGTACCGGCAATTGAAACGGACTCCGTAACTCATGCGCCAAAACATATTTTAAATCGTGCCCTTTGTTCCAAAATGTATTGACTGTGACTTGCGGAGCACGTTGGCTCCTCCACTGGCTCATTGGTACTTCCCGCCATGCAGATCTAAGACTCCTAACACCGCCAGTGCGAGTTCTGTCACGCCCTGATCGTGCTGAACGCTGGCACCTTCGCCCGTAGAACGCCAGATCACATAGTCGGTTGTCCCGTCCGACTCCCCAAGCTGCTGATAGACCTTGGGCATGATGGGCACATGGTCGCCGAATACGCATAGGGTGGTTGCCCGCTCCCCATCAAGCAAAAATCTGCGCATTGAACCGAACATCGCGTCTGCATTGCGCAGGTGCCTAACATATGCAACGAGGTCGTTGCAGTCCGGTGGCGACTTGCACAATAGGGCATTTTCCACGTCTTCCGCTCCCACACTCTCCCAATGGAGAGGACCGTGATTCTCCATCGTGATGACGTGAATAAAAAGGGGAGCATCCGTTGATCGTTCAAGTAAATTTCTAACCATTTCACCGAGCGCTTGATCCCCAACATAAGCCCCCTCGCGTTGAGCTCCATGGAAGGCATCAATATCTATGAACTCGTCAAAACCCAAGTTGGGCAGCACTTTGTGCCGGCGATAAAAGCTACGGTGATACGGGTGTACGCAAATGGTCCGATATCCGATGCTCTTAAGGTAAGAGGCAAGGGACGGAAACGTCTCCATAGCAAGCTTGCGATAGGGGTTGTAGCGATGAATTCCTAATTTTTGGACCGGCACGCCCGTTAGAAATCCAAATTCCGTTCGCACCGTGTTGGCGCCAAATGCCTCGACCTGTAGGCGACCGTACTGCGCTGCCTCGGCCTTGAGGAGGTCAAAGTTGGCTAGAACATCTTGGCGCACCTCCGCTGGATAAAGTCGACGAACATCGAAAAATGATTCACTCTGAATGACGACGAGATCGGATAGCCTGCTAGACAGGCTTGCAGGAGGTCGCATAGCCAGAAACGGGGCCTCCTGTCGCAATTGGTTGACAGGCCGCCGCTCGCTCAACCGGTAAGCCCATATTGCCGCTAGTAATCCAAGGCGACGAAGGTCTTCAACCGCATCAAGTGCGGCAGAATAGTGCCGGCCACCGAACGCAAGACTAATCCAACCAATCAGCGCCAGACTAGCGCTATGGAAATAAAACTGCGCCGTCAGGGCTGTCGGATCAAACATTCCTTCCTGCGGTA